>JBFGEG010000001.1:0-143130 GCA_041580235.1 Phycisphaerales bacterium
AGGTCGCCGCTCGCACCATCTGCAAGGAAGCAACCGAGCACGGAATCGACGTCAACTCGATCTACTGCGTCTACGGCGATGACGACAGTGAAATCATGCCGGGCTGGAGGGAGCTCGCCAGGTTGGGCAATGGCGAGTTCGCCATGATCGACCAGAACAACGGGACGGTCGTGATTGCTACGCCCTACGACCAGACACTGATCAAGCTCTCCGGCGAGCTCAACGAAACCTATATTCCCTTCGGCGCCGCGGGCCAGGCCGGTTGCGCGAACCAGGCGGCCCAGGACGTCAACGCGGCGCAGCTGAACTCCGCCAACGCGGCATCACGGGCCGCGACCAAGGCCGGCAAGCTGTATTCGTGCGCGTGGGATCTCGTCGATGCGACGCGCAACGGGGAGATTGATCTGGCCAAGGTGGATGAGAAGGATCTGCCCGAAGACATGCGGGCACTCACGTACGCCCAGCGTGTGGCAAGGGTCGATGCCATGCAGCAGCGACGGACGAAGCTGCAGAGTCAGATCAACGAACTCGATCAGCTTCGCCAGCCCCTGCTCACAGAGGAGCTGGCGCGTCAGGCAACGACGAACGTCGGCAGTTTCGATCTCGCGATCCGCAGCGCCATTCGCACGAAGGCCGAGGCGCTGGGGTTCACATTCTCCCCGCTCGGGACGACGGTTGCGATCGTGAAGTCTCCCGTTGAGGAGGTGGAGACGTTCGACTATTTCGTCCAGTTCGCCGGTGCCTCGATGAGCACATGGGTGGCCAATGACCTCGTTGTGGACTTTGAGGACGCGCGTCTGGATGGCAAGGACTTTGTGCACGATGTTCACATCATCCCGGGCACGCCCGAAGCGGAAGCGTTCATCGAAACGCTGCCGACTCAGATGCGGGAACTTGTCCGATCGGTGCAGGGCATGGTCTATCTGCGCTGGCGTGACGAGGTTTATCTGCTCACTGGCGGGTGTTGAGCACAGCGATTCGCGGACAACTCGGAAACACGCACAAGCCACGGGAAGGCATTCCCGTGGCTTTGACGTTAGCCCGCAACCGAGCGGGAATCCATAGCTGGCACACGGCGGCACATGGTGACCGAAACCGCATTCTCGGAGCTGGGAGAGCAGCAATCCCCACAACAATGGGCGATACAGGACTCGAACCTGTGACCTCGCGGGTGTGATCCGCGCGCTCTAGCCAACTGAGCTAATCGCCCGGCGGGGGGCAGTATATCCCCGGCGGCAATCAGGGGAACGCGAGGGGGGCGTCCGGCGGCCGGCGCAGGGCGGTCGCGATGACGCCGGAGAGCGCGGCCTTGGCCGCGACCCGGCCGGGGCCGGGCGGGCGCCGGCTCTTGCCCAGGCGTGACCAGTCGCGGCGGAGCTTGGCCTGCTCCAGGGCGGCGGGCAGACGCTTGGGTGTTTGCAGGGCATCACTGAGCTTGCCCTTGGACGGCTCCGGCACCGGGGTCACTGCGGCGTGGCCTCGGCGCAGCAGCGCCCGGATCAACACGATCTGACGCAACGCGAGCAGACGCAGCGTCGCGTCGTCGCAGCGAAGCTCCGTCGTGCCCCGCATCCGGTCGAGCAGTCTTCGACCGTGCATACGCCCGGCGCCGAACAGCGCCCCCACCGCCGCGCCGGCCGCGGTGCCCGCGCCAAGGCTGGCGCCGCCCGCCATCGCGTCGAGGGTCAGACCCACGACCGCCCCCGCCGCGGCGGCGCTGCCCGCCCTGACGCCGAACTGCTTGAGCGCTTCGGGGCTGAAGACGTCCATCCCCCACCGACCGTCGTCGAGCGGGAAGCTCGCCGGCTGGTAGTCCTCGGCGCGGAACTGGTGCAGCTGCAGGAGCTGCTCCACGCACTCCTGCTCGCGCGTGCGGACACGGTCGCGCAGGTCCTCGAGCCCCTGCCTGACGGCCTGCTCGTCCTCGACCGGCACGGGGATCACAAGGGCCGCAACATCGATGAGCAGCTCCGCCGTGAGGTCGGCTGACGCCCGCAGCAGTTCGTCCCGCAGCCGGCGCCGATCCTCGATCAGCGCGTTGAGCGTCTCGGCGTGGGAGTCAAGGACCGTGCGCATCTTTTCATAGAGCCGCTGCTCGGATTCCTCGTCGAGCACGACCGTGTCGAACTCGGCCACGACGTGCATGTTCGTGCGGGCCAGCTGATCGCGCCACACCGAGACCTTCGCCTCGGCGTCGGCGGTGAAGTTGAGCACGGGAACAACGGGCGTCGCGCAGCGGGCGAGGATCTCCAGCTCGTCGCGGTGCTTGCCCAGCACCCGGTCGCGGGCGTCGATCACGTAGAGTGCCGCGTCGCAGCCGAGGACCTGGCGGATCGCCTTGGCCTCCTGGGCGAAGCGGCGCCGGGCGTGCTTGCTCTCGAGGAACTTCCGGATGACCTCCAGGCCGTCGGCGCGACGTTCGCCGGCGAGCTTGTCGAGGTGATCGAGCAGGCCGATGGAGTCCTCCAGCCCCGGCGTGTCGAAGAGCTCCAGCACCGTGCGCCGGCCCAGCAGGATGGACGTCCCCTCCACGTGCCGCGTGGTGGCGGGATGCGGCGAGACCTCGCCGAACTCGACGCTGCGTGTGAGCGTGCGCAGCAGCGATGTCTTGCCGGTGTTGGTGTGCCCGACCACGGCGAGCTTGAGCGCGGGCGCGGTCACGATGCTGCCTCCGCGGCCAGGGCGAGGTCCAGCCGGTGCCGCAGCCCGTCCAGCCAGCGGCGGGCCCCGGCCACATCGCCGATCGCTCCCGCGTCATCGGCCTCGACCACGCGATCGAGGATGCGGGTGATGGTCGTCTCGTCATGTCCCTGCAGCTCCAGAAGAAGGGCAAACAGCGCTGCCGACCGCACGGCGTCGCCGCGTCCGCCGGCCCCGGCCGCCGTGGCCTCGGGCGTGCTCCTGGGCGCCACGGCCCGGACGGCGGCGGTGACGGCGGCGCCCAGCGCCGACCATGCGGGCAGCGCCGCGATCGCCGCGGGCGACAGCACCGTCGCGGCGGCCAGGCAGCCCAATGCGCCGGCGGCGGCGCCCGCGACGAGCCACCGCGATTCGGTGCGCAGCCGCGGCGGCAGGAGGCTCACGACGCTTTGGGCCCCCTGACGCAGCGGGGCCGCCACGTCGGCCTCGAGATCGATCGTCCCCAGCCTCTGCCGCCACGACGGCAATACGCTGCGATACACGCCGCCGATCGCCTCGTGCAGCTGGGCCTGATGCTTCGGGTCGGGCGTGTCGGGCCAGCGGTCCATGTGCTCGACGATCAGATCGAACGCGGCCTCGATGTGCCGGCCCCCGGCGTGCGGCGTTGCCGCATCGGCGCCGAGCAGGGCTGCCAGCCCCGCCGCGCTGGCGTCGGTGAGATGATCGAGATCCACCTCGACGATCCGGTCCGGCTCGATCCCGGCCCCCGTCGCGAGGGCGTGCCAGTCCTCGACCCGCGTGGCGAGCTGGGCGGCGTCGCCCCGTCGACGAAACGCCTCCCCGCCGGTGAGCACCAGGGCAAGCCGCGCCCCCGACACCTCGCCGACCTGGCCGAGAAAGGCGGCGAGACCGCGGTCGGGCGTGCTCGTGAGCCCGCACACGGTGACGATGACGGGCGGGGTTGTTTCCTCGCCGGCCAACGCGCCGAGGATCCGCTGCCGGTCGGCGCGGTCGTCGACAAAACCCAGATCGCGCCAGGTGACGCCGGCGACACGCGGAGGCCACGGGGTGGCCGGCCGCTCGATCTCGAGTCCCAGCACCGCGGGCGGCCCGGCGTGCGTGCGTTGACGCGGTGCTGACGACGGCCCCGTGTCGGCCTCGATCTCCGTGTCCGGATCGATCACACCCAGCCACTCGGTCCGGGGCAGCAGTCGCGGCCGCAGACGAAGATAGCCGGGGTGATTCGTGTCGAGCCGGTAGCGGCGCCGGGCTCGGCTGCTCGCGGCCAGGCTCACGACAAACAGCAGCAGCCGCGGCGCCAGTCCGTAGGTGACGATGCTGCCCACGAGAAGGCCCGACCACGCGTGCCGCATCGGCTCCGAGTCGTCGGGCGCGGCCGATCCCTCGCTGGCGGTGATCTGGTCGGCCGACGGCGTCGGGAAGCCCAGACGCTGCGGCAGCCAGGCCAGCCCGCGGGTCAGGTCAACATAGGTGTCGGCGGAGAGAATCGTCGTCTCCCACACGAAGCGGTAGTGCCGGGCGCTGAGCATGAGGACGATCAGCAGCAGGCACACGGCGTTGAAGACGACCCACAGGCCGTGGCTGATGGCGCTGAGCGTCCACCGCCCGATCGCGCCGCGGGCGAAGACGGCGCCCGCCGCCTCGATGGCCGCCGCGCCGCTGGCGCCGGTCTGCCATCGGGCCGCCAGCCGCCGCCCCAGCCCGAGCACGGCGCCGCCCAGCGACGCACCGGACAGGGCCTGCGGACCCTTGAGCAGGATGAGCAGCCAGCCGCCCAGCAGCAGCGTCTGGATTCCCAGCAGCCCGCCCAGGGCCCAGAAGATGTTGACGGGACCTTCGGAGCCCAGCGACGCCCGGGCGGCGCTGGCGCCGGCCATCGCCGCCAGCACCATGGCCGCCACCAGGATCATCACGATGACGCGGGTCGTGTGACGCAGCGCCTCTCGCAGCGGGCCGGCGGCTTGCAGCTCGGCCGCGCGGCGGGTGATCCGCTGCTCGAAGTCGCCGCCGGCCTCGACGGCCCGGGCGTTCGCCGCGTCATCCTCGATCGGCCGGGCACCGTCGTGCTCGAGCGCGCGGACCGACTCGGCCAGCATGCGATCGGCGAACCCGGCATCGGGATGATCGGAAGGCGTCATGGCGGCAGGGTACCGTCGGGCGTGTGAGGGGTGCCCTCGGCCCTGCGCCGGGGCTCAGCCCCGGGCACCCCGGAGGCCTGAGTGTTGGTTCGGACGAATGAGCAGGCCGTTTCAGCCCGACGCGCGATCCGGCTCCACGACGGACCCCGTTTCCGAGGATTCCTCGCGAGCCGGCGACTCGGCGGGCGGTGCCGGTGACTCCTGCGGCGTGCTGCGGCTCACCCGCGGCTCGGCGGGCGGGGAGGGGTGGGGCAGCTGCTCCGGAGGGTCGTTGCTCATCTTCGCCGGGGTCGAGGACTTCGAAGACTCGCCCTCGATGTCGTCCTCGATGCCCTTGATGCCGCGTTTGAACTCGACGATTCCCTTGCCGAGGCTGCGACCGACCTCGGGCAGACGTCGCCCGAAGATCAGCAGTCCCAGGATGAGCAGGATGATCCACTCATAGCCGCCGGGGATGCCAAAGCCCAGCAGGGTGAAGACTTGAGAGATGCCGGCACTGGTCATGGCGCGAGCCTCCGAGGAGGGTCAAGGTCATTCTAGGGCACTGGCTCGCAACGGGTGGCGGGCGCGGTGGCGTGACGCTAGCTTGGCGGCATGCTCCGCAGGTGCTGGCCCGTGCTCCTCTGGCTTATCGGCTGTTCGGGCGAGCAACTCGTGCAAACCCCCACGCCGACCGCCGCGCCGAATTACTCGCGGCCGCTGGCCGAAGGCGTCTCGGCTCTGCGGCGGGTCACCGGCCCCGTCCCCGACCTCGCCGAGGCGTACCGGGGCGCCGACGACCTGCTGCTGGCCGCAATCGACCGCAGTCTCGGCTGGTTCGACGCGCCCTCCAGCCGGCGGTTCTTTCCCCTGGACGGCGTCACCCACGACCGGGCCCGGGCCAGCCTCGTCGCCATGCGCCGGCTGCTTACGGCGGGCAGCACCCCGCAACGATTCCAGGCCGAGGTCGAGCGGCTGTTCGACATCTACGAGTCGGTCGGCTACGACGGGCGGGGCACGGTGCTGTTCACCGGGTACTACGCACCGGTCTTTGCGGCCAGCGACACGCCCACCGGCCCGTTTCAGCATCCGCTGTACCGGCGGCCCGCGGACCTCGCCACGGATGAGCTGACGGGCGAGCCCCTGGGACGCCGGCTCGCCGACGGCTCCATCGTCCCCTATCCCACGCGGCGCGAGATCGAGGCGTCGGGAATGCTCGCGGGCAACGAGCTGGTCTGGCTCGACAGCCCGCTGGCCGTGTACATCGTGCACATCAACGGCTCGGCCAAGCTGCGTGTGCAGCAGCCCGGCGGCGAGCCGGAGGTGCTCTTCGTCGGGTATGCGGGCAAGACCGACCGCCCCTATAAAGGTCTCGGGCAATCCATGGTGGAGGCGGGCCTCGTCGGGGCCGACGAGCTGAGCCTGTCGGCGATCAAGCGGGTGTATGAGCGCGACCCGCAACGCGTCGTCGAGCTGATCCGCGACAACGAGAGCTACGTCTTCTTTGCCGAGTACGACGGCGGACGCTGGCCGGCCGGCTCCCTGGGCGTGCCGGTGACGGCCAGACGAACGCTGGCCACCGACAAGAAGATCTACCCGCGCGGCGGCGTGGTCCTTGTCGACACCATGGAGGTGACCTTCACCGGGCAGCGGAGCCGTTTCCTTCAGCTCATGCTCGACCAGGACACGGGCGGCGCCATCCAGGCCCCCGGCCGGGCCGATATCTTCATGGGGATCGGGGCCGGGGCCGAGATCCTCGCCGGCGGCCAGTACGCCGAGGGCGGCCTCTATTACTTGTTCCTGAAGCCTGAGCTCGTCGGCCGGGAGTGAGCTCGACGCGCCGCGGTCCGCCCAGGTTCCCAGGCCTGCCGGGGTGACCGTGACTGCCGCAAGCGCCTGCACGGCACGAGTCCGCCGGCGATGATGGTTCCGCCCCCGATGGGCTGGCCCGATGCGCCGCTGGATTCGAGACTCACACCATCGAGGCCGACACGGCCATACACAAACGTTTCGCTCGGATCGGTCGATGACCGATCCGTCCCGTGACCAAGCCGGACGCGTCTCCAGTGGGGTGGGCCGCGTCCGGCGATCTTTTTTGGGCGGAGCTCTTCCTATTGGTCATTCGGTCGCAGCAGGACGGGCTGCGGCAGGACGAGCTGCGGCGAGTAGGCAGTCACGCCGTCCATCGTCGAGTAGTAGAGCGTCTTGTCGTGCATGGGCCAGCGACGCGGGCGGCTGTACTGGTCGACCGCGGCCGAGCTCAGGTGCACCTCCGCCTCGCGGGCGAAGGCCACCTCGTCCATCGCTGCCCAGCTTTCCGCGGCGACGCAGCCCATCAGCCACGCGACGGCCGCCAGCACCGCGAACCGCCGCGCGGTCGGCCACCCGAAGACGAACGCCGACGGCTCGCCTCGTGACGCCCCGCACTCGGGGCAGCTGCCGCCGCCCCCGGCCTGGAGCAGCGAGTAGCCGCACTCGGCGCAACGGCCCTGCAGCCACCGGTGCCGACCGCGGTGCGTTCGGATGATGTCCGGCAGGTCCGGCAGGGCCACCGCCCAGACGAGCGGCACGAGCATCACCAGTGCGAACGAGCCTGAGGCCAGCACCGCCGCAAGATCGAGGCCGGTGATCTCCTGGAGGGTCCGGGCGAACGTGTAAAGGTAGAAGACGTGCAACGCCATCAGGAGCATCACGAGCAGGCGAAAGATGGTCGTCCACGACACGGGCACAACTGACTAATGTACACCGCAATCGGGGCCGGGCGAATTGCTTTTTCAGCGTTTATGGGGCCCGCAGGGGCTCTCCAAGCCCGTATTCCGGCCAGCGGCGGGTCACCCGGCTCCGGATGGTCTCGCTCATCTCGATCCGGGGCGGGTAGTCGCGAACGGGCTGGCCGTGACGCTCGTCGCCGGGCCGCTTCGTGGTGGCGTCGACGCCGAGCCGGTGACCACGCCGCACGAGGTCGCGGCCCGGGTCGGTGTTGGCGCAGACATGAAACAGCACCTGCTCCCAGTCGCCCAGCTCCACGTGGCCGTCCACGGCGATCACCAGGTCCGCCGCCGGCGGGTCCGCGGCCTCCCACAGACGCTCGATGGCCCTGACGCCCTGCCCGGCGCGGGTCTTGTCGACGCCGAGAAAGACGCACCGGCCGCCCCCGAAGCCGGGGACGTCCACGCCCGTCACGGCCTCGTGGCCGAGAAGCGTCTCGGCCGCGGCCGTGACCTCGGCCGTGCCGTCGGGCCGCACCGGCTCGCCGGCGGGAACGCCGGCCACCTCCTCGCCCGCAAGCGCGCGGGTGGCGTCGAAGCCCAGCTTGCCGCCGGCGCCCAGCCGCGCCGCGGCGTGATCGAGAATGTCCAACGGCCCGTTGACCGCCTCCAGATCACGCTTGAAGTCGCAGTGCCGGCACACCGCGTCGAGCACCGCCGTCTCGTCGTGCACGTCGACGTCGTCGTCCACGACGACGATGAGCTTCTCCCAGGCCATCTGTCCGGCGCCCCACACCGCGTGCATGACGCGTCGCGCCTGCAGCGGATACGCCTTGCGGATGGCGATGAACGCGCAGTTGTGGAAGCAGCCGAAAAGCGGCAGGTGATAGTCTTCGATGTCGTGGATGATCGTGCGTAGCAGGGGCAGGAACACACGCTCGGTCGCCTTGCCGAGGTAGTAGTCCTCCTGGGGCGGCAGGCCGACGATGGTGGCGGGAAAGACCGCGTCGCGGCGGTGTGTCACCGCCGACACCTCGACGATGGGGTACCGATCGGGCAGCGAGTAGAAGCCGGTGTGGTCGCCGAAAGGCCCTTCGACCACGGCGCCGGCGCCGAGGGGCTCCTCGAGCCGGCCGTCACGCCGCCGCGGCCGGTAGCCGATGGGCCCGCCGCCGGTGCTCACCCAGCCCTCGATGACGATCTCGCAGTTCGCCGGCACCCACAGGGGCACGGTCGCGGCGCGGCACATGGGGATCCCGCGCCCGTTGAGAAAGCCCGCCATGAGCAGCTCGCTGATCCCGGGCGGCAGCGGTGCGGTGGCGGCGTAGGGCAGCACCGGCTCGCCGCCGAAGCAGATGGCGATGGGCATCGGCCGCCCGGCCCGCTGCCACGAGCGCCAGTGGGAGGCACCGTCGTGGTGAATGTGCCAGTGCATGGCGAGGTGCGTGGCGTCGAGCAGCTGGGCGCGGTACATCCCGATGTTGTGGCTGGGCGGCCGGGGCGTGTCGGCGTCGTCGGCGTGCACGGTGTGCATGCCCGCGAAGGTGACGTAGCGCCCGTGGTCGGCGGCGTCGCCAGGCCGGCCCGCCTCGGACGGCGAGAGGTCCCAGCCCACGGCGGCCAGGTCGCCGTCCAGCGGCCAGCACTGGATGAGCGGCAGGCGGCGCAGGTCCACCTCGCCCCGCTCGGCGAGAAGAACGGTCTCCTGGCAGCGGCCGCGCCGCCGCCGTCGCTTCGGCGGCGTGCGGAGCAGGGGAAGGAACAGCCGGGCCTTGGCCAGAAGGTCCCGCAGCCCGCGGGGCGGCTGCGGCTTGGCGAGCTCGGCGATCCGGCTTGCGATCGCCTCGAAGCCTCCGGCCTCGCAGCCCAACGCCATCTCCATCCGCCGGTACGAGCCGAAGACGTTGATACAGACGGGGAAGTCGCTGTCCTGGACGTTCTCCAACAGCAGCGCGCGACCTCCGAGGCCGCAGTGGCCCGGATCGAAGCGGCGGGCGTGGGGGCTGGCGTTGGGGCACGCCGACTTGCTCTGGCGATCGGCGATCTCGGCGATCTCCAGGCGGGGCGACACCGGCGCCGTCACGCGGTGCAGCTCTCCGGCCGCCTCCAGCGCGGTCAGGAACTCGCCGAGCGTTGCGTACATCGGCCGTTCAGCATACCCCGACTCCGAGAAGTACACTGGCCGCAGCCGATGCCCGGACCCAACGGCCAGCACGTCATCGATCTGCACCACGTGGAGAAGATCTACCGTGGCAAGATCCACGCCCTGCGCGACGTGGAGATGCAGGTGCATCCGGGCGAGATCTTCGGCCTCCTGGGTCCCAACGGGGCGGGCAAGAGCACGCTCGTGAAGATCATGATGACGGTGGTCCGGCCCACCCGGCTCACGGGAACGATGCTGGGCCACCCCATCGGGAACAAGCACGCCCTGCGTCGCGTGGGGTACCTGCCGGAGCACCACCGCTTCCCGCCCTACCTCACCGGCCGCCAGGCCCTGGACTTCTACGCGGCCCTGGCGAAGGTGGATCGCGAGACGCGACGCCGCCGCGGCACCGAGCTGCTGGAGACGGTGGGCATGACCGCATGGGCGGACAAGAAGATCGCGTCGTACTCCAAGGGCATGATGCAGCGTGTGGGCCTGGCCCAGGCGCTCATGAACGACCCCGAGCTGATCCTGCTCGACGAGCCGACCGACGGCGTCGATCCCGTCGGCCGCCGCGAGATCCGCGACCAGATGCTGCGGCTGCGCGACCAGGGCAAGACCATCTTCGTCAACAGTCACCTGCTCAGCGAGCTGGAGATGGTGTGCGATCGGGTGGCGATCCTCGTGCAGGGCCGTGTCGTGCAGCAGGGGCGGATCGAGGACCTGACCGCCGAGAGCCGGCGGTACGAGATCGAGATCGATGGTGATGCTCCCGCGTGGGTATCGTCGCAGCGCGAGATGCGGGTGCAGCCCGCCGCCGACGGCCGCAGCACGATCATCATCAAGGGCTCGGACACGCCGGCGGTGCAGCCGATCATCGACCGACTCCGCGGCGACGGCAAGATCATCGTGTCCGTGCGGCCCGTCCGCGAGACCCTCGAGGACCTCTTCATGAGGGCCGTGACCGATCCACGGACGGGGGAGGTCGTGGCGCCAGGGGCCTCCGGCGAAGGCAACGGCGGGGAGACACGGCCATGACCGTGTTCACCGCAATGCTCGTCGATGCCTACCGGGAGCTGAACTCCAGGAAGCTGTTCTGGATCACGATCGCGATCTCGGCGGTGGTGGTCATCGCCTACGGCTCGATCGGGTTCAACGAGGACGGCATGTCGGTCCTGTTCGGGCTCAAGCAAGTAGACAGCGAATACATCAACAGCACCACGCCCTGGGCGCGGGCCCTGTACGTCGGCATCTTCTCCGACTTCGTGGTGGACCTGTGGCTCGGCAAGATCGCGGTCATCCTCGCACTCATCTCGACGTGCACGCTCTTTCCCGACTTCCTCGCCGGCGGGGCCATCGACGTGGTCCTGTCCAAGCCGATCAGACGGCTGACCATCTTCGGCATCAAGTACGTCGTGAGCCTCCTGTTCGTGGTGCTGCAGGTGGCCGTGTTCAGTCTGGGCGTGTTCCTGTGCGTGGGGCTGCGGCTGGGGGAATGGAACTGGATGATCTTCGCCGCCGTCCCCGTGGTCACCGTCTTCTACAGCTATCTCTACAGTGTGTGCGTGCTCGCGGGCGTCGTGACCCGCAGTGCGATCACGGCCCTGCTGATGACCATGCTGTTCTGGTTCTCGCTGTGGGGCATCCAGACGGCGGAATCGACTCTGTGGCAGTTCCACACACGCTTCGAGATCCAGTCGGAGAACTCGCAGACGAAGATCGACGCCATGGAGCAGCGGCTGGACGCCCTCGATGACGGCGACCTGGTGGCGAAGGGCGACATCGAGCGGCGGATGGCCCAGGAGCGGTCGAGCCTGGAGCTGACCCGTGACGGCGCGGCGAAGCTGGGTCGCTGGCACGGGCCCCTGCGGGGCGTGATGGTCATCCTGCCCAAGACCCAGATGACGGTGGGGCTGCTGTCGCGCTGGCTCAAGGACCCGGAGGGCTTCAGCATCCTGGGCATGATGCGCGGTGAGATGACCGGCAGCAGCGGCCTCATGCAGGACAACGTGCAGGTCGAGATGACGCGCCGGCTGGAGGCGGAGCTCGACTCGATGTCGGCGTGGTATCTGGTCGGGACGTCGGTGCTCTTCGAGGCCGTCGTGCTTGCGGCCGCGTGCGTGGTCTTCGTCCGCCGGGACTACTGAGACTGATCCAGCTCGCGGCCTCGCGTGCGGGCGGCGCTGATCGCGTCGCCGATGATCGCCCCGAAACCCTTCTCCATCATGACCCCCAGCGCCGCTTCGGTGGTGCCGCCGGGGCTGGTGACCGCCTCCCGCAACGCGGCCGGCTCCCCGCCGGATTCCACCAGCAGCCGGGCCGCGCCCAGGACCGTCTGGCGGACGAGCACAGCGGCGGTCGGCGGATCGAGACCGGCCTCGACGGCAGCCCGCTCCATCGACTCCACGAGCAGAAAGACGTACGCCGGTCCCGACCCGCTCACCCCGGTCACCGCGTGCATATCGGCCTCGTTCACCATGACGGTGCGGCCCAGGGCGTCGAAGATCGATACGGCCAGCGTCTCGTCGCCGGGGGCGGCGCCCTCGCCCAGGGCGATCGCCGCCACCCCCGCGCCGATGCGGCACGGAGTGTTGGGCATGACGCGGATCACCCGCGCCGCCGGCCCGAGGCCGGCGCGAATGGAGCGGCTGTGCAGGCCGGCCATGATGGAGAGCACGATCCTCGGCTCGGCGATCGGCCCGATCCTCTCGGCGAGGCCGGCGAAGCCCTGCGGCTTGACGGCCAGCAGGATCTGCTCGGCCGCGAGAGCGGCCGCCGGATCGGCGGCGGTCGGGCAGCCCAGGGCGGCCACCGCCTCCCGCCGGGCGGGATCAATCTCAGCCACGACAATGGCTTGCGGCGACAGGACACCGGCCTCCACGACGCCGCGGACGATCGCGTGCCCCATGTTCCCCGCCCCGATAATGCCCAGTCTGGACCCCATCGGCCGATCTCCGGGAGAGCGTGCAGCGGCTCCGGCGGCCGGTACGCCCTCGGGCGAGCCTAGCTGCGTGGCCACCCACGTCAATCGCGCTACCCTCGTCGCAGCGCGCCGCCTAGACTTCGCGCTTTCTCGGCCATGGCTGGAGCGACCATCTTGGCCAAGACCAACGAACATGCCGGCGGCTACACCCTGCCCTTCGAGATGCCGGTGATCGAGCTGGAGAAGCAGATCGCCCTCCTGGAGCAGCGGGAGAACGCTGCGGACTACGCCGAGGAGATCGACAAGCTTCGGGCCAGCCGTGACGGGCTGCTGAGCAAGATCTACGGCAGCCTCGATCCCTGGGACGTGGTCCGGGTGGCCCGACACGCCCAGCGACCCCAGTCCTCGGACTACATCGAGATGATGTGTCGCGACTTCTGCGAGCTGCACGGCGACCGGCACTTCGGCGACGACCCGGCCATGATCACCGGATTCGGCCGGATCGGACCCTACAAGGTCATGATCATCGCCCACCAGAAGGGCAAGACCACCCAGGAGAAGATCGCCTGCCACTTCGGCTGTGCGCACCCGGAGGGCTACCGCAAGGCCCTCCAGAAGATGAAGCTGGCCGAGAAGTACGGCCTGCCGGTGGTCACGCTGATCGACACCCCCGGCGCCTACCCCGGCATCAAGGCCGAGGAGCGGGGCCAGGCCGAGGCGATCGCGATCAACCTGCGGGAGATGAGCCGGCTGCGCACGCCGATCGTCTGCGTGGTGATCGGGGAGGGCGGCTCCGGCGGCGCCCTGGGCATCGGCGTCGGCGACCGCGTGGCGATGCTCGAGTACGCGTGGTACTCCGTGATCAGTCCCGAGGGCTGCGCCGCGATCCTGTGGAAGCAGGCCACCGAGACGACCAACATCGCGGCGGCCAAGGCGCTCGCGCTGACGGCCAAGGACAACCTCGCCAACGGCCTGATCGACGACGTGATCGCCGAGCCCGTCGGGGGCGCGCACCGCGATCCCCCCGCGGCCGCCAAGTCCGTGCAGGACTGGCTCGTTGACCGGATCCGCGAGCTGAAACGGACGAAACCCGAGACGCTCGTACAGCGTCGCTACGAGAAGCTCCGCAAGATCGGTGCAATCGCATGGCACCCGCCCGCCGGCGATCCGGCTCACGTTGACGAACGGCAGGGTGGTACGTACGATAGCCAGATTCCGACTCGTCAATGAGCGCAATCTGGTCCGCCACACGACTTTGCGCGCCTTGACGCGCTCGAGACCATTGCCATGGCCAAGAAAAAGGTGACGAAGAAGAAGACGCGCGCGGGCGCTGGCCGCAAGGTCGCCAAGACCACGAAGAAGAAGAAGAAGACCGCGAAGAAGACGACCCGGAGAGTCACCGCGTCGGCTTCGAAGCGTTCGGCGGCGAAGAAGAAGACCGCGAAGAAGACGACCAGGAAAACCACTAAAAAAACCACCAAGAAGGTCGCCAAGAAACCGGCGACCAAGAAGAAGCCCGCGGCGGTCAAGAAGAAGACGCCGGCCGCCAAGGGCAAGAAGACGACCGCCGCCGGCAAGAAGGTCTCCAAGAAGATCGGCCGCGGCAAGGGAGCCCGCGCGGTGGCCACGCCGGCTCCGGATGCCAACGGATACGTCATCATCAACGGTCGCCGGGTTCGGATCATGTCCGCGGCCGCCGCCGAAGCCGCCGCGGCCCGACCGGCCGTCACCAAGCGAACGCGTGTTCGCCGCAAGGCCGCCGAAGAAGCTTCACCTGCCGCGGCCGCCGACAAGCCGATCAAGACCAAGCTGAACAAGAAAGAGCTTGACCACTACCGCAACCTGCTGCTGATCCAGCGGGCGGAGTTGGTCGGCGACCTCAGCGCCATGGAGGCCCAAGCCCTGCAGGCCGGCGGCGGTAATCTCTCTCACATGCCGATCCACATGGCCGACATCGGAACGGACACGTTCGATCAGGACTTCATGCTGGGATTGGCCGAGACCGAGCGGCGTCGCCTGCGCGAGATCGACGATGCACTCAAGCGCATCGAGGACAAGACGTACGGTGTCTGCCAGATGACCGGCAAGCCCATTCCCAAGGCCCGTATGAACGCCAAGCCGTGGGCGCGCTACACGATCGAGGCCGCCCGGGAAATCGAGAGAGGCCTCACCGAGTGAGCTCCGCCCCTGACGGCTCAACGGCTCCGCGCCGCGCGTGGCGCTCGCCGCTGGCGTGGATCGTACTGCTCAGCGTCTTTGGCATCGGTATCTTTCTCGACCTGGGTCTGAAGCACTGGGCGTTTCAGCACGTCGCGGCTGACCCGGTCGTTCTGGACCGTGAGGTCATCAGCCAGCCGTACTGGCAGATCCCGCCGCACGAGCCGGTGCCCGTCATCCCGCGTGCGCTCAACCTGCACCTGGTCAAGAACGACGGCGCGGTCTTCGGCATCGGCGCCAACCAGCGCGTGTTCTTCGTGGTGTTCACGATGGCGGCGCTGGTGGCGGCGATCCTGGTGTTCGGCCGCTGGACGGACGAGGGCGCCACGGCGGCCCACATCGCCCTGGGGCTCATTCTCGCCGGTGGCTTCGGCAACCTGGTGGACCGGGTCAGGTTCGGTTTCGTCCGCGACTTCCTGCACATGCTGCCGGGCTGGAAGCTGCCCTTCGGGCTGAGCTGGCCGGGCGGTAACGATGAGATCTTTCCCTGGGTCTTCAACGTCGCCGACATGATGCTGCTGCTGGGCATGGCGACGCTCATGCTGTACATGAACAGCCTTGACAAGCAGCGGCGTCTGGCCCGCGAGGCCCGCGAGCGGGCCGAAGGCGGCACCCAGCCCGAATCGGTGTAGGCCGGCCCCTCCACATATGCTACTCTCCTATATTGGCCGTGCCCTCGATATGCTACGCTCCCATATCGACCGGGATCTCAATATGCTACTCTCCCGTATTCCGTGGTAGCACGGACGCTTGCCCGCCCGTGCCGGCGGCCACGTCAGTTGCCCAGCCGTCGCAGCGCCTCGTCGAGCGGAATCAGGTCGCCTTGCTCCAGCGGCGCCGGTACATCGTCGAGCTTCACCGCTTCCGCCTCGGTGAACGGCCCCACCGCGGTGCGTCGAAGCGTGCGGCAGTGGCCCCCCGTCCCCAGCGCCAGCCCGAGGTCGCGGGCCAGGCTGCGGATGTACGTCCCCTTGCCGCAGCGGACGTCCAATACCAGCGCCGGCCACTCGTACCGCACAAGCTCCAGCCCGTGAACATCCACCGGCCGCGGCGCCAGCTCCACCGACTCGCCGCGGCGGGCGAGGTCGTAGGCGCGGCGTCCGCCGACCTTGACCGCGCTGCGGGCGGGCGGACGCTGCATGATGGTCCCGAGAAACCGCTGCAGGGCGCCACGCACGTCGTGCTCGGAGGGCGGCGCCACCTCGACCTCCCGGCGCTGCCCTTCGAGGTCGTCGGTATCCGTGAAGGCGCTGAGATCAATCTCCGTGCGGTATCGCTTGTCTGTGGCCATGAGCTGGTCGATGGACTTCGTCGCCCGGCCCAGCGCCACAACGAGCACCCCCTCGGCCAGCGGATCGAGCGTCCCCGCGTGGCCGGTCCGGGCACCCCCGGCCCTGGCGCGTACCACGGACACCACCGCCATGGAGCTCGGCCCGACCGGCTTGTCGACGACGAGCACACCGTTGACCGACGTCCTGGAACGCTTGTTTGCGCGGGCCATGCCGATACACTATGCAGGCACGCAGTTGCCTTCCGGACAGGTGTCCGAGCGGCTGAAGGAGCGGCACTGGAAATGCCGTGTACGCCATTGTGCGTACCGTGGGTTCGAATCCCACCCTGTCCGCTTTTGATGTGACGACGCCCCGTGGCGGGAGGGCCGCGGGAACCGACCGGTGGTCGACCGGGTAACCCCTGACGGATCTTCCGCCGCCACACCCCTGCCCGGCGGGCGGTCACCCTCAAACAGCACCCATTGCCCCACGGCCGCACAACCGGACGGGTTTTGCAACTTTGGGCAGGGCCGTCGTCCGGCACTCCGCCGTCGGATCCCAGCCCTTTGCGGCCGCGATCGCGACGCCTGAAACTTACTCTTGTGGTGGCTCCCCACATTTCCACCAGAAGGACGACCCGATGAAGAGCAAGTGTCTCAAGCAGCTCGCCACCCTTGGATTCGCCTCCGCGGCCGCACTGGGCGTGTTGTTCGTCAACCAGACGGCAACCGGCGGCACGCCATTCGAGGAGGTCGTGATCTACGGCATCGATGGCGACACCAACCAGCTGATGCGCTACACCTTCGACACCGACACCTTCCACACCATCGGCGTGGTGACGGCCAACGGCAGCGCGGTCGAGAACACCGAGGGCCTGACGTGGGTCGGCTCGGGCCCTGCCAAGGGCATGTACTGCGTCCCGCGTGACGGGGCCCTGTCGGGCAAGATGCTCAGGATCAACCCCATGGACGCGTCGGCCGAGGTCGTGTTCAACAGCCTGTCGGACGACATCACCGCCATGGTCTCCTTTCAGGTCGGCTCGGACTGGGTGATCCTGGCCTGGGACTACAATGACGACAGGCTCCTGGCCATGGACCCGGTGACCGGCGCCGGCCAGTGGCTCTTCGGGGCGAGCCTGGAGATCGAGGGCCTGGCCATCGGCCCCGACGGGACGATTTACGCCAACTCGGACACGGATCTCTACACCGTGGATCTGGTCGCCGAGACCTTCACGCACGTCGGCTCCACCGGCACGAACAAGTTGGAGTCGATGGAATACTGCTTCGGTGACCAGGACCCGCAGATCGATGTCGCCGGCGTCCCGGCCTCCTGGACCGCCGACGGCGTTCTGCTCGGCTTCGACGACAAGGGCGACAGCATCGAGATCATCAACCCCGCCACCGGCGAGACCCGGCAGTTCTCCTGCTCGTTCGCCACGGTGGACTGCGAAGGTCTCGTGACCCTGACCCAGCTCACCGACCCCTACGGCAAGATCGTCGTGGAGCCCTGCGACTGAGCAATCCCTGAACTTCACGCATGGGCCGGACGCCTCTTCCGTGAGGACGCGTCCGGTCGTTCATTTTGCGGCCCCGCGGGTCCCACGCCGGGCCCGAATCCCGAATACCGCCCCGACCGGCAAGACGAAACGACCTCTCCCGGGCTACACTCCGCCTGAGAAAGTTTTCTCTCGGGCTGTAGCGCAGCTTGGTTAGCGCGCTTGACTGGGGGTCAAGAGGTCGGCGGTTCGAATCCGCCCAGCCCGATTTGGCGTCTGCTCGTCCGGCGGCTCGCGCGGGCGATGCCGCGTCCGACGCCGCCATTCGCTGACTCCGTTCCTGCCCTCAGCGCCAGGCGTGGCAGACGATTCGACCTTGGGCGAGGCCGCGGAGCAGGCGGGAGCGGCGGTCCTTGAGCTTGTCCCGCAGCGCCCGGCCGGCCTGGCGGAATACCGAGTCCAGATAGACGACGTTGACTTTCCGAAAGCCGACGGACTGCAGCATCGCCCGCACCGCCGCCGGGTTCGGGCCGACCCAGTTGGAAGAATCGCTCTTGAGCTCACCGCCGGGGTAGAAGGCCATGCACGGCCGACGCACGTGGAGCATGTCGACAACGCTCTCGAGAACCAGCAGCTCGCCCGTGACGCTGGCTACTTTCTCCAGCGCCAGCATCGGATGACGCATGTGGTAGAGGACGCCGAGAAACAGCACCACGTCGAACACACCGACGTTCTGCGGCGATATGTCGAGCACATCGAGGTCGCGGTCTTCAACATTCGAGCCCAGCGTCTCGCGTGCCAGCTCGAATCCCGCCTTGGTGGCCGGGCCGCGGCCCGACCAGCAGTAGGAGTCCGTGGCGAGCACCCGACGTGCCCCGCGTCGCTCCGCTTCAAACGAAAAGTACCCGTCCCACGCCCCGACGTCCAGCACCGTCTTGCCCGCCACGTCTGGCAGCTTGAGCCGCCGGAGCTTCTGCGGCGTCGGATCTCTGCCCGGCGTCACGATGCCCTGCCCGAGATCGATCCGATGCCACCAGTTGACCGCGCCCACGCGTTGCCGCAGGTCCGCGGTGGCGACCGCCTCGGTCTGGCGGAGCATTGGTGTTGAACTCGACATGACGGACATGGTACGGGCCCCGCGATCGAAGCGTGGGGCTCGTGCATCCCGATCCCGTGACCGAAGGCATGGAGCCGAGCATCTCTTGTGCCGATCAGGCAGAGATGGCCGCCTATGCCAGCTACCTGTGGCTCGTGCTCCTGGTCGTCGGGCTTGCCGCACTGGTGTTGTACCTGGGCTTCCTGTCGCGGCCGCCTCGCCCTTCGGAACCCGGCCACCTGTTCTTCTCCTACCTGCGCGGCCGCAACAAGGGCGCTTTTCTGTTTGTGATGGTGGTGCTCCTGCCGCTGGTCGTGTTCGGCGCCTGGCGTGCGAGCCGCATCGTTCCCGACATCGCGGAACTGATCGCGCCGTACCCGAACGTGCGTGAGGTCACCTGGGTTGCGAGGGTCGACGAGACACGCCGTTTTCTGATCGAAACCGACGACCCGGCCGGGGCCGTGCTCGCCTTTCACGCCGATCCGGTGAACCGTCCCGGCTGGACGCTCGTCCACCGGGATGCGTTGACGCTGCGGCTGGAGCGTGACGACGAGACCCTGCTCATCGTGGCCGGCACTGCGCACATCGGCACGCGCGTGCTGTACCGACTGGGCACGAACTGACTTCGCCGGGCAAACTCGCCCTGGCCCTTCCAGACGTACCGATCGGGGTCCCTGAGCAGGTATCTTGTCCGGGTCGTGAACACGCCCGTCACCAGCCGCAACCGCTTCCAGCGTCACCGCAAGAAGGTCATCGCGGCGATGCTCGTGGCGGTCTTCGTCGGGGCGGAGCTGGCGACGCGTGTGCTGGCGCGGCAGGGCCTGGTCGCCTACCGCCCGTTTCCGACGACCCGCGAACCGCAGTTCTGGGCCGACGTGAACGAGACGTTCGGCGTCTGGCACCTGCCCGACGCCGAGTTCCGCCACGGCACCGCCTGCTTCGACGTGACGTACCGCTCGAACTCCTACGGCGCACGGGACGCCGAGCGGAGCCGGCGGTCCGAGGCCCCCCGCCGGGTCGTCGTCCTTGGCGACTCCTTCGTGGAGGGTTTCGGCGCCGACACCGAAGCTCGCATGACCAACCTCGTCGAGGCGGCGACGGGCATCGAGCACCTCAACTTCGGGACCTCCGGCAACTTCGGGCCTGTGCAGGAGTGGCTGCTGTACGACTCCCTCGCGTCGGGATTCGACCACACCGACGTCTTCGTCTTCCTGCTTCCCGCCAACGACTTCGCCGACATGAAGCCGGCCCGCTTTCCGGCGGACCGGTACCGCCCCTACCTTCGCGGCTCGGGCGACACGTTCGAGGTGTGGTACCCCATCGCGTTCGGCGACCGGCGTGTCCAGGAGCCGCAGTCTCCGCTCAGGATCGCGCGGCGGCATCTGTATAACAGCTGCTACCTGCTCAACGCGGTTCGCAACGCCTTCGAGCCCGACCTCAAGCCGACGCTCGACCCCTCGGGACCATGCACGTACGCCGGCGTGTCGAGCAAGGGAGCCGAGCCGCTGCTGTTCGTCTATGAGCGTCTGGTCCGGCGGGCGGGCGACCGCCGCGTGACGATCTTCGTCATCCCGCGTCTCCGCGACCTGGAGTCCTGCGACGAACCGGAGCAGACGGGCATCGTGGCCATCCTGAAGGACTTCGCGGCGAGCCGCCCGTCGGTCGCTGTGGTCGACCTGCTGCCGCACTTCGCCCGGCACGCCGAGGCCAACGGCCTCGACTACGACGCGTACTTCCTGTCTTGCGACGGGCACTGGTCACCGTTGGGTAACCGCGTCGCCGCCGAGGCCGTGATCGAGAGCGTCTACGGCCGCAGTTGGGCCCTCCCGTGAGTTCAGGTTTGGGCCGAAACAGCTATACCGCGGCCGAGCCCCTTCGTGTCTAATGGAGGTGGAGGGGCCTTTGTCAATGAGCTCAGTGGGTCCGGCGACTCGCGTTGCCGGCGAAGGGGTCACGTATGCTCAGACGGGTCTCGATGCTCGCGGTCATCCTCTGCCTGGGGCCGGTCTCCGCCGCGCTTGGCCAGTGCCCCGGTGATGTCGACGGCGACGGTGAGGTCGGCATCAACGACTTCCTGGCGGTGCTCGGCCAGTGGGGCCCCGGCGGCGGCTCCGCCGACGTCGATGGCGACGGATCCGTCGGCATCCAGGACTTCCTGATCATTCTCGGCAACTGGGGACCGTGCCCGGCACCGCCGCCCTACCCCACGCCGCCGGCGATCGTCGTCTACAACCTCAACTACCCCGACCTGGACGGGACCGGTGTGAACGACTCGCGGGAGATCGCCGAGTACTACGTCGCGGCACGAGGGCTCGATCCTGCGGCGCTGTGCGGCGTCCGGCTGCCGCCCGGCGAGTATGCGACGCCCGACGAGCTGCTGGGGGCCCGAAGGACCATCGTCGAGAACTGCATCTGCCCCGTCGTCTCCCAGGATGTGCAGGACGGCACGGGCTGCGACATCGCCAATGCCGGCGCGCTGGAGAGCATCCGCGATGCGTCGCCGATCACCCATATGGTCCTGGTCAAGGGCATCCCCATCCGCCTGTTCGCGCTGGGCTGGCCGGATCAGGCCGAGACCGACATGCAGGGACCGTCGTTCGGCTTCTACCTGAGCTATCTCGTCTATCACGACGCGGACATCTTCTCCGACGTCGCCCTCGTGGAGCCTCTGCCCTACGCCAGTGCGACCGACGCCGGGCTCGGATACATCGGGCCGCTCGACCCTGCGAGCCATCACATGCTGGCCTACGGCCGCGTCGAGGCCATGACCCGCGAGCGGACGGTCGATCTCATCGACCGCACGATCGCGGCGGAACGGGCCGGCGTGAAGGGCAACATCCTGCTCGAGGACACCGACCCGTTCTTCTACGACCTGACCTCGACCCACGACAGCGTGTGCTTCGACTATCTCTCGCACGAGCCGTTCGTCTTTGGCGATCCGGCGAGCTCCTGGCCCTACCAGCTCTGCCGGGTCGGCAGCACCGCGTCGTCGTCCGTGGACTCCGACCCCGGCAATATCCCCGGCGCGGCGGGGACCACCGTGCCTTACGCCGTCAATGCCGGCGTATTGCACGGCCGGAACTCCATTCCAGGCTTCAGCGGCTTCGGCGGCTTCTACAACATGTTGAACTGGCACACGTCCGACGAAACGTGCACCGAGCTGTGCCGCCAGCTCCCGACCCAGCAGGAGCAGGACGACTGCCGCGCCAGCTCCACGGACTATTTCAGGGAGATCAACACCGACTGCGTCGGCGTGGCCGGCGGGTTCATGGCGTACCAGCTCAGCTCGTTCGGCGTGCAGTACTACGGGTTCACCCCGCCCGGCTGGGGGCTCTCCAAGGGCAGCTCCTTCCACAAGAGCATGCCCCGTGTTCTGTCCGGCCCCGCGTTTGACGACGGCGTCCAGTTCACCGACGACCGCTACCTGCACTACGGCGTGTACGACCACCTGACCCCCGATCAATCAACGTGCGAGTCGGGCGCCTGCCCGGCCCACCTGCCCGTCGTGCTGGCCACCACGGTGGACATCGACGACGTGTTCATCGGCGACAGCGCCAAGCAACACACGCTGCGGTTCCGGTACCGCTACACCGAGTCGCCGGGGCAGCCGGCCGCGACTCTGTTCATGCGGCTGCGGTACTTTCGAGACTCCGGCCTCCACCAGGACTCGGCTCTCGAGATGACGAGCATCGTGGACTCGGCGGGAGGATGGAGCACCGCCAGCCGGGACTTTTCGATCGGGCCCGTCGCCAACGAGTCCGTGACCGCGATCAGGGTCCGGCTGTGGGCCAGCGCCGACGACAACATCAGCGGATTCCTCGACCTCGACGGATTCGAGCTCATCGACGCGGATACCCAGGCCAACGTCATGCCCGTGGACGTCGGCAGCTTCACGGCCGACCAGAAGGAAACCACCGAGCAGGGCGACTGGGCGGCGAACGTCATCGATCGGCTCGGCGGCATCGCCAGCTGGGGCACGGCCTCCCACCACACGTCCGGGGCCTCGACCCTTGGCGGGCGATTCCCCGGCGCTTTGTTCGCCGGCCGCACGCTCGGCGAAGCGCTGGCCCATGCCAATTCCGTCGGCCCCGCCGGCGTGATCTACGGCGATCCGCTCTACCGGCCCGCCGCGGCGAAGCTGTACACCACCGGTTTCGTCCCCGTCTATCAGCACGACCACATCGGTGACCGCGACGGCTACGACGTCTGGAGCGACACGTACCAGCCCATCGACCTGACCATCAATGTCCTGCACGGCACCGACAACGTGAACACGACCCGTTGGGAGATTCTGACCTGCCCGGAGGTCGGGATCGGCCCGTGCGAGGGAAGCTGGACCTCGCACCGGCAGGGTGTCGGGGCCGTGGAGGGGCTGTCGCTGGGCGGATTGGACTCCTTCATCGATCTCGGTCAGGACCAGAGCCTCACCGTGAAGCTGCGGGTCTGGAACGAGGGGCAGGAGGACGCCGATCTGACCAACTACGCCTACTTCAGGTACTGGGCCCATGAACTGCCCGAGTGCCCCGGCGACGGCAACGCGGACGGCGTCGTCGACGTGCTCGACGAGACGGCACTCCTGCTGTACTGGGGTCCCAAGTGGTTCTGCTCGCAGGCGTGCCCGATGGTCGACGGGTTCTGCATCGCCGATGTCAACCAGGACGGCCAGGTCGACATCCAGGACTGGCTGATCGTGCTCAACAGCGCCGGCCTCTGCCTCATCCCGTTGGACTGCCCGGCCGACGTCAACGGCGACGGCATCGTGGACGGGCTGGATCTCGAGCTCGTCGAGCAGTACTGGACCTGGGGCGCGACGTGCCCGCTGCCGTACGAGGAGTGCCCCGTAGACGAGGACACGGGGTTCTGCGTCTACGACCTCGACCTCGACGGCGATGTCGACGAGGCCGACCACCAGGCCCTGCTGAACCTGACCTGGGGACCGTGCCCCTTCTAGTGGCCCGAGTCGGAAGTTCAGCGGGCCACGATCGAAAGAGTGCCTGGGGCCGGTCGGCCCGCGGCACCCGAGTGCTCAGTATCCCTTCTTGGTGGTCGCGGCCTCCTTGGCCCCGCTCATGCGGGTGCCGACGATCTCCAGGCTCTTGAACTCGTGGCCGTCAGCGGTCGTGTCATACATCACGAAGCTGTAGGAGTCGTGATCGCTCATCTTGTCGACGGCCCGGACCTGCTTGTACTTGCCGGCCATGACGTCGGGCACGTCGACCGTGTAATGGATCGTGGTGCCGTCACCGCTGGGCGTGCCTTCGTAGCGCATGACGCCGGTCATCATGTTGTCGAACCAGATCACGAAGTAGGTCTTCGTCAGGTTGTCGTAGCCGAAGACGCTGCGGCCCTCGAACGGCATGCCCATGAGGCCCGGCCCCTCGACCTTTTCGATGAAGTAGCGGCCGTCCATGACGGATTTGATGGTGGAGGTCGCCTCGATCGTTTCCGGCTCGGTGTTGGGTGCATGCCACATCTTGCCGGCGAGGGTCCACGTGCCGGCCCGGCTCGCGAGCATCGCGTGCTCCTTGCCCGGCGTCGAGTACTTCATCCAGGCCTGCATCTCCGCCTGCTGCTCCGGGGTCATCTCCGCGAAGGGGTTCTCCTGGGCAAGCAGCCCGGCGGAAACGAGGATCGCCGCGCACGCGGCGGCGGCCACGGCCGCGCAGTTTCGTCGTGTCATGGGTCTTCCCTTTCTGTCGGTGTGTGTGCGAAGGACGTACTGGAGGTCAGAATACCGGCGGCAATCGGGCACGGGAAGGGCCGGCCGGCCGGAGACGGGTGTGAGCTCGCATGTCCGTCATTCCGATAAGCCCGCAGATCCTCCAGATGGAACCGGGCGGCCGAGGCGCATGCCGTTCTCGCGGTCGGACTGTGGTGGCACCCGGCCGTCCGCGCCGATCTCGCCCGAACGGGTGACCCTCATCGGGTCACGATTCAAGGGGGCACGACATGAAATCAACCGGAACCGCCTACGGGCTTTGGTGCTTGAGCTTGATCGGCATCTCGGGAATTCACCGGTTCTATCTGGGCAGAAAGGTCTCCGGCGTCATCTGGCTGCTGACGTTCGGTCTGCTGGGCTTCGGCCAGCTCATCGACCTGTTCCTGATTCCCAAGATGATCGCCGGCAGCACCGGCGCCGGCGCCGCGGGCATGGTGGGCGGCGAGGAGCCGCCGGCCCAGGCCGCCGCCTGAACAGGACGGGCTCAAAAGACACGCGACGGCGCCCGCCCACGTACAATCGGCACGATGCGCCGAATCGCGTGGATCCTGGCGGTGGCACTCATCGTGGCCGGGCTGATTCTGTGGGTGCGGCATGACGAGCCGTCGGGCCGCCCGATTCGCAATGTCCTGCTCATCAGCCTCGACACGACCCGCGCCGATCACCTGGGCTGCTACGGCTTCGCCGGGAACACGACGCCGAACCTCGACGGTCTGGCGGCGGAGGGCGTGCTGTTCGAGAACACGGTGGCACCGACGCCGCTGACCCTCCCGTCGCACACCTCGATGCTGACGGGCACGATCCCTCCCTATCACGGCGTGCACGACAACCTGTTCCTGGGACTGCGGCCGGGGAGCAACACGCTCGCCGGGACGCTCAAGAGCAACGGCTTCACGACGGGCGCGATCGTCAGCACCGTGGTGCTGCACCGCATCTACGGCCTGGACAGCGGGTTCGAAACCTACCAGGACCGGTTTGACGATCCACGGCTGGCCGAGCGTCGAGGCGACGAAGCGACACAGCGGGCGATCGAGTGGATCGAGCAGCAGTCCGGCGAGCCGTTCTTCCTGTTCCTGCACTATTACGACCCCCACTTCGAGTACGCGCCGCCGGAGCCGTTCGCGTCGAGTTTCCCGAACGACCCGTACGCGGGTGAGATTGCGTTCATGGACCACTGCGTGGGCCAGGTCATCGACACGCTCAAGGCGATGGAGCTCTACGACTCCACGCTCATCGTCGTCGTCGGCGACCACGGCGAGATGCTCGAGGAGCACGACGAGTACTCCCACGGGTACTTCATCTACCAGGCGGCGATCCGCGTGCCGCTGATCCTTCGCGTACCGGGCATCGACACGCCTCGCCGCGTGCCGTCGATCGCGGGGGTCGTTGACGTCGCACCGACGATCTGCTCGCTGCTGGGTCTCGAGCCGCCCGCGCCCTGCCACGGCATCGACCTGTCGCCACGGCTGGGCGGCGAGCCGGCCACCGGCGGCGACCGGTTCGTGTACAGCGAGAGCCTGACGCCGACCAAGTACCTTGCCAACGGGCTGCGGGGGCTGGTCGGCGACCGGTGGAAGTACATCCGCACCACGAGGCCGGAGCTCTACGATCTCGTGGCCGACCCCCAGGAGCAGCATAACGTCGTGTCCTCCCACGCCGACGTCGCCGACGAGCTCGACACGCGGCTGGCCCAGCGGCTGGCCATCGGCCCCGACTCCGCCGAGCCGGTGGCCGTCGACCAGGCGACGCTCGATCGGCTTCGCAGCCTCGGGTACGTCGGCGGCCGTATCGACGACCGGACCGCGGTGGACGAGAGCCGTGCCGACCCGAAGGACCTCATCGAGCTCCACAGCCAGGTCTCCACGCTCGAGCGTCTGACTTCCGGCGGGCAGCTCGAGCGAGCCGAGGCGATCGGCCGGTCATTGATGCAGCGCTACGCCGATCTTGCCGTCGTGCAGTACCACGTGGGGGTGGTGACGATGAGACAGGGCCGACTGGAGGAGGCGACGGGGCACTTCAAGCGGGCCCTGGAGCTCGACTCGGAGTACTTCCTGGCGGCCAAGGACCTCGCCGAGACCACGGAGATGATCGGGCAGCTCGACGAGGCGATCGACGCCTACCGGCGGGCGATCTCGATCCGGCCCAACGAGCCGCGGGTCCACTACAACCTGGCGCGTCTTCTCTTTCGACGCGGCGAGGCCGAGCCCGCCCTGCGGCACCTGACCGAGTCGACGCGTCTGAACCCTGAGGTGCCGGTCGTGCAGTCCGCCCTCGCATCGGTCTACCTTGAGCTGGGTCGGGACGACGAGGCGATCGCCCACTACCGCAGGGTCGTCGAGCTGGCGCCCCACGACCCGCGGTTCCACGACCTGCTCGCCTGGCTGCTGATCACCCGGACGGAGCCGTCACCCGACGCCGTCTCGCAAGCCGTGACGCTGGCCACCCGTGCCTGCGAGCTGACGCAACGCACGGCGGGCGAGCCGCTCGACACGCTGGCCGTCGCGCAGGCGGCAGGTGGCGACTACGCGGCGGCGATCGCGACCTCCGAGCAGGCCCTCGCGTTGCACCGCCAGCAGGGCAAGACGGCCCAGATCGCCGAGACGCAGCGACGCCTGACGCTCTACCGGGCCCGCCAGCCCTACCGCGAGGCGGATCCGGACCCCTCCTGACCGGGGGCTTTCGGGAGCCGTGTCCCCGGAAAAATTCCAATCCATAAAAAACCGCTCGCTCGCCCGTGGAGCGTGAGGTATCGTGCCCTCCAGAGCCGGCGGCAGCCCGACCGGCCCCGTCCGCAAGGCGTCCGGGACGGCCGGCGGACGTTGGTCAAGCAAGCACGCAAGCATGGAGATGGAAGATATGGCTCAGTTCATTGCGCGGCGGACGTTGAGGCTCACCTTGCTGGCAGGCGGCGTCGCCCTGGTCACGTCGTCGGCGGTGGCGGGACCGCCACCGCAGTCGGTCGCCCGCCAGTGGAACGAGGTCCTGCTCGGCGCCATCCGGGTGGATTACGCCCGGCCGACCATCCACGCGCGGAACCTCTATCACGTGTCGGTCGCGATGTGGGACGCGTGGGCCGTGTACGACGATGTCGCCGACGGCATCTTCAATACGGAGAAGCTCCCGGACGGCCCCGGCAAACGGGAGGAGGCTCTCAGCTTCGCGGCGTACCGGGTTCTCAAGGCCCGCTTCGTGAACTCGCCCGGGGCGGCCGAGTCGCTGCTCGCCTTCGACAACCTGATGGACGCCCTGGGCTACAACAAGGACTTCGAGGAGACCTTCGGCAACCTGCCCGCCGCGGTGGGCAACCGATGCGCCGCGTCCGTGCTTGCCGCCGGGCTCGCCGACGGCTCGAACGAGATCAACGAGTACGTCAACCAGTATTACTCGCCGGTCAACGAGCCTCTGCTGCCGGACTTTCCCGGCAACCCCGACATCACGGATCCGAACCGATGGCAGCCGCTGGCCCTGGAGTGGTTCAAGGACCAGGGAGGCAATGTCATCGTGGGCGGGTACCCGGAGTTTCTCAGCCCGGAATGGGGCATCGTCACGCCCTTCTCGCTCAAGCCCGCCGACGCCACGATCTATCAGCGTGACAACTTCGACTACTGGGTCTATCACGATCCCGGCCCGCCGCCGCAGATCGGCGGCGTCGGCGATGACTACTACAAGTGGGGCTTCGAGCAGGTGTCGATCTGGAGCTCGCACCTCGACGCCACCGACGGCGTGATGTGGGACGTGTCACCGGCGTCGATCGGCAACGCCCCGCTTCCCGACCCCAGCCAGTACGACTCGTACTACGACCGCATCAACGGAGGCGACTGGGGCCCGGGCTACACCCTCAACCCGGTGACGGGCCAGCCCTACACGCCCCAGATCGTTCCCCGCGGCGACTACGCCCGCATCCTCGCCGAGTTCTGGGCGGACGGACCCGAGTCCGAGACGCCGCCCGGCCACTGGTTCGTGCTCCTCAACTACGTCTCCGATCACCCGGACACCGTCAAGCAGCTCGGCGGGGAGGGTCCGGTGCTCGACGACCTGGAGTGGGACGTCAAGACCTACCTGGCCATGGGCGGCGCCATGCACGACGTGGCGATCGCCTGCTGGGGCACGAAGGGCTGGTATGACTACCTTCGACCGATCTCGGCGATCCGTTACATGTGCGACCAGGGCCAGTCGTCGGAGATCGGCGAGCCGGACTACCACCCCCACGGCATCCGGCTCATCCCCGGCCTGATCGAGCGGATCACGATGGCGTCGGCATCGGCCGGCGAGCGGCACGAGCACCTCGCCGCGTACATCGGCCAGATCGCGATCCTGGCCTGGCGGGGCCACACGTACATCACTGATCCTGATACGGACACGGCGGGGGTCGGCTGGATCCGGGCCGCCGAATGGTGGCCGTACCAGCGGCCCACCTTCGTGACGCCGCCCTTTGCCGGCTACACGTCGGGTCACAGCACCTACAGCCGCGCCGCGGCCGAGCTCATGACCCTGCTGACGGGCTCGGAGTACTTCCCCGGCGGGATGGGCGAGTTCTACTGCCCGCAGAACGAGTTCCTCGTCTTCGAGGACGGGCCGAGCATGGATGTCACTCTGCAGTGGGCGAAGTACGGCGACGCCAGCGACCAGTGCTCGCTCTCGCGTATCTGGGGCGGCATCCATCCCGGCGCCGACGACCTGCCGGGCCGGCAGATGGGCCTGATCATCGGACCGGAGGCGTTCTGCGAGGCGTCCCGCTACTACAACGGGCAGTTCACGTGCCCTGCGGACATCGACGGGGACGGCGTTGTCGGCATCAGCGACTTCCTGGCCCTGATCGGCCTGTGGGGCTCGGGCGACTGCAACGCCGATGTCAACGCCGACGACGAGGTCGGGATCGACGACTTCCTGACGGTGCTCGGCACCTGGGGCGTCTGCCCCTGAGAGCGGGCACGGAGCACGAAGACACGAAGGCACGAAGGACCTCACTTCGTGCCTTTTTTCGTTCGACTATGCCGCCCGTCGAACACGCTCGGGTCTGTGAACGGCGACACAACGCCTGACGTCGTCGCGGACCTCGTCGGCGCCGCGGCCTTCGACGAACAGTCGGGCCCAGATCTCGGTGGCCAGCAGCTGCCCGCCCCAGTCCCGCGACGGGTCGCCGACCAGCAGCTGCAGGCCCTCGGCCGAAAGCCCGTAGAAATCGGCGAGAAAGCCCCCGGCGAAGAACCGCGGGTCGATCCGCAGACGCTGCAGGACCGAGACGGGAAACGCCTGCTTGGGCCGGCGGCACAGACCACGCGGCAGGTACCGCTCGGCGACCCGGCGCAGCACCCACTTGTCCACGACGAACGGGTGGCGGCGGGTGTGCAGGCAGCGGCTCCCGCGAAGCCGGCCGCGGCGCGGCATGTTGACGGCCAGTGACGCGAGACGGTGGCCCAGAAACGGAAAGCGTGACTCGATCCCCCACGCCATGGCCAGCCGGTCGTTGCGGTGCAGCAGGGTCGTCAGGTGTCGCCGGACGAGGTCGAGCACCGTGGCCGTCTGTACTCGCTCGGCGTCATCAAGGTGGCCCAGGGCGGCGGCGATGTCCGGGCCGTCGTCGGGCCGCTGGGTCAGTCGCCGCAGCAGCTCCATGCGTCCGGACGCCCGTCGCGGCCACAGAAGCCGCGCGGCCCGCGGCGCCCAGCGATGCACCACGCGGTGCAAGCCGTCCACGCCGCGGCGATACCGGCCGACCCACGGCTCCAACGCGACCTGGGGGTAGCCCAGGAAGTACTCGTCGGCGCCCTCCCCGGTCAGCAGGACCTTGATGCCGTCCGCCGACGCATCCCGGCACACGAGCGAGAACGGAACCGCGTTGACGTGGTAGGTGATCGGCGCGTCGTTGTGCCAGATCGCGTCCACGAGGTGCTCCAGGAACTCGTGATCGCCGACCCGTGTCACGTGCAGGGGCTGACGCAGGTGCGTTGCAAGCCGCGTCGCGTGCTCGGTCTCGCTGTCGTGCTCGACATCGGCGTGGTACAGCGACAGCGACCGCGACTGGCCGGCCGCGACGGCGGCGATGAGGCTCGAGTCGAGGCCTCCGCTGGCCAGGCAGGCAATCGGGGCGTCACTGCGCAGACGCAGCGACACGCTCTCGTTGAGCGCCTCGTCCACTCGGTTGATCAGCGCTTCGTCAGTGCACATGGCCAGCTCGTCGCGAAGCGTCTCATCCACGAAGTCCAGCGGGGTCCGGAACCGCCGGGACTCCGCAGTGCCGCCGGCGTCAAAGCGGATCACCTCGCCCGGCGTCACGCGTCGAATGTCTCGGTGCAGCGTGTGACGGCCCCACGTGCAGCCCTGACCCAGAAGCATGGCCTCCACGGTCACGGGATCGACCTGCGACTGCGGTGTCAGCAGCGCCTTGGTCTCGGACGCGAAGCGGACCTCGCGGTCCCGGGCCGTGTAGTAGAGCGGCTTGATGCCGTGGCGATCGCGCACCAGGGTCAGCGACCGGTCACGCCGGTCCCACAGGGCGAACGCGAAGAACCCCTCGAGCTCGGGCAGGACGGCCTCCAGGCCGAAGGCGGCAATCGACTCCAGCAGCACCTCGGTGTCGCCGGTCGAGCAAAGGACGCCGCCGCCCTGCTCCAGACGCCGCCTGAGCTCCCGGTAGTTGTAGATTTCGCCGTTGCCGGCGAGCACGAACCGCCGGCACCGCGATGTCATGGGCTGGGCGGCGCGGTCCGTCGGATCGAGGATCGCCAGCCGCACATGGCCGAGGGCCAGGCCGCCTTCCAGCATGACGCCGGCGTCGTCGGGGCCGCGGTGATCAAGACGCGCCCGCATGTCGAGGATCGCGCACTCCTCCACGGGATCGTCATCGAAACGCCGGATGCCGACCAGGCCGCACATCTGGGGGGTTATCGGAAAGAATCGACCCGTCATTGAGTCGGCGAGCCACGACCAAAGGTCTGCAGTCGCGGGGCCGATAGAAGCACGGCGACGATTCTTCATCGGGGGGCGCGGATGGCGGCAAGACGCCGAGCACAGTACCGGGTCGAGCTCGACAACGCGGTCGGCCTGAAGGTCGTGGTCTCGAATCCAAAGGGCCCCCCCATGGCGGGCCACCTCGTCGACGTGAGCGGCTCGGGCGCTGGCGTCCGCTTCGAGGTCCCCGAGGCGCCGAACCTCGCCGTCGGCCAGATCGTCGATCTCGTCTTCACGTCCGAGCAGCTCTCGAACCCCCTCACGGTGGCCGCCACGGTGCAGCACCGGACCGAGGAGGAAGATCGGAGCACCCGCCGCTACGGGTTCCGATTCCTCCAGGCCCAGCAGCTCGAGTCGCACCTGCCGCCGAAGCTCCGTGAGTTCTTCAATCGGCGCCGCGCCCTGCGGGTCGCGCCCGATCCGTACAAGCCCATCCAGGTCTCGATGCAGGCTCCCGACGCCGATGCGCCCCTGGAGGTCCGCCTGGAGAACCTCTCGGAGCTCGGCTGCCGGATCAGTCTCGAGCGGGAGCTGGAGCCCTCGTTCGCGGACACCACGCTCGTCGAGCTCACGCTGGAGCTTCCCGACGTCAAGGAGCCGCTGCTCGTATCCGGTGACATCCGCTACCGCCGGCTGGTCGGCCGCCGGATCCAGTACGGCATCGAGTTCAGCGCCAAGCGCTGCCGGAACTTCGAAACCACCCGCGGCATCCTCGCCAAGTACGTGGCCGAGCGGTTTCAGGAGATGGTTCGGTCCTCGGCGGCCTGAGGCTCGTCGGGCGTGTTCGTGTGCTGCCGTCGGCGTCCTGCCGGTCCAACCGCGGCATCCATGCCGCGGACTGGGGCTGTCGATTGTTCGGCATCCTCCCGGCCGCCGGCTTGCCCCAGCGTGTCCTGACTCTGTCCTGCCCGATGGCTAATGGCCGTCCTCTGTCTGCGTGCAGGCCTGCCCCGGTTGGGGCTGACCTTCTGCCTCCTCATCTTCCGGCCGCCGGTACCACCAGAAATTGATGACGGCGCAGGCTCCGACGCAGACGATGCCGGCGAGCTCCAGGAGCCACGAGACCCGAACGCCCAGCACGCCGAAGGACAGTGCGGCCTCCACGTCGTGGAATGACGACGCGCGGGCCAGCAGGAAGAAGGCCAGCAGAACCAGGCCGAAGAAGGCCAGCACGTGGCGGGGCAGCAGGTCCCGGGTGAGCCTCAGCAGCACGGTCAGCCCCGCCAGGCCGCCGACGGCGATGGCCAGAACGAACAGCGTCTGGATCTGGGCCCGCTGCTCGTACCAGCCCTCCGCCTTGGCGATGCGTCGACCGAGGTCCGTCACCCATGTCTGCATGTCTACCTGCTTGTTGAGGCTGAGGAAGATGAACAGAACGATCAGTAGGTTCCAGAACAGAAAGCTCGCCCGATAAGCGTGGCGGCGATCGCGGTTGCGGCGCTCCTCGCCCTCGTACTTGGCGGCCATCTGCGCGCCGATCATGGCGACGCGGAGGGCTCGCACGCAGACGATCGCGACCACGAAGTAGCCGATGCAGATGACCCACCCGGCAATCGTCGGGTCGCCCACCAGCGCGAGTGTCGTCGTCGCTCCCACACAAGCCGCTTCGGCCCGAGTGACCCGGTGAACCCGGCGTTGAGAATGCCTTCCGTCCGAATCAGGCGACCCACTTGGGAGAGTTACCCCAGGCGGAATAACCCGGCTTCCTGATCTGGCCGATATCACGACCGCGAGCCCTGCCGCAAGCCTCTGTGGAGCACTGCCTTGCCGATCGAGTGCACGAAGTCGCCACGCCGCCCGGAGCCGGCCGTCGAGACCCCGCCATCCGATCACCGGGTGGTGGAGGTCGTGACGTCCGATAAAAGCCTGTCTGGGCGATCAAGGGGCAGTTTCTGCTGGCACGTCCTGCACACGAGGGCTCGCCAGGAGAAGGCCCTGGCCAGGACGCTCGCCGCGGCCGAGATCGAGCACTACCTGCCGCTGGTGAAGCGACCGAGGTTCCGCGGCCAACGCAAGCGATTCGTGGACGAGCCGCTGTTCGCGTCGTACCTGTTCCTGTACGGGCCGCTGGAGGCCACGTACCTCGCCGTGACCACCAAGCGGGTGGCCGGCGTCATCAAGGTCCCCGATCAGCGGCGCTTCGCACGCGAGCTGGAGCAGATCCGGCTCGCCCTCGAGCAGGGAGCCGAGCTCAGCCCCTACCGGTACCTGAAGGTGGGCCGGCGGGCGCGGGTGAGCGCGGGGCCGTTCCGCGGCATTGAAGGACTCGTCGAGGAGTGGCTCAAGGCCGACCGGCTGGTGCTCCAGATCGACGCCCTGGGACGGGCGACGAGCCTGGAGATCGACGCCGGCCTCCTCGAAGCGGTGGACTAGAGCGAGCCCGCTCTCGTCCACGACAACCGGTGTTTCCTGGCCAGATCGGCACCAACTCCGGTGCGCTCGACGCAGGCGAAGCCCGCCCGGGTGCGACAGACTCCTTTCCCGCACGTGCCCCGACACACCCATGACCTTTGAATCCGACCGACCGCTGAAGATCTGCATCTTCGGCGCGGGCCCCGGCACCGGCAACCTCGGCGTCTCGGCGTTGAGCCTGTCCCTGCTCGCCGGGATCGCCCGCCGCGTGCGGAGCCCGCTCATCACGGCCTTTGACAACGGCCGCGGGCTGCGGCCCGCCCACGCCCGGGTTGCGGGACGCGATCTGACCTACCAGCTCTGCGGGGCGGTGCCGTCGCGTCGGATCTACCACCGTGACAGCCTCTGGCGGATCCGCGCCTCCGGGCGGCTCGGCGGGCTCGGCAGCACCGCCATCGACGCCATCCGCAGCGCCGACGCCGTTCTTGACGGCACCAGCGGCGACAGCTTCACCGATCTGTACAGCCGCCGACGCTTCCGCCTGGTCACGCTGGAAAAGACCATCGCTCTTGAGCAGCGCCGCCCGCTCATCCTGCTGCCCCAGACGATCGGCCCGTTTCACACGGCCCGGACCCGCCGGATCGCCCGCCGCATCACGCGGGCGGCGGCCATGGTCTGGGCCCGCGATCAGCGCAGCTTCACGACGCTGCGCGAGCTTCTGGGCCGTGACTTCGATACGAACCGCCACCACTGCGGCGTTGACCTCGCGTTCGGGCTGGAGGCGCGGGAGCCGGCGCGGCCGTTGCCGGACGTGATCGCGGCGTGGCTGACGGACGGCGAGAGACCGCCCGTGATCGGCTTCAACGTCAGCGGCCTCATCTTCAACGACGCGCCGCAGCGGATGCGCCGCTTCCGGCTGCAGGCGGACTACCGGCGGGCCGTCATCGGATTTCTGCACCGCGTGCTGCGGGAGACGAACGCCAACATCCTGCTCGTACCGCACGTCTTCACCCGTTCCGGGCACTTCGAGCACGATCCCGACGGCTGCGCCGAGGTCGCTCGGCGCATCGGCCGTATCGATCCGGATCGTGTGGCATGTGTACCCGAGGGGTACGATCCGGGGGAGACCAAGTGGATCATCTCGAGGACGGACTGGTTCTGCGGCACCCGCATGCACGCGGCGATCGCCGCCCTGTCCTGCGGGGTCCCCGCCGCCGCCATCGCCTACAGCAGCAAGGTGCTCGGCGTCTTCGAGACCTGCGACCAGGGACGACACGTCGCGGACCTGCGTCATCTGAACACCGACGATGTCATTGAACAGCTCTGGCGCTCGTGCATGGCGCGTGACGAGACGCGTGCGAGCCTGGGGCGAGTGCTGCCCACCGTCCGTGCACAGGTCGAAGCGCAGATGGACGAGATTCTGACCTGCTGCGCAGATCCGCAGCACATTCCGGGGTAACGACCATGCAACAGCACATTCGAATCGGACGTGCCGAAGTGCTCATCGCGCCGGCGGATACGCTCGCCGAGTGCGATGTCAGCGCGCTCGCCCGCTGCGTCGGCCAGACGCTCGATGCGCCGACGTACCGGTACCTGGCGTGCGGCTCCTATGGAGCGGTGGTGCTCTCGAAAACCGGCCTCGAGCCCGCCGGCGGGCCGCGTCCCGCCCACGACATCAAGCTCAGCGAGGGGCTGTGGCCGGAGCCGCTGGGGCTGCGGCTGGCCGTCTGGCCGGCGCCGCCCAACGCGGCGTGGAGCCTGGAGTCCGATCGCTTCGGCGTGCGGCCCATCTTCTACGGCTTCGACGGGCGGCAGCGCCCGATCGCCTCCACCCGCCCGGAGCTGGTGGCGACCCTGGTGGGCGGACGGCTCTCGGAGCGATCGGTGGCGGAGCACCTGCTGGTCGGATTCTCCCTCGACGACCACTCGCCCTTCGACGGCGTCTTTCGACTGCGACCACGGGAGCGTCTCACCCACACCGAGGCCCAGGGCTTCCGGATGATGGGCAAGCCCCGCGAGGAGCCCGAGGATCCGGCGACGGAATGGACCGTCGATGGCTGGGTGCACGCGCTCACCCCCGTGATCGCCCGCGCGTTCGAGCACGGGGCAGCGCTGGAGCTTTCCGGCGGCGTGGACAGCCGGCTCGTGCTGGCGCTGGGGTTGCACGGAGGAGTCAAGCCCAGGTTCGCGTTCACGCTGGGGCGGTACGAGGATGAAGATGTGCGTATCGCGCGTCGCATCTGCGAGCGGTTCGGCCTGGAGCATCTCGCCCTGCCGGTCGAGATCGACGAGTCGTGGATCAGCGCCGACGGACGCGAGTTCGTGCGACGGGCCGGGTTCGAGGTCAACGCGTGCTCCTACGCGTGGCTGCCGCACGTCTTCGAGCGGCTCAGCCGGGTGCGCTCGGTGCAGATCGGCGGCGGGGGCGGGGAGTGCGCCGGGGGCTTCTACGACAGCCCCCTCGACGCCCTGTGCGCCGCCCGGTCGATCCAGCCCTGGTGGGTGCGGATGCGTCTGCTGCAACGCGGCGTCTCGGCGGCGGCGTTGTTCGGCAAGGCCCGGGCCAGGGCCTTGACCACCGAGATCGCCGACGCCGCCCTGGCTCGGCTTCGGGCCGGGGCCGGCGGCTGGCGTCGGCGGACCGACGAGTTCTACCTGGACCAGCGCGTGCCCAACGCGGGCGGCCCCGTCCTCTCCGCGTCGGCGTGCTGGTACGAGCCGCTGCAGCCGCTGCTGCACGGGCCGTACGTCGAGTGGGGACGCCACCAGCGGACCAGCCGCCGGGCTCACCGTCGTGTCCAGATGAAGATCATCGATGAGCTGGCGCCCGAGCTCGGCCGTCTTCCGTACTCCGACAACCGGCGGTTCGCCACCGTCGGCATCGCGAAGCTCGCCCAGCGACTCCACAACCTCCGGTCCACCGGGCTGAAGATCCGCGAGCGGATGGCGGGCCACCGCGGGACACCCGACCTCGGCGCGCAGAGCGTGTCCGCCGTGCTCCTGCGGGACGAGTCGGTGCTGAGCCTCGTGCACACGCTCTGCAGCACCATGAACCTGTGCCGGGAGAACATCGAGCGCATGATCGCCGCACCCGCGGCCTGCGAGCGTGAGCTGGGAACGCTCATCACGGCCGCCTGGGCGGCCGAGAGCGCCCGGACCGTGGCTCGCGAGCTGTGGGCGGCCCGGCCGCAACTGAGGCTTGCCGCATGACGACGGCCGACCCCGTACGGAAACCGCAGGACTTCCTGGTCTTCGGCGCGCCGGCCATCGGCGAGGCCGAGATCGCCGAGGTGACCGACAGCCTGCGCAGCGGCTGGCTCGGCACGGGTCCCAAGGTGCAGCGCTTCGAGTCCGACTTTGCGGCGTACAAGGGGGTGCCCGACGCGGTGGCGGTGAGCTCCTGCACGGCGGCCCTGCATCTGAGCCTGCTCGTCGCCGGGATCGGGCCCGGCGACGAGGTCATCACGACCCCCCTGACCTTCTGCGCGACGGTCAACGCGATCATCCACGCCGGGGCGACCCCCGTCCTTGCCGATGTGGACCCGCGGACCATGAACATCGATCCGGCGGCGATCGAGGCGGCCGTCACGCCTCGCACGCGGGCGATCGTGCCCGTGCACTTCGCCGGCCGGTCGTGCGACCTCAAACGCATCGCCGCCATCGCTTCCGGTCACGGCCTGCGGCTCATCGAGGACTGCGCACACGCGATCGAGACGACGTGGCACGGGACCCCCGCAGGCACCGTCGGCGACTTCGGCTGCTTCAGCTTCTACGTCACCAAGAACGTCGCCACCGGCGAGGGCGGCATGATCCTCGTTCGCGATGCCGGGGACGCCGCCCGCCTCAGGACACTTGCCCTTCACGGCATGACGACCGACGCCTGGCACCGCTTTCGCGACGAGGGCTACCGCCACTATGACGTTGTCGAGGCGGGCTACAAGTGCAACATGATGGACCTCCAGGCCGCGATCGGGATCCACCAGCTGCGGCGGGTTGAGGCGGGCCGGCGGCGGCGCCTGGCCGTCTGGGCCCGCTACCAGGAATCGTTCGCCGGGCTGCCCGTCACACGCCCCGAGCCGCCGCAGCCCGGCACGCGTCACGCGCACCACCTCTACACGCTGCTCGTCGATGAACGCGAGTGCGGTATCGACCGCGACACCTTTCTCGCCCAGATGACGCGTCACGGCATCGGCGTCGGCGTGCACTACCTCAGCGTGCCGGAGCACCCGTGCTACCAGCAACGTTTCGGATGGCGCCCGCAGGACTTCCCCCACGCCATGCGTATCGGTCGCCAGACGGTGAGCCTTCCGCTCTCGGCCGGCCTCACCGACCGCGACGCGGCCGACGTCGTCACCGCCGTGACGCGGACGCTCGCCGCCGCCCCCAGCTCGATTCACCGTCTGGCCGCATGATCGTGAGCGACTCCAGCCAATCCACCGTCGTGCACTCGGTTCCGGGTGCCTGGCTGCCGCAGACGGAGACGTGGCTGCACAACCAGCTGCGGTTTCTCCCGGCGTGGATCGAGTCGCATGTGGTCTGCGAAAGGGTCGAGAACCTCGATCAGTTTGAGGTGCCGAACCTGCACTGTCGCCACCGCGGCGACCTTGCGGAGCGCCGTCTGCGATTCCGCCGGCACGACGGCTTCCTGCTGTGGCAGGCCGCCGCCGTCGGTGCCGGTCTCGTTCACTCGCACTTCGGGCCTCAGGGGTGGCGTGACAGCCCCGTCGCCCGACGCCTGGGCATACGTCACGTCGTGTCCTTCTACGGCTACGACGTGAGCCACCTGCCCCACGTCAGCGCCAAGTGGCGCTGGCGCTACCGGCACCTGTTCCGGCGGGTGGACACCGTCCTCGCCGAAGGCGAGCACATGGCCGGTCGTCTCGCGGACCTCGGCTGCCCGCAGTCCAAGCTGCGGGTCCACCGGCTGGGCGTGGACCTGTCGGCGATCGAGTATCGGCCCCGCGTGTGGGACCGCCGCGAGCCGCTGCGGGTGCTGCTGGCCGCGTCGTTTCGCCCGAAGAAGGGCCTGCCGGCGGCGATCGAGGCGCTGGGTCGTCTCCGCCGCGAGGTCAAGGTCCAGGTCACCATCATCGGCGACGCCACGGCCGCCCCCGGCAGCCACGACGAGAAACGGCGGATCCTGACGGCCATCGAGCGTCACGGACTCGACGCGGACCTGCTCGGTTTCCGCACGCACGACGTGCTGCTGGAGCAGGCCGCCCGCCATCACCTGTACCTCGCCCCCAGCGTGGAGGCCGCCGACGGCGACACGGAAGGCGGGGCGCCGATCACGCTCATCGAAATGATCGCCAGCGGCATGCCCGTCGTCAGCTCCCGCCATTGCGACATCCCCGGCGTGGTGCGTCATGGCCGCAGCGGTTACCTCGCGCGGGAAGGCGACGTCGGCGACCTGCTGCAGCAGCTGCGTCGGACGCTCGCGTTCGCCGACCGCTGGCCCGCGATGCTGCGGGCGGGGCGGACGTGGGTCGAGCAGCGCTTCGACGCCGCGGTTCAGGGCAAGCGTCTGGCGTCGATCTACCTCGAGCTCACGACCGGCCTTCGCCGCGACGACCTCGACCAGCAACGGCGTGCGGCATGACCGCCTCCATCGACATCCTGATGATCACCCATGAGCGGCCCGAGTACACGCGGCTCTCTCTGGCCGCGCTGCTCGACTCATGCGACGATCGTATGAGGGTGTGGGTGTGGCACAATGGCAGCGATGCCGAGACGCTGGGCGTGGTGCACTCCATGCAGGAGCACCCCCGCTTCCACCGGCTTCACCACTCGCCGGACAACCGGCTCATCCGCGAGCCGATCAACTGGCTGTTCGACGAGGCCGACGCCGACCTGCTCGGCCTCGTCAACGACGACTGCGTGGTGACCGACGGCTGGGCGCACACGCTGCGGTCAGCCCACGAGGACGTGGCGGAGCTCGGGGTGATCGCGTGCTGGCACTTCCGACCCGAAGACTACGTTGAGCATCTCGCCCGCCGCAAGACCCGAACGTTCTCCGGCGGGCACCGGCTCATGGTGAACCCTTGGGTCCAGGGCAGCGGGGTCGTGCTCAAGCGATCGTGCGTCCGGCAGCTCGGCCTGCTCGCGCCCCGGGAGCTTGGCTTCACGCCCTACTGCATACGCCTTGCCCACCGGGGATGGATCAACGGCTGGTATCTGCCCCTGATTCCTCTCGATCACCTCGACGACCCCCGTTCGCCGCGGACGCTGCTGCGATCGGACATCGACCTGGCGACCCGGACGCCGCTGTCGGCGCGTCACCGCGGCGCCCGCAGCATCGGTGAATGGGACTGGCACTTGCGTCGCAGCGCCCGCGCCATCCAGGAGGCCCCGTCCGATCCGCGGCTGTACGTCGGCCTCCGCAAGAAGATCCGCCGCTCGTGGACCCGGCTCATGGGTCGCGAGCTGCTGTACTGACCACGGATGCGTCTGACCGTCCTTCAGTCAATCAACGACGTCGTCGAGCGGCAGCTCTGCTCGGGGTGCGGTGCCTGCGCCGCCGTGAGCCCGCAGCGCTACGAAATGATCGACACCCGCGACCACGGCCGACGCCCCCGGGTGCGGGACGGCGCGTCGCCGGGCCCCGGCGACGACGAGGCCCTGAGCGTGTGCCCGGGCGTCGCGGTGGAGCACGACTTCGACGAGACGCAGCCGGGGCTCATCCGGTCGCTGCGGCCGGGCTGGGGACCCGTGCTGGAGGTGTGGGAGGGCCATGCCTCGGACGGGGACCTTCGCTTCAAGGCGTCCAGCGGCGGGGCGGCCAGCGCCATCGCCCTGGCCTGCCTGGAGACGGGAGGCTTCCACGGCGTGCTGCACATCAAAGCGCGTGACGACGTGCCCTATCTCAATCACACCGTCCTCAGCACGACACGTGACGAGATCCTGGCGGCGACCGGCTCGCGCTACGCGCCGGCCAGCCCCTGTGACGGCCTGCGGCTCATCGAGGACGCGCCGGGCCCCTGCGTTCTCATCGCCAAGCCGTGTGACGTCGCCGCCGCCCGGCGTGTGCAGGCGATTCGGCCCCGGCTTCGTGAACGACTCGGCGTGACCATCGCCTTCTTCTGCGCGGGCACGCCGACCACGGCAGGGACCCTGCAGATGCTGCGTCGCATGGGCGTGGACGACCCGACCCGCGTCACGGACCTTCGTTACCGCGGCCACGGATGGCCGGGCGACGCGGTGGCGACGGTCCAAGGTCCCGCCGGTCCCCAGACGCGACGTCTGGCGTACGAGGAATCGTGGGGCGAGATCCTCACGAACCACAAGCAATGGCGATGTCACGTCTGCGCCGATCACACCGGTGAGCGGGCTGACATCGCCGTCGGCGACCCCTGGCACCGCACGATCGAGCCCGGCGAACGAGGCGAGTCCCTCGTGCTGGTTCGTACCGAGCGCGGACGACGCGTGCTCCGCGAGGCGATGGAAGCCGGCTATCTTTCGCTGCGGCGGGCGGACCCGTCGATTCTGCCCGCGTCGCAGCCGAGCCTGCTGCGAGGCCGCGGCGCGGTGTGGGGACGCCTCCTGGCGTGCCGGCTGCTTGGCGCAGCCGTTCCGCGCTACCGGGGCTTTCCGCTGTTCCGCTTCTGGTGGTCGACGCTGACCGCGAGCCAGAAGCTCCGCACCATCGCCGGCACGGCGCGGCGTGTTCTCTCGGGTCGGCTGCACCGGCGAGAGCCGCTGGAGCCGATCGGATTCGATTCATCGCCGGCGCGCCGCGAGCACGCGGTGCCGGCCCGCGGGAGGCGGCACACGCCACCGGAGACTCGCGGATTCACGACCCGGCCCATGACAACACATGAGGCCGCGATCACGGCACGGGACACCTGATGGACGGCTACACGACCACCGACGTCTGGTTCAACCAGACGATCCTGCACCCGCTGGGGCTGGCCATGCTGCTGCTCCTGGGGCTGGCCACCCTGCTCGTGCCTCGTCGTTACGCGCTGGTGCCGGCGCTGATCCTCGCCTGCTTCGTCTCCCCCGCCCAGCGCGTGGTGGTGCTGTCGCTGGACTTTCACTTCATCCGGGCCATGACCGCATTCGGCCTGGTCAGGATCCTTCTTCGCGGCGAGCTGAAGGGCTTCCGCTGGAAGCCGCTCGACACGGCGGTCGTCGCGTGGGGCGTGTGCGCGACCGTGGCGGGGTCGATGCTCTACGGCACTTCGGCCGGCCTCGTCTATCACCTCGGGCTCCTCTACGACGCGCTGGGCCTGTACTTCTTGGGGCGTGTCATCGTCCGCGACTGGGACGACGTGATCGCATTCGCCCGCTGTGCCGCCGTCATCAGCGTACCCATGGCGACCGCCTTTCTGGTCGAGAAGGCGACCGGGCGCAACATGTTCGCGTTCTTCGGCGGCGTGCCGGAGATCACGGTCGTGCGCGACGGGAAGCTGCGGTGCCAGGGACCGTTCGACCACTCGATCTTCGCGGGCACCTTCTGGGCGGTGCTCATGCCGCTCGTCGGCGCGCTGTGGTGGGACCGGGGCTGGAGCCGGGGCCTCGCCGCGGTCGGGGTGACGTGCTCGGCGATGATCGTCGTCGCGTGCGCCTCGGCCACGCCGCTGGGCGGGATGCTCGTCGGCCTCGGCGCCGCGGCGCTGTACCCGTTCCGCCGGCACATGAGCCTGGTCCGCTGGTCAGCCGTGGCGGTGATCATCCTGCTCCAGATCGTCATGATCAATCCGATCTGGCACCTGCTGGCCCGAGTCCCGCTGGTCAGCGGCTCCACCGGCTGGTATCGCTACAAGCTCATCGACGAGTTCGTCCGGCACTTCGCCGAGTGGTGCGTGATCGGCACCCGCGGCTACGAAAGCTGGCCCGGGCCCGGCTTCACGGCGATCACCAACGAGTACGTCCGCCAGGGCGTCAACGGCGGCCTCATGACGCTGAGTTTGTTCATAGCCATCATCGTCGCTGCGTTCGTGACGATCGGCCGCATCGGACGGTCCTCGGCCGCCCCGCGCCGGATCGTCGTCAGCGCCGCGGACGGGACGCCGCGGGTCGCGGAGCCGGGGCCGAAGGCCGTCGCGCGGGCCCGCGTCCACACCGCAATGGCGTGGGGTCTGGGCGTGTCACTGTTCATCCACTGCGTCGTGTTCGTGGGGGTGTCGTACTTCGGCCAGGTCCTGCTGATCTGGTACCTCGGCCTCGCCTTCGTCGGCAGCCTCGCCCCCGCCCGCCGTCGTCACCGCATCGTCGCCGTCCGGCGGCCGCAGCCGACCCCGGCGCTCGTCCCGGTGGGAGCCTGAATGACCGACCTGCATCCGGCCTCGATCCGGCACGTCGATCACGCCGCGTGGCGTGAGCTCGCCGCACGGTTCCTCGACGACAACTACCAGCAGAGTCCGGCCTACGCCCGGGCCATCGCCCGGCGGCAGCGGGCCGCCGTCGAGCATGTCGTGATCGAGCACGGGCAGGAGATCGCGGGCGTCGCCACGATCCGGGTCCGCACGCTGCCCCTGATCGGGGGCGGGATCGCCTACGTCACCGGCGGGCCGCTGACCCGCCAGGCTCGAGCCGGCGACGTGCGGCGTCTCGGGCACTGCCTCCAGACACTGAGCGCCGAGTACGTCGAGCGTCGCGGTCTCGTCCTGCGGGTGCTGGCGCCGGTGGGCTCGCCGCCGTGGAACGAGCGGGCCTCGACGGCGTTTGTCGGGGCGGGCATGACGCCCACCGACCGCTCGCGACGCTACCGCACTCTGCTGCTGGAGATCGACCGCCCGCTCGACGAGATCCGGGCCGGCTGCTCCAAGTACTGGCGACGCAACCTGCGGCGAGCCGAGCAGCGGCCCTTCGTGGTGCAGTCGGGCACGACCGTCGACCTCTTCGAGCCGATCCAGACGCTGTACGCCCGTCTCCGCGACCGCAAGGGATTCCACGCGCCGTTTGACGCTGATTTCTTCCGGGCGCTGCAGCCGGACCTGCCCGGCGACGAGCAGCTCACCGCGTCCGTGGTGCAGCTGCACGGGGAGCCGGTGGCCGGCCTCGTCACGAGCATGCTCGGCGACACGTGCATGCCGTTGCTGCTCGCCGTGGATGTTGAGGGCCTGCGCGGCTACGCGGTCTATCTCCTGCAGTGGCACTCGATCGTCATGGCCCGGACACGCGGCTTGAGCTACTACGACCTCGGCGGCATCGATCCCGAGCGCAACCCCGGCGTGTACAACTTCAAGCTTGGTCTTCGCGGTCACGACCTTTGCGCACCGGGCCCCTTTGAACGGCGCCCGCCGGGCGTCCGCGGCGCCGTCTGCCGCGGTGCCGAGGCGGTCCACCGGCGACTGTCCCGAGCCAGGCCGCGGGTCTCGCTTCCGGCGAGCACCGGCGCCGAAACCGTGCTTCGCCGCGCCGAGCCGGGCGACGTCGAGCAGCTGGTCGCGTTGTGCCGCCGGAGCTTTCCCGAGAGCCTGCGGTGGCAGGTGGGCGGCGATCCGGCGCGGCGCTGGTGGCGGGCCGTCCTGCCGTCGGCCTCATGTGAGACGTGGGTGTCCGCCGGCCCGGGCGGCATCCAGGGATACTTCGTGCTGGTCATCAACGAGCGGGACCGGAACTTCGCGCGGCGGGTGGCCGACGCCGCGCGGGGCCCCTGGCTGCGGGCGGCGCTCCGCCGGCCCTGGGCGGTGGCTGCGCACGTGTTCCGCGGCCTGCGGCGGCGACGGAAGGGCGCCGCCGCAGCGCCGTCGGTGCAGCGGACGCCGCCCGGTGAGCGCACGTGGGTCGAGCTCATCGCCGTCGCGCCGCGGTGTCGCGGCCGCGGTGTCGCGGCGTTGCTGCTCGAGCACGCCGAATCACGCACGAGGCAGATGAAGCGTCGCGCCGTTCAGCTGACCGTGACCCCGGGCAACCGCGTCGCACTGCAGCGCTACGCCAGATCGGGGTACGGGCTGGTGCACGAATCGGCCGGCGGCCTGATCCTGGGCAAGCACGTGGACGCCGGCCGGGGAGGCGGCTCGTGAACGTACCGACCATCGCGTGTTCCATGCCCGAGCTGGAGGCGCTCCAGCCGTCGTGGACGGCGCTGCGCAACGCCCACGGATTGCTTACCCCCAACGCCGACCCATGCCTCTACGCGGCCACCGTGGAGGCGCTCAACGCCCGGCCCGACGTGACGCTGCTGCGCGACGGCGACCGGCCCGTGGCCATCATCGTCGGGCGCCGATCGATTCGGCCGCTGGGGTGGCGGCTCGGTCATCTCGCCGTCCGGTCACCTCGTCGGCGGTGCCTGGACATTGTCTACGGCGGGCTCATCACCGATGGAAGCCCGCAGGCGATACACGCCGTGGCCGATCACCTCCAGCGCCGCATCCGGGCCCGCGAGCTCGACCACGTCATGATCAACCACCTGCGGCTGGACCACGAGCTGTTCGCCCCGCTGAGCCGATCGCCACGCGGGTTCCACGGCCCGATCAGCCGCCACTGGCGGTTCGCGCTCGGCCCGACGCCCGAGCAGACACTGACGCGTTTCTCGCGCAAGCACCGCTACAACATGCGTCGCGCCGACCGACTGCTCGTCGAACGATTCGGCGGCGACGTCGAGCTTCAGGCCGTGACCGAGCCGGAGCAGGTTCCCCGCTTCGTGGAGGATGCCCTGGCCATCACCGCCGCCGGCTACCAGGGCGCGATCGGCGCGGGCTTCGGCAACGCGACCGTGCAGCGGGTGATCCTCGACCGCGCCGCCCGGGACGGCCGCCTGCGGGGCTACCGGCTCATGGCGGCCGGCCGGGCCATCGCCTACCAGGCCGGCGTGACACTCGGCAACGTGTTTCATCTCCGGAGCACCGCCTTCCTGCCCCGCTACCGGGCGCTCTCCCCCGGTCAGGTGCTGCTGGTGCGGGTGATCGAGGATCTCGCGGCGGCCGGCATCGACGCCGTCGACTACGGCTTTGGTGATGCCCGGTACAAGCAGATCTACGGCACCGAGAGCCACGACGAGGCGACCGTCTACCTCTATTCGCGGACCCTCACGGGACGATCGGCCCGGCTCATCCACCGGGCCGCGGGGGAGGCCACGACCCTCGTGGCCCGCTCGCGTCTGGGCGGCCGCATCCGCAAGCGTCTGCGAGAACGGATCGCGGCCTGAATCGATGCTCGCCACCACGCTCACCGCTGCCTTTGGCGTCACGGTCCTGACCACCGGCTGGTTCCTTGCCCCGATGGCGGCCCGCCGCCGCGCGGAGGCCCGGCTACGGCGCACGTGCGCCAGGAACCGCACGCTCGTGCTGACCTTCGATGACGGGCCCGGACCGACGCTCACGCCGAAGCTCCTTCGCCTGCTCGCTTCGCACGGCGCCCGCGCAACGTTCTTTCTCACCGGCTTCCGTGCCCGGAGACACCCCGAGGTCGTCGACGCCGTCGTGACGGCGGGGCACGAGGTGGGCTGCCACGGCCACGACCATGTCAACGCGTGGCGATGCTGGCCCTGGCGGGCCGTCGCCGACATCACCAACGGCTACCGCGACCTCGCCCGATGGGTGCCGCCGGACGGGCCCTTTCGACCGCCCTTCGGCAAGATGACCCCGCTCACACTGGCGGCGCTGGGCCGGCGGGGGGCGCCGATCGGCTGGTGGACCATCGCCGCCGGCGACGTCCGCCGCGATCCGCCCCCGCCGGGAACGGCCGCGGAACGTGCCGTGCGCGACGGCGGGGGCGTCATCCTGCTGCACGACTTCGACGGCGGCGGCCAGGAACGTGATTCGTTCGTGATCGAGGCCACCACGCGGCTGCTGGAGGCGGCGCAGCGACACCGCTGGAGAGTCCGGACGCTCGGCGAGCTGACGCACGCTGCCGAAGGACTCCGTCTTGCCGCTTGACCTCTCCATCATCATCGTCGGCTGGAACACGCGAGACTTCCTTCGCGACTGCCTCGCGTCGATCGACGCCAACCTGGGATCGCTCTCGGCCGAGGTGATCGTCATCGACAACGCGTCGAGCGACGGCTCCGCCGAGATGATCGCCGCCGAGTTTCCCCGCGTCCGCCTCATCGCCAACACGGTCAACCGCGGCTTCGCCGCCGCCAACAACCAGGGTCTGAAGGCGGCCGGAGGGCGATACCTGCTGCTGCTCAATCCCGATACGGTCATCCTCGACGACGTACTGCCCCGGATCACGGCCTGGGCGGATGCGCACCCCGCGGCGGGCGTCGTCGGCTGCCAGGTCCTCGAGAACGAGCACACCGTGCAGCGAACCTGCTTCCGCTTTCCATCGCCGCTCAACACGCTCATGTGGGTGACCGGGCTCAGCGCGTGGCGGCCGCGGAGCCGACTGGCCGGCCGCGCCGCGTACGGGCCGTGGCAACGCGACGCCGAGCGCGACGTGGATGTCGTCTCCGGCATGTTCATGCTCGTCCGCCGCGAGGCGTTCGAGCAGGTGGGGCCGATGGACGAAGGGTTCTTCGTCTTCGCGGAGGAGGCCGACTGGTGCCGCCGATTCCACGACGCCGGCTGGCGATGCGTCTTCGCCCCTGTGGGGCGGGTCCTTCACGTCGACGGGGGAAGCAAGAGCACCGACCAGGTGAGCGTGAGGATGTACGTCGAGATGCAGAAGGGGTGGCTGCGGTTCCACCGCAAGCACCTGGGCCTGGTGGGATGGGCTGCGGCCAAGCTCCTGTTCGCGGTGTCCATGGCGGCGCGGGCGATCTGGTGGCGATGTGTCGCCGGCGACGACGCCCGGGCGCGGCTGTCGGCAGCGGCGGCCCGGTTTCACTTCACGGGAAAGGTCCCCTGCTGATGAGTGCCGTGGCGGTCACCACCGGCGCCCGCGGCGGGCCGAGGCCTCTGCGTCTCGCCTCCGAGGAGCTCCTGTGCGAGGTGGCGCCGGACCTCGGCGCCGTCGAGCACCTGCGGGCACAGTGGGATCGTCTCGTCGCCTCGGTCGGGGCGCCGGTCGGGATGACCTGGGACTACTGCCGCGTCTGGTGGACGCATTACGGGGCCGGCCGCGACTGCCGCATCTACCTCTTTCGCGACGATTACGACCTCGTGGGCGTGGTGCCCGTGTGCATCGATCGCGTGGGGATCGGGCCCGCCCGCCTGCGGGTGGCGAGGCTCATGGGCTCCGACTCGACGCCGGGCCTGTGCGGGCTGCCCGTTCGCTCGACGTGGGCTCCGACCGTGGTGGAAGCGCTGCTGGAGCAGCTCATCGGCGAGGGCGAGTGCGATGCCGTTCACTTCGGGCCCATCTCGCAGGCCTCGGCCGACGTCGACGCGGTCAGGGTCGCGTCCCGCGGGCGGCCGCAGCTCGTGTCGATCCTTCGTGATCGCGTGGTCACGCAGCACACCACGATCACGCTGCCGGAGACATTCGAGGCGTACCTGGCCGGTCTCTCGCGAAACCAGCGGGTCAACTACCGCAAGGGGTGGGGCCGGCTGACGGGGGACTTCCGCGTCGCCCTGGAGGTCATCACCGACCCCGAGCCCGTCCGCGACGAGCTCCGCGAGTTCGTCCGGATGCACGCGGCCCAGTGGCGTCACCGGGGCCGCCCCGGTCACTTCGGCGACTGGCCGGGCGCGACCGCCTTTCACGAGTCGCTGGCGTCGGCGATGAGCAAGATCGGCCGGGCGCGTCTGCTGCGGCTTCGTGCCGGCAAGAACGTCGTCGCCCGCCAGTACGGTTACCTTTTCGGCGGCACCTGGCATGCGCTGCTGGCGGCGCGGGCCACGACCTCGCCCTGGAACGGCTACGGGCTCGGACGCAGCAGCCTCGTCACGCTCGCGGAGCAGGCGATCGCCGAGGGAGCGCGGACCGTGGACGTCGGCGTCGGACGGTACGAGTACAAGAACCGTCTCGGTGGACGCACGCACGATGTGCGGTCGATGCTCGTCGTGGCCAACGACGGCACCGCCCGACGCCGCGCGGCGCGGCTGGGGCGGGTCGCCGACGCCATCGACCGACTGTACTACCGGTTGTGGTTCTGCCGTGTCGCACCCAGACTGCCCTTGCGGCCCCGGCCGCTGCACCCCACCTGGATCAGGACCCGCTTCTGATGCACGCGTTGATCCCCGCGCCCTGTCGCCGTTGGATGCGGACGGTGCTGTACCGCACGGTGCCCGCCTCGACGCTGCGCAACGTCAAGCGGGCGATCGGCGCCCCGCAAGTGCACCAGCGGGCCGCGTACTGGAACGAGGAGCTGGCGGGCCGGATGTCCAACCCGAACGTCAACGGCCGAGTCGGCAACGCCTTGCGTCATGCCACCACGGCGCAGCTCATCAGTCACTGCGGCCCGACGCCGGCCGCCGTGCTTGACGTCGGCTGCGGGCTGTGCGAGCTCGCGTCCGTGCTGGCCGGACACGGGCTGCAGCGGTACGTCGGTGTCGACCTGAGCGATTTTGCGATTGCGCGGGCACAGCGAGAGCACGCCTCCTGGCCCGTCGCCACGGCGTGCGACCTCTCGTTTCACCGCGCTGACCTGCGCGACTTCGACGGGGCGGAGGGCCCGTTCGACGTCATCGTCTTCAACGAGGTGCTCAAGTACGTCGAGCTCGACGAGGCGGTGCACCAGACGCGGCGGTACAGCCGGTGGCTCGCGCCGCACGGCGTCATCTGCGTCGCGCTCGCGGCGGATCCCAAGTCCGACGCCGTCCTGCGAGCGCTCGACGGGCACCTCACATGGGTGTACGGCGTCATCTACCAGCAGTGCCCGAGCGGCCCGCGGTTGCGGCTGGCCCGGTCGGACCGGGCCACGCCGCCGTTCACCGTCGGGCTCTTTCGTCCGGCCGGGGGCGCTTCATGACACCCTACGGCCGTCACGGGTTGCCGCTGCGGCTCGTCTGCCTCGCGATCGCGGTCGCCTGCTGGGTGGCGACGGGCCTCGGCCGCTGGAGACGGGATGGTGTGGTGACACTGTGCTACCACGGGGTCCGGGCCGGGCAGGCGGCGAGGTTTCGCCGCCAGATGACACGCATCACCCGCCGCGTCGTGGGGCCGGCAGGCATGCGGGCCGCCTCGGCCGAGCCGCGGTCCGGCCCGCCGCGGGTGTGCGTGACGTTTGACGACGCCTTTGCCAACCTGCTGGAGACCGCTTTGCCCGTAACCCGCGAGCTCGGCCTACCGGTCACCGTGTTCGTGGTGACCGGCAATCTCGGCTCGCGGCCCGCGTGGGCCATGGCCGACGGTCATCCGGACGCCGGCGAGGTGACGATGTCAGCCACCCAGATCCGCGACGCCGCGGCCGATCACCGGATCACCTGGGGCTCGCACGGCGCGACCCACCGGCCCCTCACCGACCTGCCGCCGGCGGAGGTGACGGTGGAGCTGGCGGCGTCGGCGGCCGCCCTGGAGGACCTGCTCGGCTGGCGGGTCGAGGACTTCGCGTTCCCGTACGGCGCCTGCAGCGAACAGCTGGTCGCCGCCGCCGCGGATTGCGGCTATCGCCGCGTGTACACGCTCGACTCGTCACTGCCGCGGTTCGGGGACGTGGACGTTGTCGGCCGCATGGCGATGTCACCGGACGCGTGGCCGATCGAGTTCGTGCTCACCGCGGCCGGCGCCTACGGCTGGTTGCCGCGATGCAGGACGCTGCTGCGACGGCTTCGCGGGGCGGGCCGCCAGGGGCGTCATCCCGTGACTTGCGTTGAAGGCGGCACGTGACCGGGCCGATAACAACAGCCTCGCTCAGACCGCAAAGAGGACCATGAAGCATCGTCGAACGAAGATACTGGCCGTGGCATCCGGCGGCGGCCATTGGGTTCAGCTGCTGCGTCTGCGCCCCGCCTTCGCGGGCGAGCGCGTGACCTACGTCACCGTGAGCCGGGCGTACCAGTCGGACGTCGGGATCTCGCCGTTTCATGTCGTCAACGACGCCACCCGCTGGTCGAGGTGGAGCCTGATCAAGCTCGCGCTCCGCATGACCTGGATCATGCTCCGCGAGCGACCGGACGTGGTGGTGACGACCGGCGCGGCGCCGGGGTACTTCGCGATCCTGCTGGGCAAGCTGCTCGGGGCGCGGACGGCGTGGATCGACAGCATGGCCAATGTCGAGGAGCTGTCGATGGCGGGCCGCCAGGCGAGCCGGTGGGCCGACCTGTGGCTCACGCAGTGGCCGGGGCTGGCCCGCGCCGACGGCCCGCAATTCGAGGGCTCGGTGCTGTGATCTTCCTGACCGTCGGCGCGCAGATGCCCTTTGACCGGCTCGTGGCGGGCGTGGACGCCTGGGCGGCCAGGCACGACGTCTTCGCCCAGATCGGGCTCACCGAATGGCGGCCGGCCCACATGGACTGGACGGCGCTGCTCGATCCGGGCGACTTCCGCCAGCGTCTCTTCGAGGCCGACGCCGTGATCACCCATGCCGGCATGGGCACGATTCTCACGGCCCTCGAGTTCGGCAAGCCCACCGTGGTCATGCCCCGGCGGGGCGACCTGCTGGAGACACGCAACGATCACCAGTTCGGCACCGCCCGCGTCTTCGCCGAGGCCGGTCTCGTGGCCGCCGCGTTCAACCACAAGCAGCTCATCGACATCCTCGGCCGCCTCCAGGACGTTCCGACGCCGAGGCGACTTCCATCGCACGCGTCGCTGCGGCTGCTGACCAGTCTGCGGCAGTTCATCCGGGCCGAGGCGGGCCGCGTTCCGGCGGAGCAGTATGCCCTCGACTGACACATCCATGACGCGGCCGGTCGAGGTCGCGGCGGCGGCGGCAGGCGGCTCAGCCGCCGTCCTGCCGGCGGCGGCGCTGCGGACCGTCCGCATGATGCACCTCGTGGAGCGCATCGCCGAGCGGTTCAACCGTGACGACGTGCCGCTGATGGTGCTCAAGGGCGCGGCCCTCAACCTCGCACTGTACGAGCGGCCGGACGAGCGGCCGATGACCGACCTCGACTTCATGGTGCGAATCGAGGATCTCGACACGGCCGCCGCCCTGCTGGAGGAGCTCGGGTGCCTGCGCAGCGAAGTCGTGTTCCGCGAGGACTACTTCCCCAAGTACTGCTATGAGATCGAGTACACCGCCGGGACCGTGGACCCGGTCCTCATGGACTGGCACGTGCGGCCGTTTAGGCTGCTCCGCTACGCCCGCCTCGTCCGCGAGGCCGAGCTGTGGCAACGGGCCCGGCCCCTCGCGATCGGCGCCGCCACCGTGCTCATGCCCGCTCCCGACGACATGCTGATTCACCTGGCGGCCCACAGCGCGATCCACGGCAACTGCCGCGAGCTGTGGCTCGCCGATATCGCGCGGTGGACCCGTTCCCGCCGCGACCAGATCGATTGGGACCGGCTCCTGGACACGGTCGAGCGCTGGCGGCTCGGCCTGCCCGTCCTGTCGGCGGTTGAGGCGGCCCAGCGTCTGTTCGGTCCCGTCTGTCCGCCGCGGATTCACGCGGCCCTCGCGGCGATGCGGCCGGGCTGGCGGGACCGCCTCGTCCTGTGGCACGCCCCGCGTGACGGCAAGCGTCGGCTCGTCGCCTTCGCGATCAATCTCCTCACCACGCCGGGGCTGCGATTCAAGCTCGGCTATCTCCGCGACGTCCTGCTTCCAGACCGCGCGTACATGAACGAGTGGTGCGTCCGCCACGACTGCCGGGGTTTCACCGGGGCCCTGCTACGGCGGTGTCTGGCGCCGCTCATGCGGCGCCTGCCCGCGCTCGGCGGGCACAACGCGAGGATCGAGGTCCGCCGCAGCGGCATCCACGGCCTGGGTGTCTTCGCGAGGCGACAGATCGAACGCGGTGAGATCATCGCCCGCTACCGCGGGCGGCCCATTGATCGCAGCGGCACCTACGTGGCGTGCCACGCCAGCCCGTCGGGGCGGCACGAGCATCACGAGATCACGGGGCCGCTGCGGTTTCTCAATCACTCGTGCCGGCCCAACGCCCGGCTGGTGGGCTTCCGGCTTATCGCGACACGGCGCATCCGCGCCGGGTCCGAGCTCACGATCGACTACGGCCCCGGCGCCTGCGACTGCCCGCGGCCGGAGAGAGGAGCACCCGATGGACCATGAGACCCGACCGTCACGGCGGGCCTTCGTGAGAAGCGTGGCGGCGAAGGCCGTCTACGTGGCCCCCGCCGTTCTCGCCCTGAAGGCGGCCCGCCGCGCCGGGGCGGACTTCACGGGCTGTGTCGGCCCCGGATCGCCGTGCAACGTGGACGGCGACTGCTGCACCGGGTTGTTCTGCCGCAGGCCGAACATGATGGACTGCGCCGGCCAGATGGACTGCACCTGCCAATGAGCCTGATGCGCTCAGACAAGTCGCTGGTTACGGTGATCGTGCTGCTGTGCCTCGCCGGCTCGTGGCTCAGCGGCGAGCTGGTACGTCACCACATCGATCCCGGCAGCGCCGGCCTGCTGACGCATGTCTGCGAGGCGGTGAGCGACGGGTCGTGCGCCACGACGCTGGACAGCCGGTTCAGCGAGATCATGCTGCTGGGGCGGGTAGTCGTCCCCGTCGCCTTCCTGGGGCTGGCGTACTTCGTGTTCATCGGTGCCTGGTTCGGCCTGGTGGGGTCGGCCAGATCGACGGGCCGCCCGCCCTGGCACCGGCTGCCCCGCCACGTCGGCGGCTGCGGGCTGGCCATGTCGGCCGCTTACCTGGGGGTCATGGCGCTCGGCTTCGCCGACTGGTGTGTCGCGTGCACGGCCGTCCACGTCGTGAACGCGATCGTGGTCGTCCTGGTCTGGAGGCTCACGGGAGACTCTCGGCGCGGGACAGGGGGCATCGCGGCGCCGCTGAACACCCGGCAGGCGCTCAATGCCGTCGCCGTGGCGGCGATCCTGATCGGCGGGCTGTGGCTCTACCGGCATGAGACGCTTCTCCACCGGGCCCAGCGCGACCGCCTGCTTCCCTACCGGGCCCTGGTCACCGCCCTCCGGCAGGACCCCGAGATCCTGCTGCGGGAGTTCTTCAGCCAGCCGATCCACGAGATCCCGCCCCGCGCCACCGAGAGCCCCGGCGAGTCGCGACTCGTGGTCTTCACGGACTACCAGTGCCCCGCCTGCGCCTGCCACGCCGCCTCGTTCCAGGAGCCGGTCACGGCCCTCTTTGAGGGGAGGCTCAGCGTGCAGGTGCGGCACTTCCCCCTGTCCAGCGACTGCAACGACGCCGTTGACAGTGCGATTCACCCGGACGCCTGCCGCGCCGCCCGCGCCGCGGAGGCGGCCCGGCGACAGGGTGGCGAGGCCGCGTTTCGGCGCACGCACGAACTGCTCTTCGAGCACCGGCATCGCCTCGGCGACGACCTGTACCGCGAGCTCGCTGACGGCCTGGGACTCGATGTCGATCTGCTCCTGCTCGAGATGGAAAGCGACGAGGTCCGACGCATCGTGGCCGCCGACATCGAGCTGGCGCAGACGCTGGGCGTGACGGGCACGCCGGCCGTCTTCCTGGACGGCCGCCGTGTCCCGGAGCTGTGCCGCGACAGCGCCGTCTTCTGGAAGGCCTATGCCGGCGTCACCACGGCGCCGGCGGCCCAAGAGCGACTCGCCCGCGACCCATGAGCGCGCACCACTGGACATCTCGGCAGGCGCGGATCATCGCTCCGGCCCGGCGAGGCGAGATCACGGTCGAAGAGATCGATGGCCAGGTCGTCTTCGCCGATCCGAGCACCGGCGCCGCTTATCACCTCAACGAGACCGCGTATGAGGTGTGGCGGCACTGCGACGGGTCAACCACGACGCGCGGGATCGCGGCAACCCTCACGAAGCGATGGGACATTGACTTCGACACGGCGCTCGACGACGTCGAGCAGCTCGTGGTCTTCATGGCCCAGGCGGCGCTCATCGCCGGTGGCGACCAGGCATGACCGTAACGCGACAAGGTGGCACGTCCGGCCGGTTCCGGATCGGGCACGTCGAGGTGATCGTGCGAAGTGATCTGCCGGAACTGCTGGACGACTTCGCCTCGCTGCACGCGCCGAGGGCGGCGCCGGCGGGCCCCGGCCGCCGCACCGTGATCGAGATGGACGTGAGACGCATGCCCCGGTGGGGCCGGCGACGCTACGAGATCCTCGGCGACGGCGAGGCGATCCACCGGGACCTTCGCCGCGACGAGGTGCTGCCCCACCTGGAGTGGGGGATCAGCTGGCGGATCGTGGACCGGTGTGACGAGTTCCTCCAGGTGCACGCGGCGTCCCTGGCCCGCGCCGGGCAGGGCGTCGTGCTGGCCGGCCCCTCCGGCTGCGGCAAGTCGACGCTGGCCGCGGGTCTCCTGGCGCGGGGCTGGCGCTACCTCTCCGACGAGTTCGCCCTCATCGACCCCGACACGCTGCATCTGCACGCCTACCCCAAGGCCGTCTGCGTCAAGGCGGGCGCCTTCGACGTGATCAGGCGGCTCGACCTGCGTCTTTCCGGTGACCGTCACTACGTCAAGGCCCTCAAGGGCACCGTGGGCTACCTGAGCCCGGCCGATTTCGGCCCTGACGCGGTGGCCGATCCGTGCCCGATCCGTCACGTCCTGTTCCCGACCTACCTCGAGAGTGCCCAGCCGCGTCACCGGCCGATGGCCCGGGGCCGGACCGTGTTCGCCCTCGCCGGCCAGACCCTCAACCGGCACGCCTTCGGGGCCCGCGCCGTGTCGATCCTGGGTCGGGCCGTCCGCGAGGCCCGGTGCCACGCCCTGGAGTCCGGCGCCATCGAGCCGACGTGCGACCTCATCGAGTCACTCGTCTCCTGACACTCCCGTGACCATCACAATCGAGAGCCTGCCCGTGCGCGACTTCGACGGCATCGTCTGCTTTGGCGGCGAGGACTGGTGGTACCACAACCGGGGCCACTATGACATGCAGATGATGCGTCATCTGAGCCGGTGGATGCCGGTCCTGTACGTCAACTCGCTGGGCATGCGGATGCCCAATCCGGGCGAGGGCCGCATGTTCCTGACGAGGATCGGCCGCAAGCTCCGCAGCGTGCGTCGGGGCTTCGTGCGTGTCGGCGAGAATTTCAGCGTCTGCAGCCCCCTGCTTCTGCCCGGCCGCGCCGGCATCGCGCTGAGCCGTCCCGTGCTGGGCCGCGTCGTGCGGGCCGCGGCGAGCCGACAGGGGATCACGCGGCCGCTGGTGTGGGTCGCCTGCCCGACCGGGGCGGAGGTGGTGGATGTGCTCGATCCGGCGGCGGTCGTCTACCAGCGTACGGACCGCTACGAGTGTTACCAGGGCGTCAACCGTCAGCGGATCGCCAACTACGACGGCTGGCTCAAGGCCCGGGCCGACCTGACCGTGTTCTGCTCGACGATGCTGTCGGAGTCGGAAGCCGGCCAGTGCCGCCGGTCGTGCCTCGTGGATCACGGGGTGGACTTCGACCGGTTCGTCTCCGCCGGAAGCGGTGACGCCTGGGAGCCGGGGGACGTCGCTTCGTTGCCGCGACCGCGTGTCGGGTTCATCGGCGGCATCGATCCCCAGACGTTCGATCCCGACCTGTTCCTGCAGCTCGTACGGCGTGTGCCCGAGGCGCACTTCGTTCTCGTCGGCGCCTGCTCGCTGCCGCGTGGCTGGTGCCCCCACCCCAACGTGTCGCTGCTGGGGCAGCGCCCCTACGAATCGGTCCCGGACTACATGGCGGCGTGCGACGTGCTGATCATGCCGTGGAACCGGTCGCGGTGGATCGAGGCGTGCAACCCCGTGAAGCTGAAGGAGTACCTCGCCACGGGCCGGCCGGTGGTGAGCACGCCCTTCGCCGAGCTGCGCCGCTACGAGGACGTCGTGCGCGTCGCACAGGGCGCCGATGAATTCGCTCGGGCGATTCGGGCGGCGCTCGGCGAGAGCGTGGATCCCGCCCGCGGACGCGAGCGCGTCCGCGACCAGGGCTGGTCCATCAGGGCGGCGGAGGTGCTTGGTGAGCTGGAGACCGCGGGCATCCGCGCGACCCACCGTCCGGCCGAGACGCCGGGTGCGTTGGCACGCGGGCGACGGCCCGCCCCGCGGGCGCGGCCCGTGACGCCGGCAGCGCCGCGATCCGAAAACGCCGCGCCCGCCACCGCGGCCCCGCCGGTCGTCCGCGGCGAGCACCCGCGGGTCGAGCTGGCCGCGTGCATCCTGCTGGCCGGGGGCCTCCGCCCCTCGCCGCTGGTGGCCGCGGCGGGCCGGTCGATCCTCGACCTGTGGCTGACGCCGGCCGGCTCGCTGCTGGACGGCTGGGCAGAGCTGCTCGCGGACCTGGCGGCCCATCGGGGGCGACGGCTGCCCGTTCGCGTCGTCCACGATGCCATCGCCCCGCCGCCGTGGCCCGGCGCCAAGGCCGGCCGGCCGATCGTGATCGAGCAGGAGCCCAAGGCACTGCGCGGGCCGGCGGGGGTCACCCGAGACCTGTGCCGGGTCTACGCGGCCGATCAGCACGTGCTCGTGGCGGAGGCGGCTCGATGGGTGGGCGTTTCGCTGGCCCCCATGGTCGACGACCATCAAGCCACGGGCGCCGACATCACGGTGGCGACCAACCCCGACGGCACGCCGGCCGGCGTCTACCTCGTCCGCTGCGGCACGCTGGATCTCGTCCCCGCCGTGGGCTTCATGGACCTCAAGGAGCAGTGGCTCCGACGCGCCGTCGACGCGGGTTTGAGCGTCCGCGTGCACCGGCTCCGGCCCCCCGGCAGCATCAGCCTCCGGACGCGTGGGCAGCTGCTCGACGCGGCTCGCATCGCCAACGGCGCCGGCGAGCGGGGTATACGCGTGGTATGCCCCGGCGCGCTTATTGGACCGGGCTCCACGATCGTCGATTCCGTGGTCATGCCCGGCGCGATTATCGAGCCCATGGCCATGGTGGTTCGAACGCTGGTGTGTCCCGACGCACGGGTTGATGCGGGGGCCGATATTGTCGATTCAATCGTGAGCACAAGCGAATGTCTATCAGACGGCGTACGGAGCGCCGTGTGATGATCGCGTGTTACCGGCGCGCGCCGGTTGCCGTCGGAAAGAGAAAGGAGCCCGCGTTCATCACGACCGTGATCCAGTGGAGGACCCGTGTCTCGTCAGCGCGAGAAGGGGGCGCGATTGTCTGAGCATGCCGTGCATGATGACGGCGTCAGATATGAATTGGTGACCGAGACGGACGCCGACGATCCGATCGAGTCACCGATTCGCCTGCTGCGCCGCGTCTTCCGCGGGCGTTACCGGATCGCGTGCGCCATGGCCGCGCTGTTCGCGGTCCTCGGCGGGGTGACCGGGTACAGCGTGCTGCGTCCCCGGTACGCGAGCACGGGTCTCGTCAGCATCGAGGGAGCGCTGCCGGCCATCCTCTTCTCGACCGAGGAGAGCCGCGTGCCGCCCAACTTCGACGCCTACGTCGCGGCCCAGGTCACGCACCTGCAGAGCCGCCAGGTGCTCGATGCGGCGGTCAACCGGCCGGAGATGGCGCACGCCGGATGGCCGGAGGGCACCCAGGGGATCGCGGACCTGCAACGGGCGCTGTCGGTGCGGCGGGTGCGCGGCGAGCAGGTGATCAGCGTCACCGTCACGCACCGCCAGCCGCGACTCGCCCATGCCGCCGTGAACGCCGTGCTCGCCGTCTTCGATGACAGTCACGCCGATCCCGGCGGCCTGTCCTTCCAGGCCAAGGAGCGGGCCCTGGTCGAGCGGCGGCGTGATCTGGAGCAGACCCTCGACGAGCTGAAGATCAGGATGCTCGACGCGTCGGACCAGTACGGCCGCGACGCCGTCGTACGCCTGCATGCGGCCAAGGTGGACGAGCTGACCGCCGTGGACCAGAAGCTCACCGAGCTCCGGCTCGCCCGGACGCGGTTGGCGGCCGGCGAGGCCGCGACCGTGCCCGGCGGCGAGGACTCCACGGCCGACACGCGGCTGGCAGCCCTGAGGGTGCAGGAGCTCGCGCTGCTCGCGGACATCAGGAGCTCCCGGTACCGGCCCGGCCATCCCATCCTCCGCGAGCTGACACGCCAGCTGGAGGCCCTGCGCATCCAGATCGACCTGCTCGAGGGGGACGGGCAACCTCAGGACGCCGCGACGGCGGGCGGCGCGGCGGCGTCCTCGGCGGTGGCGAGGCTCGACGAGATGGCGGCCCGTTACGACGCGATGCGTCGCGAGATCCGGGTGGAGGCGGCACGGCTGGGCCGACAGCTCATCAACCTGGAGAGCCTGGAAGAGCGGGTCACCGAGGTCAAGCAGCGTCTCGCCCAGACGCGTCGACGCCTCGACGAGCTGCGTTTCGAGGCGGGACGCGACAACCTCGATCGCGTCACGATCTCGCCGGGCGGGCTGCCGGTGGCGCCGCTGTCCGATCGGCGGCGAAGCCTCGCCGCGGTCGGCGTGCTCTTCGGCGTGGCGGCGGGGGCGGGACTCGTCTTCCTGATCGGGATCTGTGATCGCCGCGTCCGGTTCCTCGAGGAGCTTGAAATGCTGGACCTGCCGGGCCCCGTCATCGCCGAGCTGGGACCGGGGGGGGACGGGGTCCGGCAGCTACGCTCCGTACTGGAGCTCAAGGGCCGACCGGGGCGCAACGTGTACGCGGTCTCCAGCTGCGGCCACGGCGAGGGCAAGACCCGGCTCTCGATGGCCCTCAGCGCTTCGTTCGCCGAGAGCGGCCGCCGCGTGCTCGTCATCGACGCCAACACCGCCGGCGCGGGCCTGACCCGCCGGCTGGGCATGGCCGGCCTGGCCGGGCTCACCGAGGCCGTGGACACCGGCGGGGCGGACGGCCGGATCCACGAGACCCGCTGCCGGGGCCTGTGGCTGATGCCGGCGGGCCTGGGCTCGGGCTCGAGGCCCCTCTCGGCGGACGTGATGAGCCGCCTGCTTGTCGAGCTCCGCAGCCGTTTCGACGTGATCATCATCGACACTGGCGCGCTGGTCGACGATGCCGAGGCGTACCTCGTCTCGGCCGTCGCCGACGCCGTCATCCTCGTCGTTGCCCGCGATCAGAACCGCGACCTCGTTCAGACGTCGCTGGAGCGACTCTCGCAGGTGGGCGCGAGCTGCGTCGGCGCGGTGTTCAATCGCCATGCGGCGGGCGCCCGGCGCCGAGCCGCGCCGGCCCCGACGCCCGTCGCGCCGCCATCCGACGTCGACCTCGGCCCCCTGGCGCGGCTCGGTGCCGAGGACGACCGGGCGTCCGGTCACGGGAGGCGTGCGGCGTGACGGCCCAACGCGCCGAGATCGGGCCCGGACGCGGCACGGGACCGACCGTGTGGGGCCTGGACGCACGGGCCATGCACGATCACTTCTGGGCCGCCCACGGCGTGGAGGTCGTGCGGCGGGGTGCCGGCGGCGGTCCGCGGCCGCCGCGATCACCCCGAGGCACCTGTCTGCTGCTGGAGGCCGACGACCTGGTGCTGTTCGATCCCCGGCTTGCCGCGAAACGCCCGCCCCGCACGGCCGCCCTGTGCCTCGAGGTCCTGGAGTCCGATCCCGATCACTACTCGGAGCGTGTCGTCGCCGACGACTCCAACCGCCTGCTCACGATCGAGCGCCGCTACACCGCGCCGACCCGCGCGGCGCTGAAGGTGCTGATCACCGCTGACGCGAGCCTGGCCTCGTCGTGGCACGGCTCGGCGACGCGCAACGCGGCCGATCGACACATCCGGCTCGCGGCCGGCCTCGCGCGGTATCGAACGTCGCAGGTCCGGGGGCGATCGTTCGATGCGCGGGATCCCGAGCAGGCCCGCGATTTCATGCTGACGCTCATGCAGCAGTGGCATCACAAGGGCCCCGGCTGGCCGCACGTCGGCGTGCGTCGCCCGGGCGTGTGGGTCCACGACACCGCGACCGTGGAGCCGGGCGTGCGTTTCGCGGCCCCCGTCTGGGTGGGAGCCCACGTCACGCTTCGGCGCGGCGACGTCGTGGTGGGACCCGCCGTCATCGACGACCGGGTGGCGGTCTCGGCGCCTCAACGCGCGGTCACGCGGCCGGTTTCACCGACGCCCTTCGGCGTGCCCGACGCGGCCCCCATCAGCCGGCGCCGGCGTCTCGGCAAGCGCGTGTTCGATATCGCGTTCAGCTTTACCGTGCTCGCCATCACGGGGCCGCTGTTTCCGCTGATCATGCTTGCCATCTGGCTGGAGGACGGCCGGCCGTTCTTTTTCGTCCACACGCGGCAGACGCTGGGCGGACGCAACTTCGCCTGCTACAAGTTCCGCACCATGTACCGGAACGCCGAGGCGCTCAAGGGCCAGCTCAAGCCGTACAACGTCTGCGACGGCCCGCAGTTCCACATCGAAGACGATCCCCGGCTGCTGCGTGTGGGCAAGATCATGCGGCGCTATCACCTCGACGAGCTCCCCCAGTTCGTCAACGTTCTGCTGGGGCACATGGGTGTGATCGGACCGCGTCCCAGTCCTGACAACGAGAACCAGTACTGCCCCGCGTGGCGCGACGCCCGGCTGAGCGTCAAGCCCGGCGTCACCGGGCTGTGGCAGGTGGGGCGGACCCGTGCCCCGAACACGGACTTCCAGGAGTGGATTCGCCACGACCTCGATTACGTCGAGCGTCAGAACTGGGGGCTGGACCTGCTGATCATCTACAAGACGATCGAGGGCATCGTGGGGCGGGGGAGACGCGGCGAGCCCAACGGCCGACCCGGCCGCGAGGAAGCCGCCACCGAGCAGGATCGGACCAAGGCCGCCGCCTGAGAGACCTGACGCCCCCGGCGACCCGTTCCCGGCACCCGGCATCCGCCGGGTGTCTTTCTTTTTGGACTGGGGCGCAGCGGCGTCCCGAAAACTGCATAGACAACCCGTGGTGGGCTCGGCCGGGCCCGCGGAAAGAAGCGAAGGTGACGTCTGTGATGAAGCGATGGCAGATCGGCGCGGGGCTCTCGGCGATTTGCAGCGCCGGGGCGATCGGGCAGTGCAACGACGAAGTGTCCAGGATCGACTCCGCCCCGGATGAAGACGCCGAGGTCAACGTCTGCCCCTGCTTCACCCCCGGCGAGGTCGCCATGACCATCCTGGACGTGCCGCCCGGCGGATCCGTGACGCTGTCCCAGATTCAGATCTTCTGGCAGAGCATCTTTGGCGGCCAGCCGGACTCGCTGGAGGCGGCCCTTATCGTCTATGACATGAACCAGACAGGGCCGGCCGACCCGCAGACCTTCGTGCCGCTGTGCAGCGAGATCGAGGGCTGCATTCTGGAGGGACCGGTGCTGGGCGATGGGTTTCTCAACGCCTTCGACGTGTCAGTCTTCAACATCCAGCTGCCCGAGAGCCGATTCGGTCTCGGCATCGAATTCCTCACCAACACGACGGTCAATCCCTTCTTCACGCCCAGCGTGGCCAGCGACAACGACGGTCACAACAACGCCGGCGGCGTGGTCCGCAACTGGGTGCTGGTCAACGGCAACACGTGGCAAAGCTCGCAGTCGCTGATGGTCAGCGGCGACTGGATCATCCGCGCCGTGGTCGAGATCTGCGAGGCCGACTCGTGCCCCTGGGACTTCGACCCGCCGGGCGGCGACGGCGAGGTGGGCATCACGGAGTTCCTCATCCTGCTCGGTTCGTGGGGTACGTTCCCGGGAGGTCCGCCCGATTTCGACGGCGGCGGCGTGGGCATCACGGACTTCCTGAAGGTGCTCGGGACGTGGGGGCCGTGTCCGTGAGGAGGCACGGAGGCACGAGGGGAGGGGCGAACCGACATCGCCCGAAGGCCCGATCCGGGCTATCCTGATGCCATGACCCACGTCATCGGCGAGACTTGCATCGGGACGAAGGACACGTCGTGCGTCGACGTCTGCCCGGTGGACTGCATCCACCCCACCAAGGACGAAGCGGAGTTCGAGGCCGCTACCATGCTCTACATCGACCCCGAGACGTGCATCGACTGCGGCCTGTGCGTGGACGAGTGCCCCGTCCAGGCGATCTTGCCGGAAGAGGACCTGCCCGAGGAGTGGAACAAGTACATCGAGATCAACGCCGAGTGGTACCAGAAGCAGTAGGTACCGGGGGGAAGGAGAAGGATGAGCCGAGATCCGGCCGCGACAACTGATCGGAACACGAAATCCAAGCTGCTGGGTCCGCGTTTCTTCGCGCTCTGCGGGCTGATCGTCATCGTCGCCGGTGGGATCGTGGTTCTTGCCATCTCGCTGCCGGCCCAGGAGAAGTCACCCCCGCCCGCCCGTGCCGGCGTGACCGCCGGCACCACCGGGTCGGGCTCGCCCGATCTGTCGGGGACCCTGGGGACGCCCAAGCCGTGGGAGTACAACGAGCGGACCAACCAGCACTGGGATCCCACGCCCGGCCACCAGCACTGGCACCCCGGTCCCCCGCCCGTCCAGACCGGGGCCGAGGCCACGACCCCCGAGCCATGGTTCTACAACGAGCAGACCGACCAGTACTGGGACCCCGGTCACAATCACTGGCACGACGGGAAGCCGCCGCCGCCTGACCAGCGCCCCTGACCCCGTCGGCCGATGTGCCTGCTGCTCATCTCGTATCGCACCGACCCGGAGGCTCCCGTACTCGTCGCCGCCAACCGTGACGAGCGTTTCGACCGCCCGTCACGGCCGCCGCAGTTGCAGCCCGGCCCGCCCCGCGTCGTGTGCGGTGTGGACGAGCGGGCCGGCGGAACGTGGCTTGGCGTCAACGAGCACGGGCTGCTGGTCGCCGTCACCAACCGTACGAAGTCGAGCGTCCCGGCCGCACCGCGCTCGCGCGGGTTATTGTGTCGCGAGCTGCTGGCGTGCGGTTCCGCCGACGAGGCGGCGGCACTCGGCTTCGAGGAGCTGTCACGACACGGATACGCCGGCGCCAACTACGTATGCCTCGACGAGAGACGCGGCTTCGTCATCCACGGCGGCGACCGGGTCGAGACGCTGTCCATCGAGCCGGGCCTCCACCTCATGACCAACGGCGACCTCGACGACCCCGCCGACCCGCGGCTGGCCACCGCCCGCCGCCTGCTCGACCCGCCGGCCGGCGTCGCCGGGTTCATCGCCGCCACCGCCCGGATCTGCGGCCATCCGGAGATCGTGGTGCGAGCCGCTGACCGGGGAACGGTCTCGTCCGATCAGGTGGCCCTCACCGTTCGCCGCGACGAGGCCATCTACCGGCACGCCCCCGGCCCGCCCGACCGGCAGGCCTACGAGGACCACTCCTGCCTGCTGCACCACGTCCTCGCCCCCTCGGCCGGGACCGTCGATTGATCGGCGGCCCCGGCGGCGAACCGCGGTGCCGCCGGCGAAGTATGGATAGGATCGTTGGTTGACCTTGGGGGGGATGCCGCCGCCCCAACCCCGCTCGATCCCATCCGCCGCGCCGCGACGCCGGTCGCCGCCGCGAAATCCACGCTCGCGACGTCGGTATAACCAAAACCCGGAGTCGCCCCATCCACCATGGAGATGGCCAGAGATGACCCAGAAGACGACGCTCGCCATGATGCCGCTGCTGATCGCCGCGGGGCTCACGGCCCCCGCTGCCGCTGACATCCAGCCCCACCCCGGCATGCTCCGCTATCCGGACGTGAGCAAGACGCACATCGTCTTCGTCTATGCGAACGATCTCTGGCTCGTGCCACGCGACGGCGGCATGGCGACGCCGCTGGCCAGCCCACCGGGCCAGGAGGAGTTCCCGCGGTTCAGCCCCGACGGCAGGACGATCGCCTTCGTCGGCAACTATGACGGCAACCGCGACCTGTACACGATCGCGACGGAAGGCGGCGTCCCCACCCGCGTCACCCACCACCCGTCGTCCGAGGTGCTGTGCGGATGGACGCCGGACGACCGGCTCATCTTCTATGCACGCGGCCACGGCGGGCTCATGAGACAGACCCAGCTGCTCACGGTCAGCCCCGAAGGAGGGCTGCCCGAGAAGCTCCCGGTCCCCTACGGCGCCAACGGCGCCATCAGCCCCGACGGCAAGTGGCTCGCCTACACACCGCACAGCCGCGATCGTCGCACCTGGAAGCGCTACCGCGGCGGGATGGCCACGGACATCTGGCTGTTCAACCTCGAGGACATGACGGCGCAGAAGATCACCGACTGGGAAGGAACCGACTCGCTGCCCATGTGGCACGGCAAGCGGCTGTACTACCTTTCCGACGGCGGGCCGGAGCACCGGCTGAACATCTGGTCGTACAACACCGCGACCGGCGCCCGCGACCAGGTCACGACCTTCGAGGACTACGACGTGAAGTGGCCCTCGATCGGACCCGGGCCGACGGGTCGCGGCGAGCTCGTGTTCCAGAACGGCTCGGACCTGTTTCTCTTCGATCTGCGAACGAACACGGCCCAGGTGGTAGAGGTCACCATCCCCGGAGACCGGCCGTCGATCCGCCCCAAGCGTGTCGATGCGTCGAAGAACAGCCGCTGGTGGCAGATTTCGTCGACGGGCAAGCGGGCGGTCGTCGAGGCCCGCGGCGACATCTGGACCGCACCCGCCGAGCACGGCGCGCCCCGCAACCTCACCCGCACGCCCGGCGTCGCCGAGCGCGAGGCGAGCTGGAGCCCCGACGGCCGCTGGATCGCGTACTTCTCCGACGCCACCGGAGAGTACGAGCTGTACATCACGCAATCCGACGGCAAGGGCGAGACGAAACAGCTGACGACCGACAGCGCCACGTTCTACTACGACCCGTACTGGTCGCCGGACTCGAGCCACATCGCCTTCTCCGACAAGGCGTCACAGCTCTTTGTGCACACGATCGAGACCGGCGAAACGAAGCTGATCGACAAGGACCCGTGGGGAATGAACCAGCGGCCGAGCTGGTCGCACGACGCAAGGTGGCTCGCCTATTCGCGTACCGACGACGACAAGCCGATCCCCGCCATCTGGCTGTACGACATGAACAGCGGCGAGCACCACCAGGTCACCGGTGGCGTCTTCGCCGATTCAAGGCCGGTCTTCGACCGCAAGGGCGAGTACCTCTACTTCGCCAGCGGCCGCGAGTTCAGCCCGACGTACTCCGACGTGGACACCACGTTCATCTACCACCAGGGCCAGGTGCTGCTGGCCGTGCCGCTCCGCGCCGACATCAAGGCGCCGTGGCTGCCCGAAAGCGACGAGGAGACGTGGGACGAGGACGAAACGGATGAGCCCGAAGAGGACGCCGAGGAGACCGACGAGGTCGATGAGGAGTCCGCCGGCGACGAGGGCGAGCCCGACGCCGACAGGCCCGAAACGGAGCCGGTCGACGACGGTGTCTCCGGGACCTGGGAGGGCACGATGACCGGCGACCAGATCCCTCCGGGGATGGAGTTTGCTCTCACGTTGTGGCTCGCCCCCGACGGCACCGTCTCCGGCAGCGTCGCCGTTCCCATGGGAACCGGCGAGATCGAGGGAACCTACGACCCCGCCACGGGCTCGATCGAGGGCACCGTCACCACCGAACAGGGTGATGTGATGGAGCTTCGCATGAAGATCGCGGGCGAGTCGATCACCGGGACGGTGTCCTTCCAGGGCACGTTGATCGAGCTCACCGGGCTCCGCACATTGATCGGCGCGGACACCGAAGCCGAAGGCGGCGCCGAGACCGAGAAGGCGGTGGAAGTGGTGGAGATCGACGTCGAGGGTTTCGAGCGACGGGCGATCCAGCTGCCGGTTCCCCCCGGCAACTTCGGCGACCTCGCCGTCAACAGCAAGAACCAGCTCATCTACGCGCGGTTCAAGCCCCACGGTACACCCGAAATCATGCTCTTCGACATCACGGACGACAAGAAGCAGGAGAAGTCCGTGGCCAAGGGAGCCGGCAGCTACGAGCTCTCTGCCGACGGCAAGAAGGTCCTTCTGCTCCGCGGCGGCGGCGGCTCCATCCAGAACGCCGCGACCGGCGCCACGGGCAAGAACGTGGTCACCGACGGAATGAGCGTGACGATCGATCCTCGCGCCGAATGGAGGCAGATCTTCGTCGAGGCCTGGCGGCTCCAGCGGGACTTCCTTTACGTGGACAACATGCACGGCGTGGACTGGCCGGCCGTCCGCGACCGCTATGAGAAAATGATCGACGACTGCGTGACCCGCGAAGACGTGAGCTATGTCATTCGCGAGATGATCTCCGAGCTCAACATCGGCCACGCGTACTACTTCGGCGGCGACGTCGAGGACCAGCCGAGCGTCAACGTCGGTATGCTCGGCGTGGACTGGGAGCTCGACCGGGGCGCGTACCGGATCAAGGGCATCTGTGAGGGCGCAGCCTGGGATGTCGACGCCCGCAACCCGCTGCGGACCTCCGGCATCGATGTCGAGCAAGGCACGTACGTGCTGGCCGTCAACGGAATCCCGATGGACACGGGCAAGGACCCGTGGGCGGCGTTCGTGGGTCTCGCCGGCCAGACGATCACGCTCACCGTCAGCGACAAGCCCGAGTACGACGAGGATGCCCGCGACGTCGTGGTGAAGCCGATCCCCAGCGAGGCGGACCTTCGCTACCGCCAGTGGATCGAGCACAACCGGGCGTACGTGCAGGAGAAGACCGACGGGCAGGTCGGCTACATCTACGTGCCCGACACCGGTGTCAACGGTCAGAACAACCTCGTCCGCCAGTATTTCGGTCAGATCGACAAGAAGGCGCTGATCGTCGACGAGCGTTGGAACGGCGGCGGCCAGATCCCCAGCCGGTTCATCGAGATGCTCAACCGCCCCGTCACCAACTACTGGGCCCGCCGCGACGCCAAGGACTTCAAGTGGCCCCCGGACGCGCACCACGGCCCCAAGTGCATGATCATCAACGGCCTCGCCGGCTCGGGCGGCGACCTCTTCCCGTGGTTCTTCCGCGAAGCGGGGCTCGGCCCCCTCGTCGGCACCCGCACCTGGGGCGGCCTCGTCGGCATCTCCGGCAACCCGTCATTCATCGACGGCGGCCAGATGACCGTGCCCACCTTCGGGTTCTACGAGAAGGACGGCACCTGGGGCGTCGAGGGTCATGGCGTCGATCCGGACGTCGAGGTCCTCGACGACCCGTCGCTCATGTGCAACGGTGGTGACCCGCAGCTCGACGCGGCCATCGCCCTCATGCTCAAGGCGATCGAGGAGCAGCCCTACCTGCCGCCCATGCGGCCGTCGCCCCCCGACCGCAGCGGCATGGGCATTCCCGATACGGATCGTTGAGGAAGAGAGGCACGGAGGCACGACACGAAGGCACGAAGGGCCGGTCCCTTCGTGCCTCTTTCGTCCGGTAAGCGAGCTTCCCGAAAACCCTGGTCGTTACAGCATAGAGAGCCTCCCCCCGAGGCCGCCGGAATGACGCCGCGTGTTGGGCGCGCCGAGGCGGCCGGTCGATGGTGCACTGTGCCCGTGCAGGCATTTCGGGAGGGGAGAGAACGTGACAGTGCAGTCTTACCTGGCGGCTTTCGTGACGCTTCTGGCCATGACCGCCATGGCGGGCGCCGCGCGGATCCACACGGCTGCCGGCGCCGGTGATACGCGTACGGTGCAGCGGGAGCTCAGCCACGGCGTCCCGGTCGATGCCACCGACGGACGGGGGGCGACACCGCTCATTCTTGCCGCCCGACACGGTCGGGCCGAGTGCGTGCGATACCTGCTGGACGTCGGCGCCGACGCCGACGCCACTGACCACAGCGGCTACACGGCGCTCATGGCGGCGGCGGCCAACGGCGCCACCGAGTGCGTTCGACTGCTTATCCGCGCCGGCGCCGAGCTGGACGCCAGTTGCGACATCGGAGGGACGGCGCTCTCCATCGCCGCGTGGGCCGGGCACCCGGGTTGCGTGGAGCCGCTACTGCAGGCCGGGGCCTCGGTGAACGTCCGGGACCGCAACGGCTACACGCCCCTGATGATGGCCGCGCTGAGCAGCGCCGAGTGCGTGAACCTGCTCATCAGTCATGACGCCGACATCAACGCGTCGACGCCGGACGGTCAGACGGTGTCGAGCATCGCGCGGGCGGCGGGCAACAGCGGCGCTCTCGAAGCGCTGCGTGCGGCCCGCCGATCTCACCGCAACGACGACAACCGCCGGCCGTCGGAGGTGACGCAGGCCGCTCGCGACGGCGACCTCGACCGCCTGCGCACACTCATCGAGTCCGGCGCTGATCTCGACAGAACGGACGCAGCCGGGGACGCTCCCATCCTCATCGCCGCCCGGGCCGGGCACGGCGACTGTGTCCGCCTCCTGGCCGCTGCCGGCGCGACCGTCAACACCGTCGGTGCCCGCGGCTACACGCCGCTCATGGCCGCCGCCGCCTACGGTGACGCCGCCACGATGCGCCGGCTGCTGCAATGCGGGGCGACGATCGACTCCCGCAGCGAGCGGGGGGCGACGGCCCTCATGACGGCCGCCATGAACGGTCACGCCGCGTGCGTGGATCTCCTGCTGGACGCCGGCGCCGACGTCAACGCGCGGAACCGTCGCGGGTACACCGCGCTCATGGGAGCGGCCCTCAACGGCAACGCCGAGTGCGTCGAGCGGCTCCTGGAGGCGGGGGCCCGGGTGGACGCCAGGGCGATCGATGGCTCGACCGCCCGGCAGCTCGTCCTCAGCGGGCTCCGCCCCGCCGACGACCAGGACGAGCTCATCATGGACCTGCTGTCCGGGGCCGGGCTGCCCCACACCGCGGGTGCCGACCCCTCCCAACGCCCCTGAGGGCCCCCCAGCTCGATGGCGGGGCCTTCGCGGCAGCCGCCGCGGAAACCCGGAAGAGAACAACCTGGACCGTGTCCCGAGAAGTGCACGGGCCCGCGCGCGTGCCGCGGGCCGCCCACTCCCTCTGGACCCGGAAGGAGGCGCCTGATGACCAGCAGAGCAGGTCACGCAGTGCGCTGGCTGAGCGCGATGACTGTCCTGGCCTTCGCCACCGGCGCAATGGCCGCACCCGGCGCCCCCGCCCACTCGACCCCTTCAGACCCCGGCGCCCCTCACGTCGACGCCGGCAGCGCCGGCCGCAGCGCCCCGAAACGCGCGGCGAGCCGGCCCAAGAGCCGCCCGGCGAGCCGCGGCAGTGCCAAGCGGCCGAAGGCACGCCCACCCACGCCCCCACCCCCGTCCACCCGCGGCACCACAAAACGCCCCTCCGGCCCCAAGCGGGCGACGCCGCCCCGCCGGCCGGCGCCGCGCGAGGCCGGCAAGGGCAAGGCCGATCGCCCGCCGGCGGCGCCGCACCGCGCGCCGCCGCGGACAAAACGCCCCTCCACTCAGCGCCCCCCGGCGCAACGACCCCCCGCGGGCCCGCGCCCCAGCGCGGACCGGCGCCCTGACCGCCGCGCCGACCGGCCCGGCCGCCGGGAACCGGGACCGCCCGGCGGCGACGCCCCGGGCATCCGCCGGCGTTCCGGTCACGACGACCGCTCTCCCGGTGTCACGCGGCGCCGGCTTCCGGACGATGACCGCCGCGGGCGGACTCCACCACCGCGGTCCCCGCGAGATCGCGACCGGCCCTCCCAGGGGTCGGGCGATTCGGATCGCCCGTCGATCCAGTCACGCGATTCGAGCACGCGGAGCTTTGATCGCCTCCCGCGCCGTCCCCGCGAGCCGGGGCCGCGCAGCGGCTCATTCCACCGACTGCCGACCGTGGAGCTGCGGCTGCCGCAGCACCGCAAGGGACCCGACACACGCGAGCCCGACACACGCAAGCCCGGCGGCCCCCATCGGACGCCGCCCGGGCCCGGTGTCTCGCGGACGCCGCTGGACCTCGACACACCTCGCGGCACCGCCGACCTCCCGTTGAAGGACGACCGCGTGCGTCCGGGCGACCGCAACCGCGACCGGCACGCGGGCGGTCCGCATCACCGCGATCACCACCGCAAGCACCGCTGGTACCGGTACAACCCGTACTGGAAGTACTGCAGCCCGAGCTGGTATCCGGTGTGGTCGTGGTGCCGGTGGTGGTGGTGGGGACGTCCCTTCTGGTGGTCGTCCACCGCGTACTGCAAGTACGTGCCCTACCACACCCGCTACGACGACCGTGACTCGTGGGCGAGCCCCGTGACGCACTCCACCTCGTATTTCATCGCCGATGCCTCTCCGCCGCTGCCCTGCGGCGCGACGGTGGACGAGGCGTGGGCCATGCTCGGCGAGGATCGGATCATCGCGGCGTACGACGCCCTGGACTGCCTCGTCGAGCAGGCTCCCGACGACGGGCTCACGCTGGTCGGCTTCGCCCTCGCCGCGGGTCTTCTGGATCAGCACGACGAGGCCGTCGACGCCATGCGTGACGCCCTGCGTCTGGATCCGGCGTCGCTGGCGGCGGCCCCGCGCAGCGACGGGCTCGACGCCGTGCTGCTGGGGCTCGTCGAGCAGTACGACGAGCGGGCCCGCCGCGGCTATGCCGATCTCGACGCCCTGTTCATGGTGGCCGCGTTGCGGTACCTGCTCGGCGACGATCCGGCCGCCCACTACGCCATCGCCGTCGCCATCACCCTGGGCGACACCGACGCCAGCGCCCGGAACCTGGAGGCCCTCATCGGGCAGTAGTCTCCCCTGCCCGTCGATTTCCGAGGGGCAGGCTCGGCGACCGCCCCTGACCTGAGGTAGAATGCTCAAGAACCGATAACAGATCGCCGAGGAACAGGACGATGAGATGGACTCTCCTCCTGGCAGCGAGCCTTGTCACGGCATCGGCGGCGGCCCAGTCCGTCAACCTCGACTTCGGCAGCGATTCCGGCGGCCCGCCCGCCTCGTATGCCGCCGCGGGGCTGGCCGGTGCCTGGAACGTGCTTGACGACGCGCTTGGCATGCCGCAGGCTCTCGTCGATCTTACCGGTCGCCCCATCGCGGCCACGGTGACCCACGATTTGAGCGTCACGCTGGCCGTCAACGACCCGGCCACCGGCGGTGACGACGAGCGTCTGTTCGACGACGGACTTGCCGGGGTCGGCGACGTCCAGATGACCGCCCTCTTCGAGGGGCTGACCAACGGCAGCTACGAGGTGATCACCTACGGCTGGACACCGGACACGCCCGCCGACGAGACGCTCGTCATCATCAACGACGACATCGCTGAAGGCCTCATCGCCGGCGGCGCGTGGCCGGGCGAGCTGACGGCCGGCGTCACGCACGTCGTGCACGAGGCGGACGTCACCGACGGCACGCTGGCGGTCGGCATCGTCGGCGGGTACTGGGGCGCCTCGGGCTTTCTCAACGGGATCCAGCTTCGACGGATCACCGCCGCCGACCTCGACGACGACGGCATGGTGGGGATCGCGGACTTCCTCGCGCTGCTGGGCGCGTGGGGAGACTGCCCGGTTGACGCCGGCTGCCCCGCCGATCTCGACGCCAACGGCGCCGTCGACATCAACGACTTCCTGATGCTGCTGGGCGACTGGGGCTGAGCTCCAAGAACGCGACAGACTCTTGCAACCCACCCCGGCGGTGGTAGCCTGCACCTGCATCAGTCATGTGCCGGGGTCGGGAGGTGCAGGATGACCAGTCGCATTGTGCTCGTCGCTCTCGCGGCCTCGCTGTCGGCGTCGCTGCCGTGCTCCGCGGTGCCGCTTCGGGGCCTGGCGTCGATCGATCTCACCGCCGACGGGCGGTATGCCGTCATCGCGGGCCGTAAGGACAACAGCGTCGCCATCGTCGACCTCCTGCAGGAGCCGTACTCGCTCATCAACCTCTCGCAGGCGGACGGCGTGGGCGTGCGGCCGATCAGAGTACGGTGCTTCGGCAACACGGCGGTCCTCGTCAACGAGCACGACACCAAGCTCACGCTCATCGACGTGCCCACCGCGACCGTGACGGGCCAGGTGAGCGTTCTCATGTACAGCCAGGACGTCGTGTGGGATGCGGTGCGGTCGCGGTACTACGTCTCCAACCACTGGACCGATCGCGTGTACGCCTACGACGCCGGCTGGACGCCGGCGGCGCCGGCGGCGGGCATCCCGGTCGGTCGCATGCCGGGGCCGATGACCCTGGGACCCGACGGCCGGCTGTACGTCGGGAACCGCGGCACCTGGGACGTCAGCGTCGTGGACCCCGACGGGCCGGGCGAGGTCGGCCGCGTCTACCTCGGCAGCCGGCCTGAGGATCTCGCATCGACGGCGACTGCGATTCTCGTGACCAACCACGGCGGCGCGGAGCTGGGACAGTTCAACGGCGTGCCCCTCATCACCGACGACCAGGCGGACATCCGCAACATCGTCACGGAGATCGACCCGTTCACCCTCGACGCCACCGAGCGCTTCGAGGACCTTGGGGCGGACTACGCCGGTCTCGACGTGCGGCAGGGTCTCGTCGTCTTCGCCGGGGCGGCCAGCGGAACCGTCCACGTCCACCCGCTGGGCGGCCCGCCGGATCTGCTGCACAGCCTCGACCTGCTCGAGGGCGACACGCTGCCCGGCGGCACGGTTCCCAGCGGCCTGCGCGTCTTTTCGAACACTCGGGACGTCGTGGCCAGGCTTCCCGACCAGGTCTTCGCCGTGAATTTTCTGCGCGACACGATGGTCGAGCTGTGGCTCGTCGGCAATGAGCTGATCATTCACGGCGAGACGCCCCTGAACCCCGTGGGGGTGCCGATCCAGGCGTTCCAGCCCGCGCCTGCCGTCAACTTCGACAACGTGCAGAACGGGGAGCGCTACCTCAACACGCTCTCCGCCTGGGCCCGCGGGCAGACCGACTTTTCCTGCGCGACATGTCACAGTGACGGCCACAGCGATCTCCGCATGATTTTCAACGACGTGGTCGATCCGCACGACCCGCCGCAGATCCAGGGGGCGGAGCGTCATCCCTCGCTGCGGTTCACCTCGCTCACCGCCCCTTTCGCCTGGGAAGGCGATCAGCGGACCCTGTTCGAGTTCAACGCCGAGGCTCTCGACACGCACGACGTGCCGCCCGCCGACGGCGAGATCTTCCTCGACGTCGCGGAGTTCATGGCGTTCTTCTTCGAGACGCTCACGGACATTCCGAACCCGAACCCCGCCAACAACCCCAACGGCAAGTCCCTGTTCGAGGGCGCCGCGGGCTGCGCGTCGTGCCATCCGGCCCCCGACTTCACGGACAACGCGTTCCACGACGTCGGCACGGAACGGGTCATCAACACCCCTTCGCTGCTCGGCATTTGGGACCAGGCCCACCTGCTTCACGACGGCCGCGCGGCGACGCTGGAGGAGGTGCTCGACCCGCAGCTCTACACCGCGGGCGGCATCCCGCACGGAAACCTGCTGACGCTGAGCGGCCAGGACCGCGCGGACCTCGCCGCGTACGTCAGCGGTCTCCGCGGGCCCGGACAGTCGTGCGGGGCCGACATCGACTGCGACGGCGTGGTCGGCATCCTCGACTTCCTGTTCGTGCTGGGCAACTGGGGACCGTGTCCCGATCCGCCCGCCACCTGCCCCGCCGATCTGGACGGCGACGGGGTGGTGGGGATCAACGACTTCCTGATCGTGCTGGGCAGCTGGGGCTGAGCCCCCCGGTCACTGCCCGCCTCTCAGGCGGCGGCCAGGGCCAGGGCGCGCACGGGGCTACCGCTTCCCTCGACGATCTTCAGGGGCGCGGCGATGACCACCGCCCCTGTCGGCGGGAGCTGATCGAGGTTGCGCAGGCTCGCCAGCCCGTACTTGCCGGCCCCGTGCATGACGTGATGGCACGGAAACGGCGGGTCGAAACGGCCGGCCTGGCCGGCGTCGGTGCCGATCGTCTCGACCCCCACCCCCAGCACGTCGCGATCGCGGGCGAGTAGCTCCACCGTCTCCCGGGCCAGGCCCGGGCTGTGCGGCCCGTCTTCACCGTCGTTGAGGAACTCGTTGGGGTCATGACGCTTGCTCCAGTCGGTGCGTACCAGGACCCAGGAGCCGGCCGGAATGGCGCCGTGCTGCTGCTCCCACGCGCTGATGTGCGCCGGCTCCAGCAGGAAGTCAGGATTGTCTCGGACCTCCTTTGACACGTCGATGACGCACGCCGGGCCGATGAACCGCTGCGGAGGAATCGAGTCGCAGGTGCTGTTGGAGAGGTTCTTGCCCGTCACCCAGTGAACCGGGGCGTCGAAGTGAGTGCCGGTGTGCTCACCCATGCGGATGATGTTCCAGTACCACGCCGGTCCCCGGTCGTCGTAGTGGGAGATCTCCTGGCGGGTGAACCCCGGCGACGGCGCAAACTGAGCCGGCATGTTGATCACGGGCGTCGCCGCATCCAGCGGCTGAGTGAGGTCGATGACCCGTAGCTGCCCCGAGCCAAGACCCTCCACGAGCTGCATCAGTAGATTCGACACGGGCTTCTCCTTGGTCATGTGCCATCGTGCCTTATCGGCCAGCCGGCACGCGAACTGGACGCGGTTCTCGCACCCTCAGCCAGTTGATCCGGTCGGACGGGCACGCCGGGACGGGAGGACGCCTGGACGGCGGGCTACGGCGGCGGTGGATCTCGCGGTTTCAGGAGCTGAGTCAGCCGCTGCTCGAGGGCGTCAAGCCGCGACAGGATGTCCTGGTTGCTCACGTCGGACTTCCTGGGCATGAACGTCTGGGTCAGAGAGGCGGCCAGGGCGCCGAAGAGGCCGATGCCCACGATCATCAGCAGCGCCGCCACGACCTGGCCGCCTGCGGTGAGGGGATACCGGTCGCCGTAGCCCACCGTGCTGGCGGTCACGATCGCCCACCACAACGCCTCGTCGAAGTTGTCGAGGGCCGGGTTCTTGCGCTCCAGGTCGGTGATGGCCAGGGCGGAGCCGACCACGATCGCCGCGGCCACAAGCGCGACGCTCTTGAGAAACGTCGTGTCGAGGGCGTCCTGCCAGGGACGGATGGCTTTGCGGACCAGGGCGATCCCCCGGATCAGCCGCAGCAGCCGCACCAGCCGGATGATCCGGAACGGCCGCAACATGAGCAGCAGCGGCAGGGACGCGATGAGATCGATCCAGCGGGCCCGCACGAACGCCCACTTGCGGTCGACGAGCCAGAGAAGAACGAACCACTCGGCGAGCATGATCGCGCACAGGGCCGTGTCGGTCCAGATGATGAGGTCCTCGCTCCAGCCCTGCAGGCGATCGGCGGCATCCAGATAGAGCAGGACCAGCGAGGCCACCGTGGCCGCAGTGCCGGCGGTGATGACGCTGCGCACGAGCCAGCGCGGGCCGCGGAATTCCATGTCCCTGATATCGGCTGCGGCGTCCGGCACGGCCCAGCATGGGCGGCCTCTCCCTGGTCCGCCCGTCGATCAGAGATCCTCCACGGTCCGAGGCCAGTCTCTCTTGAGCAGACGCGAGAGCGACCGGTCGGCCAGCAGCTTGCCGCCGGTCTGACAACGCGGGCAGTAGTTCGTCTCGGTGTCGGCGTAGACGATGCGCTGCACGGCCGTCCCGCACACGGGGCACGGCTTGCCGTAGCGGCCATGGACGGCCATTTCGGGACGAAAGGCGGTCACCCTGTCCGGGAAGCCTTCGCCCACCTCGTCACGCAGACGCCCGGTCCACTCGACGAGCACGGCTCGCGTCGCGTCGAACAGACGCTGGATCTCGTCGTCGTCGAGCCGCTGCGTGAGCTTGACCGGCGACATCCCGGCGCGGTGGAGGATCTCGTCGGAGTAGGCGTTGCCGATTCCGCTGACCAGACGCGGGTCGGTCAGCGACCGCTTGAGGGTGTGGTTGGCGCTTCGCAGACGCCGGGCGAACGCAGCGACGTCGGCGTCGAGGACCTCCAGCCCGCCGGGATCGTGTCCGGCCACGCCCGCATCGCCCCGGACGACGTGAATCGAGGCCCGCTTCTTCGTGCCGGCCTCGGTGAACAGCAGCGTCCCGTGGTCGAAGTCGAAGGCGCCGTGCGCCCCCTTGCCCGGGAGCTTGGCACCGGCCTCACGCCAGCGCAAGCGGCCGGCGATCATGAGGTGTATCACCAGGAACAGGTCGCCCTCGAAGCCGATCACGATGCGCTTGCCCAGACGCCGCACGCTCTCGACGCACCGGCCCTCCAGCTCGTCGATCGAGGGCTCGACCGTGCGGAGGACGGACGGGCTGCGGAGCCGGACACGCTGCAGCACGCGCCCGACCGTGAAGTCGGCCAGACGTTCCACGTACACGACGACATCGGGAAGCTCCGGCATTGATCAGGTGATCCGTCACCGCCGCGCGGCCAGCTCGCGTTGCCGGCGGCCCAGCACCAGCCCCACCGCGAGCCACCCGGCGGCCCAGGGAACCATCGTGAAGCAGAGCGCCGCCGCCGTCCACTGCAGCGCCATCAGGCCGTCGGCGACCCAGATGCCGATCTGATCGCCCGCGCGATAGACGAAGGTGTCGATGACGTTCTTCGCCTTGTACTTGTCCTCGCGGGGCACGACTGTGAAGAGGACCTCGCGGGCGGGCCGCGAGATCGCGTAGTTGCCCGCCCGGCGGGTCGCTTCGAAGGCGACCAGCACCCACACGATGTCCAGCGTCCCGGGTCGCCAGAAGGCGACGCCAAGCAGGCCGAAACCGATCAGGGTGATCAGCGGCAGCACCCCCAGCGTCGGCCCGACCCCCAGCCGGGCGATGAGGCGGCTCGTCAGGAAGACCTGGGCCAGCACCGTCGCCACGCCCGTCCAGAAGTCGATGTTGGCGAAGAACGCGACGCGACCGTCCTGGTCGGTGGTGTGTTGTGTGCCCACCTGGATCTTGGTGACGTACAGGAACGTGGACGAGATCGTGTAGCACACGATGAAGATCGCGATCCCGGTCAGGTAGGGGGAGCTGAACACCCGCTTGAGGCCCGCCAGCGCCCCCCCGCCCACGGGGGCCTGCTGCGGGTTTGCCGACGGAGCCGGGAGCGGTATGGCAGGCGTCTGGCGGTTCAGGACGTTGACGACCCGGCACGCGCACTCCAGCAGCACCACCGTCACCAGCAGCAGGTTCACGGCGCCCAGCGGCTCGGCGAGATACCGGGCCACCAGGGACCCGCAGATCTGCCCCAGCGTGCCGCCCACGGCGATGAACGCGAACAGTCGCCTGCCCTGAGCGTTCGTGAACAGGTCCGCCATGAAGCTCCAGAAGACCGAGACCACGAAGAGGTTGAAGACGCTGACCCACACGAAGAAGACGCGTCCGAGATGAACCTGGCTCGATTCGGGCAGCGTTGTGAGGGCAACGAAAAAGATCAGCAGGTTGACCGCAAAAAACCGGTAGGCGATCGGGATGAACGTGCGGCGCGGATAGCGCGTCGTGATCGCGGCAAACACAACGCTGGCCACGAGCATCGACGTGAGCGTGCCCAGGTACAGCCACTTGAGGTTGCGCACGTCGCCGGCCGCGGCCATGGCTTCGCGAAGCGGGCGCAGAATGTAATAGCCGCACAGCAGACAGAAGAAGTACGCGCATGACCAGACGAGGGCCGCGATCTCGTCCGGCTCGATCTTGAACAGTCGCGATGACAGCGAACCGCCATTCATGGGGAACAAAAACGGCCGCGGCGCGTCTCCTTGTGTTAGGGGAGGGTACACGGTACAACCGGGCGCCCCCTCCAGGAGACGACAATGCCCCAGTCCCGCCGAGCGTTTCTCCAGGCATCCGCCGGAGCCGCCGTGGGAATGGCCGCGACGCCGCTGGCGGCGGCCGCCCAGCCGGAGCCGGCCACCCAGCCGACCACCACCGCCCCCGTGCCGCGGTCGCTGCAGCTTCTGATTCTCGGCGGCACCGGCTTCCTGGGCCCGGCCGTGGTGGAGGCCGCGATCGCCCGGGGCCACACGATGACCCTGTTCAATCGAGGCCGCACGGCCCCCGACCTCTTCGCCGACCTGGAGCAGATCCGCGGCAACCGCGACCCCGACAAGGATGAGGGCCTCAGCACCCTGCACGGACGGACCTGGGACGCGGTGGTCGACACGTCCGGCTACTTTCCCCGGATGGTCTCGGCCTCGGCGTCGCTGCTGGCCGATGCGGTCAAGCAGTACGTGTACATCTCGTCGATCTCGGTCTACTCCGACAACAGCATCGTGAACATGGACGAGTCGGGACCGATCGCCACCATGGATGACCCGACGCTGGAGGAGTTCGGCGACCAGTTCCAGTACTACGGGCCGCTCAAGGCGCTCTGCGAGCAGGCGGCCGAGAACGCCATGCCGGGCCGAGTCACGAACATCCGCCCCGGCCTCATCGTCGGGCCGCGTGACAACGTGCCGCGTTTCACGTACTGGCCCGTGCGTGTCGAGCGCGGCGGCGAGGTGCTGGCACCCGGCTCACCCGACGACCCCGTGCAGTTCATCGACGTCCGCGACCTCGCCGACTTCGTGATCCAGACCGTCGAAGACAAGACGACCGGTGTCTTCAACGCCACCGGACCGAACACGCCCACGACCATGGCCGAGCTGCTCTACGGCTGCAAGGCCGTGACCGGCGGCGACGCCACCTTCACGTGGGTGCCCGCGGACTTTCTCGCCGAGCACGACATCCAGCCGTGGGCGCACATGCCCGTCTGGATCCCCCCCGCCGAGGGCTACGAGGGATTTCACACCGTCAACATCGACAAGGCGATCGCCGCGGGGCTCACGTCGCGCCCGCTCGCCGACACCGTTCGCGACACGCTCACCTGGTATCACGAGTGGCCGCAGGAGAAGGCCTTCCCGTGGCGAGGCGGCATCGAGCCCGAGCGTGAAGCGGAGGTCCTCGCCGCCTGGCATGCCAGCCAGGCCGGTGACGAGCCCCCGCCCCCGTAAACGTCTCGCCCGAGATCAGGTCTCGGTCTTGCGCCGGCGGAACGTGCGAAACGCCCTGAGTCGTCGAGCCCACGCTCCGACCTCGGCTTCCACCGACTCCACGGATCGCTCGAGGTCCTGAAGCCTCGAACGCGGGCGATCCTCCGGCTTCGGAAACGCCTGCAGGTGCAGCACGTCATCGCCGTCACCCCACACGAGGGCCGAGGCGGTCAGGGTGTCGTCCTCGCAGCGTACGTCGGACCCCTCGCCGGGGGCGTCGTAGCGCTCCCAGGTGTTCTCGGTGAGCGTCTGCACGACCTGATCGAGCGCCAACGCCGGGGTCTCGGCCGGCGTCTCGTCGCCCGCCGACTCGAGGAGGGCCAGCCAGTCCAGCGCATAGCTGTCGATGAGCGATCTCCAGTAATGCGCGAAGGTCGCCGCGCGGTCAAAGAGATCCAGGCCGAGGAAGCGGTCACCGTGGTACACGGCAACCCCGACCGTCTGCTCGGGCATCTCCAGGGCAGCGCGGATTTCGTCGAGGTCCTTCGATCTCTGCTCGTAGGCCTCGTGCATGGCGGCGGTGGCCGAGGACGAACCGAGCCGGCACATCATCTCGTCCACGTCGTGCCACACATCGCCCTGCGCCGACTGGTGGCCACGCTCCTGCGCCAGCGCGCGGTGCACCTGGCTCGACTTCGATGCTCGAACCGAGCGGTACGCCATCTTCCCGGCGCGGAACCCTCGCCCCATGTATCCCCAGCGGCCGCGCTCCACGCAGCTCACGGGGATGACCACGTCCGAGCCAGCCGCGACGAGCACGTCCGTGTTCAGGATCCGGTTCTGCTTGGCGCCGATCAGCTCCTGGCCGTCGATGAGCAGGATCCGATCGTTCAGCGTGTTGTGGACCTTGATGTTCGGGACGCTTCCTTGCTCGCCCACCTCGGTGATCTCGACCTGCCCTGCCGTGTCGTCGCCGAACAGCCGGTACGCCGGCTCGTCGCGCGATGGGCCGACCAGCGGAATCACACGCAGCGATTGAAAGGCACGCTCCTGACCCGCTTCGATCCGCTTCCAGATATCCGAACCAGTGATCGAAACCATTGCGTGACCTCCTTGTGCAGGCGGCGACTGAAACGTGCCGCGTCGACGCCCGCGCGTGACAAGCACTCTCCGTCAAGACCAAGTTTCTTGAATGCGGTGACCGCCCGGGACCCTCGGAGCTTCTCAATCGAGGTCTGATAATACCCGCCGTCACCGGGCCGGGCGACCGGTGTCGCCGTTCAGCCGCCGATGGCCGACATCGTCCGCGGCGGCGGCAGAAAGCCGCGCGATGAGATGCCGTGGCCGGCCTGCTTGGTCCACATGGCGTCGGCGATGAACCCGGCGAGGTCACGATCCGCGGCCGCGGCCCGCAGCAGCGGCCGCAGGTCCCACTCCTCGTGGCTGAACAGGCACGGGCGCACCTTGCCGTCGGCCGTGATCCGCAGGCGGCTGCACGCCCCGCAGAAGGGCCTGGTGACGGGGGCGATGATCCCGAGGCGGCCGGGCGCTCCGTCGGCGAAGCCGAAGCTCAGCGACGTGCTGGCCGGGTCGTCGCGATCCAGCGGCACCAGGTCGTGGCGGGCCGAGAGCTTCTGGAGCATCTCGTCGGCGCCGACGACGTCATCGCGGCTCCAGCCGCGGCCGGAGTCCAGCGGCATGTACTCGATCAGCCGGTAGTCCACCGCGTGCTCGCGGGCGAAGTCGGCAAAGTCGGCGATCTCGTCGTCGTTGAAGCCCCGCATGACCACGGCATTGACCTTGATGGGGTCGAACCCGGCGCCGCGGGCGAGGGCGATCGCGTCCACGACGGTCCGCGGCGACGTTCTGGTCCGGGTGATGCGCTCCACGCGATCGGGCCGCAGGCTGTCGAGGCTCAGGGTCAGGCGGCTCAGCCCCTCACGACGCCAACGCGCCAGGGGCATCTCCCCCAGCCGCGAGCCGTTGGTGGTCATGGCGATGTCCGCGAAGCCGAGCCCGCCCAGGGCCGCGATGAGCTCATCGAGCTGCGGATAGAGCGTCGGCTCGCCGCCGGTGATGCGCAGCTTCTCGAGGCCGAGGCTCGCGCACACCCGACCGACGGCGACGTACTGCTCGAGCGTGAGCAGCTCCCGCTTTGGCATGTACCGGAAGTCGGGGTCCATGCAGTAGACGCAGCGGTAGTTGCAGCGGTCGGTGACGCTCAGACGGACGTCGCGGATCACCCTTCCGTGGCTGTCCACGAGGCGTCCCGGCCGGCGCGCCCCCTCCGGAGCCGGGGGTGGCGGCGGCAGATCGCTGGTCCGGAAGATGGGCAGGGCAAGGGACACGGTCGCTCATTCTTCGCCCGCGGGGCGGCGCGGTCTCATTCTAATGGGGGCGTCGGGGCCTTGCCGACGACGATTCGGAGCACGACGCGACGGCCACGGGTGAGGACCGCAGTTCCGCCACCCACGATGACGCACCTTCATCGTCTGTCCCCAGAGTCCCTCACGGTCGGAGCTCCCCATCGTTGGCGCTCATCCTATGATCCGTGGCTCGAGCGGGACGGCATCGCAGCCCGATCCCCCGGCGGTCCTGGAGGTTGCGTTGAGCATGCTTCCCGTCACGCTGGAGATCCTGACGTTGCCCGGCTGCCCCAACGCCGAGGCCATGACCGACAATCTCACCGAGGCCTGCCGCGTGCGGGGCATGTCGTGTCGTATCGAGCCGGTCAGCCTGGAGACGCTCGCCGAAACCGATCCGCGTCGAGGCTGGGGCTCGCCGACCGTCCTGCTCAACGGCGTCGACCTGATGGGCGCGACCAAGCCTCCGGGCACGAATCTCTCGTGCCGCCGCTATCCCGGTGGTGCCGTGCCCCCGGTGGATGCGATGGTCGAACGTCTGAAGGTGTGCGCGACCAGGTGATCACCGGCCTCAGGAATCGGCGGGCGGTCCGGGCTTGAGCCGATCCGGGTAGAGCTTGCGGACCTTGGCCACCTTGGGAACCGCCACCGCCCGCACGTAGCCGTCGTTGGGATTGCGACGCACGTAGTCCTGGTGATAGTCCTCGGCCGGATAGAACCCGGTGAGCGGCTCCAGCGCCGTGACGATGGGGTTGTCGTAGATCCCCTGCTCGGTCAGCGCGTCGATGACCGAGCGGGCCGCGGCCTTCTGCTGCTCGTCGGCGTAGAAGACCGCGCTGCGGTACTGCGGACCGACGTCATTGCCTTGTCGGTTGAGGGTGGTGGGGTCGTGGGTGGTCAGATGCACCCGCAGCAGGTCCTCGTAGCTGATCACCGACGGGTCGTAGACGATCTGCACGACCTCGGCGTGCCTGGTCTTACCTGACGAGACGGCGCCGTATTTCGCATCGCCGGCTGATCCGCCGGCGTAACCGGACCGGGCGACAAGCACGCCGTTGATCTCCTCGAAGACCGCCTCCACGCACCAGAAGCACCCGCCGGCGAGCACCGCGGTGGCCTGCGAGGCTTGACCGGCGGCGACCGCGGCTGCGGCGGGTTCGGCCAGCGTGGCGAGATCCTTGGTCGCCGTGAATCCCAGCGCCGCCGAGTTGATGCAGTATCGAAGGCCGGTGGGACGGGGCCCGTCGTTGAACACGTGCCCCAGGTGACCGTTGCACCGCGCACAGAGTATCTCGGTGCGCACCATGCCCAGGCCGCGATCAACGTGCTCGGCGACATTGTCGGCGGCGATCGGCTGATAGAAGCTCGGCCAGCCGGTGCCGGACTTGAACTTGGTCGTCGATGCGAACAGCGGCAGCCGGCAGCCGGCGCAGATGTACACCCCCTCGGCGGCGTTGCCAAGCAGAGCGCCGGTGAACGGTCGCTCCGTGCCCGCCTCGCGGAGAATGTGGAATTGCTCGGGTGTCAGCGTCTCGCGCCACTCCTGCGGCGTCCTGTCAACGGAGTCCATCGCCACCGGCCCCACGAGCTCGCCCTTGTCGTTGTAGACATGAACCAGCGCGACGCGCCCGTCCGGCGGTGTCCGCGGCTCCGGCGGCGACCCGTCGATCGAAACGACCACGACGGCCAGCAGGGAAAGCAAGACAATCACCAGAATGACCTCCCGAAGTCGCATGTCGCTTCTCCTTACCTAACAACCCGGCCGTCGGGGATCTTATTCTCGCCATTGATCCGCAGAAAGCCGGGATTCACGGTCAGTCAAACGCCCCGATGGCGACGTCCATGAGGTAGTGGACGACGCCGATCCAGATCACGTCGCGGCTCCGCTCCAGCGTGAAGAGCACGACGAAGGCGATCAAGACGGTGACCATGACGGAGGCGACCATGGCCGGGGTCCCCAGGCCGCTTTCGAGCTGGCGGGGGATGTGGGCCGCGGCCAGGAGCAGCCCCGGCGCGATCCGGGCCGTCCACCGGCCCAGGGCCCAGCGCAGACGCACGTACGCGAACGCCAGGGCCACGCCTTCGAGAAAGACCGGCACGACGTTGCGGACGTTGTCGATCCGCACCGTGTCGAGGGCGATCCCCGGCAGCCGGACGATCTCGCCCCGCAGCAGCACGTACGTCACGACGGCGAGCGTGCCGAGGAAGAGCCCGGCGGCGAGCTTGACGGGCAGCCCCGCGGGCCACAGATAGATCGTCCGGATGGACTGATCCCGGTGGGCGAGGATCACGACGATCGGGCAGTAGATCAGCAGGTTGTTGAACTGCCACAGCACGTCGCCCGCCCACCCCTCGGGCTCCGGCAGGAGCCACCCTTGACGCCACACCCAGCCCAGTCCCAGGATCGACGCGGCGGCCACCACGACCATCGCCAGGTCCAGCCATTTGTGCTCGGTCCTCAGGGGCTCGGGCGACGGCCACCAGGGTCGGGTCAGTCGATACCCGCCCAGCCAGCCGCCGCACGCGACGAGATAGGCCGCGGCGAGGGGGACGAGCAGCGTCCAGCTCACTTGCGGGTCGCGCCGGCAGGGATGCCCCCGGGCCGGGGCCTTCTGGACACCTCGATCTCCACCTCGGCCGTCTCGACGGGCTGCGGGCGACGCAGCCACTGCTGAAAGTCGACGATCAGGCTCAGCAGCAGAGGCGTCAGGAAGATCGTGAAGACCGTCGACACCAGCAGCCCGCCGACCACGACGCTGCCCAGTCCGCGGTACAGCTCCGATCCCGACCCGGGCATGAGCACCAGCGGTGCCATGCCGCCGATCGACGTGAAGGTGCTCATGAAGATGGGGCGGATCCGGGTGCGCACCGCCTCGGCGATGGCCCGTCGCGGCTCCAGCGGGCCGTGAAGGCCGTGCCCCAGGTCAACCTTGTCGCTCATGAAGTTGATCGCCTGGTGCACGATGAGGATGGCGTTGTTGACCACGACGCCGATCAGGATCACGAATCCCAGCATGGTGAGAATGTCCATCTTCTGCACCGGCATGTAGCGGCTCGCCTCGCTCCACCCGCTGACGATGGCGAGGGCGACGAAGCCGCCGAGCGTCGCCAGCGGCACGCTGAACATGATCACCAGCGGCCGCAGGAAGCTCTGGAAGAGCACGCACATCAGCAGGTAGACAACGCCGAGGGCAAGGACCAGCGAGCTGCCGAGCGTGCCCAGCAGCGTGCCGTCGCCGAGCAGGGCCGCTTTGACCTCCTGGAGCTTGCTCGCCGAGCCCGCCAGCGTCGTGGCCACCCGCGGCGGGATCGCGCCGCCGGCGCGAAGGCCCTCCACGAGCTGCTCGAGGTCGTTCATCGCGGCCTCGAGCGGCATGCCGTCCGGCGGTGTCACCTCGAAGCTCACGGAGCGCTGCCGCCCGACACGCGCGATCTGCTCATGCGTGCCCACGCGGCGGATGCTCGCCACCGAACCAAGAGGAACCACTCGACCCGCCGGCGTGGCGATGGGCAGGTCATCGAGGCCCGCGATCACCTCCTGGTCGACGGCCTCCTGAGAGATGATCTTGAGGTCGATCGACTCGCCGCCAAGGTGGTACTCGTCGATGATGGCACCGTCGCCGGCCGCCCGCACGGCCAGACCGAGGTCGTTGGTGGTCAGCCCCAGCTCGCTGAGCCTGACCAGGTCCGGCACGACCTGCAACTCAGGAGCGGGAAGCATGAAGTTGCTGGGCACGGGTTGGATCTGCATGTACTTGCCGCTGCCGAACAGCGTGCCCATGACCTTCTGGGCGGCGCCGCTGACCTCGTCCAGGTCGGGGCCGGCCAGCTGCAGCTTGACGGCCGAGCCGGTGGAGCCCCCGAGCTGGAACAGCGGCACCTGCAGCGGGAACGCGAACACGCCGGGGATCACGTCGGGCCGCGTGGCGAAATTGAACAGGTCGATCAGGTCGACCACCCGCTTGGGTTCGTCGCTGACCGCGCCGTGAAACAGGATGTTCTCGAACTTCACCAGGAAGTAGTTCTGGATCGACGGCGGCCGCACCGTGATGTCCCCGGCCGGCACTTCGGGCAACGCCGCCACCGCCTCTTCGTAAGCGTCCCGGTCACGATCCTTGAGAAGGCCCGCCTCCCAGAACGGCCTCATCGTCTGCTCGATCCGATCGGCCATCTCGTTGTACTGGGCGACGTTGTAGCCGGGGGGCGGAATGATCAGGCCGAAGACCAGGTTACGGTTGCCGCGCGGCAGGTAGTCCGACGGCGGCATGAGCTGCCACGTCCCCAGCAGGGACACCGCGGTAAGGGCGACGATCACCGCCACTCTCGCCGCGGTGCTGCCGCAGATCCAGTAGACGAACAGGCCGATCGCGCCCGGCAGCCCGCCCCGCGGCACATCCGCGGCGCCGGCATGCGCGCTGGCCGTGTCGCGCATGCGGAGCACGCGGGCCGCGGCGGCAGGGATCAGCGTGATGGAGATGACCAGGCTCAGGGCCACCGCCGCGCAAATGACCAGCGAGATGTCGCGGAACAGCTGCCCCGCTTCCTCCTGGATGAGCAGGATGGGGACGAACACGACGATCGTGGTGAGCGTCGAGGCGAGCACGGCTCCCCACACCTCCCGGGCCCCGTCGTAGGCGGCCTGGAGGCGGGGCTTGCCCATCTCCAGGTGGCGGAAGATGTTCTCCAGTACGACGATGGCGTTGTCGACGACCATCCCGACCGCGAACGCCATGCCTGCGAGACTGATGACGTTGACACTGCGGCCCAACGCGACCATGCCCACCACGGCCCCCAGGACCGAGATGGGGATGGCCAGCGCGATGATCCCCACCGTACGAATGGAACGCAGGAAGAGGATCAGCACGATCGTGGCCAGTGCGCCGCCGATCCAGATGTTGTTGCGGACCAGGGCCAGGGCGTCGTCGATATAGACCGTCTGGTCGTACACCTGGGTGAGCGTCAGCGTCCCGTTGAGGCCCAGCCGTCGTGCCTCGGTATCCAGCAGCCCTTCGGGCTCGTTGAGCCGGGTCACCTCCGCCTGCAGGGCCGTCATGACCTTCATCACGTTGGAGCCGATCTCGCGCTCCGCGTTGATGGCGATCACCGGCACGCCCCGCGACCGCACGAACCCCGTGGGCTCCTTGAAGGTGTGCACGACGTCGGCGACGTCACGGACGAGCACCTGCCCCGCGTCGCTGTGGGCGACGACGGTGTTCTCGATCTGCTCCAGCGAGTCGAACTGGCCGATCGTACGCACCCGGACGTCGAGCTTGCCGTCGGCCAGCTGGCCGGCGGAGATGTTCTGGTTCGTATCGCGGATCACCCGGGCGAACTCCGTCGGCGACACGCCGAACTGGGCCATACTCGCCGTGTCGACGCGGATCTGCAGCTCACGCTCCCGGCCGCCGAGCACGTTGATCTCGGCGATGCCCGCGACCCGTTCCAGGGCCGGCTCGATCCGGTCCAACGCGAAGTCACGCAGCACACGCACATCGAAGTCGGGATCGGTCGTGCCGAAGACGATCCAGGCGATGTAGTCCCGGTGCTCCCGGTCGGTGGCCTGGACCACCGGCTCGTCCACGTTGTCCGGGTAATCCGGCACCTCCCGGAGCTTGTCGCTCACCTCGCGCAGCGCCTCGCTCTTGTCGGTGCCCGTGTAGAACTCCAGCCGGATCTGGCCCAGGCTCTGCTGGCACGAGCTCGTCATGAGCCGGAGGTTGCTGAGACCCAGCAGCCGCTCCTCCTGCTTGTCGATGACGTTCTGCTCGACCTCCTGGGGGCTGGCGCCCTCCCAGAAGGTGGTCACGGTGACGATGGTGCTGTCGACGCTGGGCGTGAGCTGGATGGGCACCCGCCGGATGGCGAGCACGCCCGACATCACGATGAGGATGACCCCGACGGCTACGGTCACCGGCTGCTGAATCGCCAGCCGAATGATGTTCATCGCTGGCCTTCCGTTGCTGCCGCCGGGCCGTCGCCACGCTCGACGGGCTCGATCGGCATCATGGGGAAGAGACGCTCGTTGCCCTCGACCACGACGAGATCACCGGGCTCGAGCCCGCGCGCCTCGACGGCCATCCGATCGCCGAGGGGAAACAGCGTCTTGACCTTCTGCGGCACGGCCTGGGCCGGCCCCGTCCCCGGACCCACCCCCGGCGGCCCGCCGCCGCGGGCCACGTACACGAAGGGGCCCGCGTCGTTGTGAAGGACGGCGTCCTTGGAGACGGTCAGCCGGTCGATGGAGCCGGCGGTCGGGATCCACGCCGACAGGGACATGCCCGGCGTGAGCCGGCCGCCGGCATTCTCCAGCGTCGCGACGACGTAGAACGACCGTGCCCGCGGGTCCACCAGGGGCACGACCCGCGTGCGCGCGGTTCTGACCACGCGAGCGGACGCCTCGAAGGCGATGGCGATCTCCACCGGCCCCTCCGCCGCCGCTTCGAAGTATCGTTGGGGGACGTCGAGCCACGCTTCGATCTCGCCGACCGAAACGAGCTCCGCCAGCGGCGCACCCGTGGCGACCCACTCGCCGAGCTCGGCATGCTTGGCGACAACCACGCCGTCGAAGGGCGCGACGACCGTCATGTCCTCGAGCCGCTCCCGGAGAAGCTCGGCCTTGGCCTTGGTCACCTCCAGCTGGCGCCGGCCCTGGCGGGTGATGGCCGCCGCGATTCGAGCCAGCGCTTCGGCGTCGAGCATCTCCTTGACGTTGGCGGCGCCGCGCTCGGCCGACTTGCGGTAGAGCTCGAGCTCCTCCTCGCGCCACGACTGCGTCGCCTGACGCTCGTCGAGGATGCTCTGGACGGCGAGGACGTCGGCTTCGGCCTGCTGGAGGGCGATCTCCAGCCGGCGGCTGTCGAGCACCGCCAGCACGTCGCCGGCCGCGACACGCCGGCCCTCCCTGACGGGCAGATCCACGACGAGGCCCTCTTCCTGCGTCGCCACCCGGGAGCGACGCACCGCCCGCAGCTCGCCCGTCACGCGGCGATGCTCCTGCACCGACTCGCGGCGCACGGCGTCCACGGTGACCGCGGTCGCCTGGCCGCCGGGCTGGGCGCCGACGGACGGCACCACGGCCATCGCGATCAGGAGCCCCCAGACGAGAAAACGGCGATCATTCATGGGGCGGGCCTCCGGGAATGCGATCATTGTTGGCCGCCGCGAGGGCTCGGTCGATGACGCGTGGCGGGCAGCCGAGACCGGCCAGCGAGAACCGCGCAATGTGGTCGGCGATGCTTCGGATCCGCGCCCGGTTCGACAGGTCGCCGATCGCCATGCGCTCCAGCACGGGCCGGAAGACGCGGTAGTGGAGGATCTGGCCCAGGATGCTCTGGGCGAAGAACGACAGCTCCTGCCGGCTCGCGTCGGGCTTGAGGACCCGCAGGGCGGCCACGATCCGGTCCTCGTGCGGCTGAATGAAGTCGCGCACCACCGAGTCGATCGCCTCGCTCGGCTCGGCCGCCTCGTGCAGGATGAGGCTGGCCGCGGTGTCGGCGGTCTCGGGGTCCAGTCGCCGAGCGAGGAATCGGGCAATGAACTCGACCAGCAAGGTCGCCGCCTTGAGGGGGGTGGCCGGACACTCCAGGAGTACTTCCCACGGCGCGGCGGTTTCGCGCCGCTCCATCGCGCGGCGGACCGCCTCGGTGTACAGCCCGCTCTTGGAGCCGAAGTGGTACTTGATGGCGGCGACGTTGGCCCCGGCGTGCTCGACGATCTCACGGATCCCCACCGCGGCATAGCCCTTTTGGCTGAACAGCGTCTCCGCGGCGTCGAGCAGGGCCATACGGGTGTCGACGTGAACCTGGGACATCGTGTGCCATGGTAGGCCCGGCGCGGATTCAATCAAGCGATTGTTTGAATGGGCGCGGGCGGCCGCGACGGCCTCGACGCGAAGCCCCGGTCATTCCTCCTTGAGGAACTGCGGCAGGTAGCGGTAGTACACCTCGAGCGTCAGCGTCGCCATCGCCGTCTGGTAGACGCGACCCGCGACCGCGGCCCAGCGGCCTTCGGGATCCCAGCTGCCGGCGGCCAGGCCCTCCGTCCGCTGGTTCTCCAGAAGCACCTGCTTGATCGACTCGTTCCAGGTCTCCCACTCCTGTCCCTGGTGCTGGAACATGGCCAGCGTCCCGTAGTACCAGTAGTAGGTGTTGGCATCGGGATCCCACTGCGGCTCGTTGTGCAGCAGATAGGAGGCGGACTCCTTCTGCCGCATGTCGTCGCGTGTGGCCCCCAGCAGCTGCCTGACGAACATCCCCTCCGCGGTCATCGCGGGCGTGATCTCGCGCTGCGGCTGATAGGCGTAGAGCCCCGGCTTGCCCGGACGGTGCACGAGCTCCAGCCAGTTGCCGGCAACCTCGAAGGCCTCGTCGGGCACGTCGATCCGTGCCCGCCGCGCGCTCTGCAACGCCATGATCTGCCAGCCCAACACCGACGTGTCACCGACCTGGCCGGGACGGTAGCGCCACCCCCCGACGAACTTGTTGCGCGCCTTGAAGATGAAATCGACCGCCGACTCGACCGCGGGCCGTAGACGCGGGTCCTGCGTCATGCCGTATGCCTCGGCGAGGGCGATGGCGGCGATGCCCTGGCTGTACATGGACTCGCCGAACATGAGATCGCCGTTGTCCTTCTGGTGCATCAGCAGCCAGTTCAAGCCCCGCTCGACGGCGCGGCGGTACGGCCCCTCACGGGTGTGCGTGTGATCGGCGGCCTGGAAGCACAGCAGCGCAAGCCCCGTCAGCGCCACGTCGCACTTCACCCGCTGCGTGCCGGAACACTGCCCGCAGTCGTCGTCGAAGTGCGATCCGTTCCAGCGGCCGTCGGGCCCCTGATGGCGGGCCAGCCAGTCGAGCGCCATGGCCACGGCCCGCTCGGTCTGGCGGGTGCCGCCCATCTTCTCGAGCACCTTCTCGCGCACGTCAGCCGCGCGGTGGCGGAACGCCTCCGGCGCCGGTGAAGTTCGCGTCGGCACCTTCAGATCGAGATCGAGGCTCGCCAGGACCATCGCGTCGGGAGCCGAGACCCGGACCCGCTGCGGATCGATGTCGATGCGGGTCGGCCTGAACCGGTCATCCCAGATGGGCGTGGCCAGGACCTGTGACGAGGGCGCGGCCGGCGCCACGTCGCGAGACGGCGTGCGCACGGGCAGACGCAGGTGGACACGGGGCGCGTCCTCCGGAACGACACGCAGCTCAACGCGGCGCTCCGGCTCGCTGGCGACCGAGGAGCCTTCCACAAGCGGCAGTTCGAACGGCACGGGATTGCGCGGCGCGTCGATGGCCAGGGCCACGTCGTCCCGGGACGCGAGCAATATCGGCGCCTCGCGTGGTCGCACCGCGGCCAGGCTGACGGCGGCCGGGTCGCCGGGCTCGGCATGCGGCTCGATCCGCGGAGCCGCAAAGTCGGGCCGCGATCTGGTGGCGGCCTCGGGCACGGCGATCGGCTGGAGAGCCGGCACGGCCGCCATTGCACCGGGGTTCGGCGCCGCCTCGGCGGCTTCCGGCGTCTCCTCACGCGGCGGCTCCGCCGACGGCAGGGCGACCGCGAAGGTGGCGGGATCGATCGAATCGGTCTCGGTCGCGACGTACGATCTCATCGCCACCGGCGTCGATGCGCGGCGCGGCGCGGCGTCCGCGAAGTGCTCGTCGGGGCTGGCGGCCGTCGTCGTGGTCGCCGCCACGACCGCGATCGTCGCCGTGACCGGGGGCTCGGCCTTCATGACCGGCTCCGCCCGTCGAGCATCGACCTCGACCGTCGCGACGTCGGGCGGCATCGCCGCCTCCCCGCCGCGGCTTCGCATCTGCTCCGACGGAGTCTCCAGCCTGACCGGCTCCGCCCGGTCCACGCTCGCCGCGGTCTGAACCATGGGCCCGGGCGGTGCGGAACCGCGCCGGGGTGCCGCGTCCGCAAAGTGACGCGGGTCCGTGTCGGCACCCAGAGCTTCGGCGGCGGCCGGCACCAGGGCCAGGGTGATGGGCGCGTCCGGCGGGATCGAGGCCACGAGCGTCTCCGCCCGCGGGGGCGCCGCCCGCTCCGTGGCGCTGGTGGACGCGACCGCCTCGCTCTGGCGGCTGCGTGCCTGCTCGGAGGGCGTGTCGAGCTCGACCGGCACCGGCGATGCCATGGAGGCCGTCTGGAACAGCGGCGTCGGCGGCGCGGTCTGCGGCGGGGCGTCGTGGCCGGCGGCCTCCAGCGCCGGCTCGGACTCGATGCGGGTCAGCTCGACCGTGGCCGGCGGCGCGGCGCTGGCGGGCTCCATCCGGGGCAGCGGCGACTCGGCGGGACGGTCACCCTGGGTCTCCGGGAGACGCACCTGCAGCTCCACGGCAGTCAGCTCGCCGCGGATCTGCTGGGCGAGTCCTGCGCCGATCGACGGCGAGGTCAAAACCACGCGCATGCCCTGTCCCGGACGTTGCCACTTGGAGATCGCGGCGGTCACGCCCCAGAATGCGAACGACAGCATCAGCAGCATGTGCACGAGCAGCGACACGAGCATGCACTTGGCCAGCAGCGAGAGCTTGCGGTACTCGAGCTTCTGAAGGAGGCCGATCAGCACGAGCATCAGCACGACGGTCGCGAGCATCCACAGGAGATACGGCCACACCGTGGGCCATAGCGTTCCCCAGTTGAGCGTGGCGCGATGGCTCTCGGTCCGCATGAAGACCTCGCGTGAGGTCGTGTATCGCAGGTCGTAGTCGGTCTCGGCGTCGCCGGAGGCGTAGTACAGCCCGAACCCCTCGAGCGTCACCGCGGGGTCGAGCTCATTGGCGGGCGTGTTCACGTCGTCGCCCAGGTTGACGGCGGCGGTGTGGTCACCGGCGATCCGGCGCGAACGGTAGAGATCGAACCCGCCCTCACCGCCCGGCCGGTCGGACGCGAAGTAGACGAAATCGCCGGCGGGGCTCACCGACGGTGCCGTGTCGTCGAACTCGGTGTTGATGTTCGAGAGGGCGACGACAACGGGCTCGGCGTCCCGCACCGAGACCTGGTAGAGGTCGAAGTCGCCCGGGCCCGTCCGGCCCGAAGCCGGGCGATTGGAGGCAAAGTACAGCGTCGCGCCGTCGGGGGTCAGGCCGGGGCCGTAGTCGTCCTGCCGCGAGTTGATGCCGGGGCCGAGGTTGACCGGGGCCGTCCAGGCCTCCCCCTCGCGCCGGCTCACCCACAGGTCGTACTCGCCCTCACCGCCGGCCCGGTTGCTGCAGAAGAAGAGCACGGTGCCGTCGGGCGACACCTGGGGGTCGAGCTCGTCCGCCTCGGTGTTGAGCGGCAGCGGCTGCGGCACGCTCCAGCCCGTGGACGTCTTCTGGCACCAGTAGAGATCGGCGTTGCGCCCCGTCTCACCGCGAGCGAAGAAGAGGCTCCGGCCGTCCGCGGTCACGCTCGGTGCGAAGTCGTCGGTGACACTGTTGACGGGTCGGACCAAATCCAGAGGCGGTCGCCACAGGATGTCGCGCGGCGACGTCTCGGTCGCGAGACGGTCGATCGTGTCCGCATCCGTGAAGAAGTCCGTACGGTGCTCGCGCAGGTGCCAGGCCAGGCCCGCACCGCCCCCCATCGCGACAAGGCCGAACACCGTGAACCCCACAGCGAGCCATCGTTTGGTCGAGCGTTTCATGCGGCGACGCCTGTTCCCTGCCCGTGAGAAGCCTGATGCCTAGTGCTGCTCGCCGATCACGGTGTCCAGATACGGCTCCTGGATCCCCGCGCCCTTGCAGATGTCCAGAACCCGCACCACGTTGGCGTAGGCGGTGGCGCGATCGCCGCGGACCGTGACCTTCTGCTCGGGATTGCCCGCGACCGCCCGCTCGATGAGCGAGCGGAGCTCGCTCACGTCGATCCTGCGGCCGCTGACGATGATGACCCCCTCCTCGTCCACATTGATGATGATCTCGCGCAGCGCCGTGGAGATGGGCCCCGAGAACGATGCCTGCGGCAGGGCCACCTGCATCTCCCGCTCGGTCTGGTGGAAGGTCGTGGCCACCAGGAAGAAGATCAGCAGCAGGAAGACCATGTCGATGAGGGGCGTCATCTCCAGGGTCACGCCGCGCTCCGCTTCACCTGATCGGATCATGGATCGGTCCTCCTCAGGTGGTGGCAATCTCGATGCCGCGTCCGGGCGTTTCCGGGATCGCGGCCTCGTCGGCGACACGCGGCGCGGGGTCGGCGTCCATGGCCGTTCCCTCCACGAACTCCTCGACGAAGTCCACAGTCATGTAATCGATGTCCGCGACGAGCCGATCGATCCGGGCGGAGATCCAGTGGTAGCAGATCAGGACGGGGATGGCGACGGCCAGCCCGGCGGCGGTCGTGATCATCGCCTCATAGATCCCCTCGGCGAGCATCTCGGTCTTGCCCAGCGCCTCGGCGGACATGGCCACGGTCTGGAAGGCGGTGATCATGCCGAGGATCGTTCCGAGCAGGCCCAGCAGCGGTGTCACGGACGCGATGACCGCCAGCGATCTCAGGTACTTGCGAAGCTTGAGCACTTCGCGCTCGCCCGCCTCCTGGATGTACTTCTCGACGACCTCCTGTGAGCGTCCGATCTTGCGAATCCCGGCCGCGAAGACCTTGGCGACGGGGCTCTTGTGCTTTCGGCAGTAATCGATCGCCGACGACGTGTCGCCGGGCTCCAGCACCTTCTTGAGCCCCGGCAGGAAGGCCGGCGGAATGACGGCGCCGCGGCGTGTGCTGAGCAGACGCTCCACGATGACGCCCACGGCCACCAGCGAGCACAGGCCGATGGGGATCATCATGAAGCCGCCCTTCTGGATGAAGTCCAGAACGCTCTGGATCTGGACGGACGCGGGCACGTCCAGGGCCTCCGCCGGTACCGGAGCGACGGCCGGTGCCTGGGCGGTGAGCGCCGAGAGGATCATGACCATGATTTCGTTCACGTTTCCAACTCCCTCTTAGGTATCGTTGTGCGCTTCATCGTCCCGGCAGCGTACGAGCGTCGATCTCCGCGAGACGCTTGGCCGCGAGACCGGCCCACTTCGTCTGCGCGTGCTGACGCTGCACCTGCTCGTACTGCTTGCGAGCATCGACCGGGTTGCCCACCTCCTGGAAACAGCGGCCTGCCTCGTACAGCGCCGCCGCACTCCACTCGGGGTAGGCGTACAGGATGTCCACCTTGAGCAGCTCGCTGACCGCCTCGTCATACTTCTGCTGCGCGAACAGGCACTCGCCGATCTGGAACTGCGCTCGGGCCGCGCTGGGGCCCTGGTGGCGATCGACGACGATCTCGTAGCTCTGGACCGCATCGTCGTAGCGGCCCTGGTTCTCCCGGGCCCAGCCGATTCCGAACTGCGCCTGGAACCAGAGCTCCGAATCCTGCCAGCGTTCGAGGTACGCGGCAAACGTCTCCTCGCTGCGTGTCCAGTCCTGCAGTGATGCGTAGGACTCGCCGAGCCGCAACATGGCCGCCTCGCACGCCTTGTCGTCGGGATACTCCCGGATCACGTGCGTGAGATGCTCCACGGCCTGACGGGGGTGCCCGGTGTGAATGAGGGCCTCGGCGCAGAGGAGCCGGGCCGACGGCACGATCTGGGGCTCGGGCTCGTCGTCGAGCCAGGTCTCCAGCAGCTCGCTCGCCCGTTGGTGATTGCCCAGGTGAAACTCGCACAGCCCCAGCCGGTAGGTGCACTGGCGGCGCAGCGACGGCGACACCGTCTCGCTGGAGGCGTTGCGCTGAATCCGGCGGAGCAGCTTCGCCGCCTCCCCATGACGCTCGGACTCGAACTCCAGCTCGGCCAGCTCCAGAAGAGCGTGGTTCTCGATCGGCTCCGCCGAGTTCTGATCGATCACGCTCCGGTACGCCTGGGCGGCCTCGGCGCTGCGACCGAGCGATCGAAGGCACCACGCCTTCTCGTACCAAAGCGACGCCCTGAGCGACGGCTCCAGCTCCGGCAGATGATCCCCCTCCACGAACTCGATGGCCGCCAGCGCCTGCTCCTGCGATTCCGCGTCGCTCGCCGCGCCCCGTCGCGACAGGGCGATGGCGTGCAGGGCCGATGCCTCCGGCCGTCTCTCGTGTAACGGGTAGGCTTGATTGAAGCGATCGAGGACCGGGGCCGCCTGCTCGAACTGGCGAGCCGCCATGAGCGCCTGGCCTTCCTGGAAAAGCGCCTCGGCAGCCAGCTCGTCGTCCGTCGCGCTCTGGGCGGCCCGACCGAACCACGTGGCCGCCTCCACATCGTTGCCGTTGGCCAGCGCGATCGCGCCCAGGTGGTTCATGGCGTGCGGGGCGAACGCCGACTCCGGGCCTTCGGCCAGGACCTGCTCGAACGCGACGGCCGCCTCGTCGGGGCTGTCGAGCTCGATGAGGACCTGGCCGCTCTCGAACAAAGCGTGGACTCGATGAGGCGTCTGGTCAAACTCGTCGAGCAGCTGGCGGAACGTGCCCAGCGCAGTGCGATGCTGGTCCTGGCGCTGCTGGGCCAGCCCCAGCTTGAGCAGCGCGTCGTCCACGGACGCCTGTTCCGTGCCGAAGGAGAGATAGTCTGCAAGGTCCTGTTCCGCGTCGGGCCAGTGACCCCGCTGGAAGTGCCCGTCGCCGAGAGCCAGCAGCGCAGGACGGTACTCCGGCGCCGTCTCGCGACCCTGGGCAACCTGCGCCAGCCAGGGCTCCGCCTGCTCGTAGCGTGACTGCTGGTGCAGGGCCATCCCCAGCCGGTACCGCGCCTGATCGGCTTGCCGGTGGTCGGGCCACCGGTCGAGCAGGGTCGTGTACAGCGTCCCCGCCGTCTCGTAGTCACCGAGCAGGTACGTGTTCTCCGCGGTGAGGAACGCCACGTCGCGTGACAGCCCGGTGCCGGCGTACTGCTCCTCGAACTCCCGACAGAGCGCGAGGCTCTCGCCGTAACGCCGCTGCTGGTGGTGCGCCGCCGCCATGAGCTCCAACGCGTCGCCCGACAGCTCGTGGTCCTTGTACCGCGCCCGGAACTCGCCGAGCACCTCGATGGCGGACTCCGCATCGTCCGAACGCAGCAGCGCCACGGCTCGGTCGTAGGTCATCTGCGGGAGCAGATCGCTGCCGGGGTACCGCTCGAGCGACAAGGCAAGCTCCTGCGCCGCTCGCTCGTGCTCGCCCCGCCGCAGCGCGCACTTGGCCGACCAGTAGGCGGCGTCGTCCTGAAACGCCGCGCCGCCGGTGGCGGCGAGACGCTCGAACTGCTCCAGGGCGCGGTCGTAGCTCTCAACGTCAAACCACACGCGGCCTCGCAGCAGCAGCGCCGCCGTGGCCACGCCGTCGCCGCGGTCGGCGTACTGCGCGATCATCTGATCGAGCAGCTTTCCGGCGCCCTCCAGGTCGCCGCCCCGGTGCAGCAGCACGGCCAGGCCGTACATCGCGTCGGGTACGAACTCATCGCGACCGGTCTGAATGACGTCGGTGTAGTGGATGGAGGCTCCCTCGTCATCACCGGCGTGATGAAGGCTCTGGGCCAGCAGCAGCGCCGCGCGATCGGCGTGGGTGCCTCCGGGATACTGCTGCAGCATCGCCTCGAAACGGGCGGCCGCCTGCGGGTATTCGGCCCGCGCCATCTCGGCCAGCCCGCGAAAGAGCTCGGCTCTCTGTCGCTGCGGGCTCTGGGGCCACCGCGCGTCGAGGAGCTTGCAGGGGCGCTCCACCTGGTCGTAGCGCCCTGCCTCGTACAGCGCTTCGACCTGAAGAGCCGCCGCCTCGTCCGCGAGCTCGTGGTCGAGGTGGTCGCGAACGACCTGGTCGAACACGGACGCCGCCTCACCGGGGTTGCCCAGCGTGAGCCGACTCTGGCCGAGCATCATGAGCACCTCAACGGGGTACTCGAAGTCGTCGGGCGGCTCCAGCTCGTTGAGCGTATCGATCGTCTGCTGGAACTCACCGGTCCGGAAGAGACAGACGGCGAGCCCGTAGCGGGCCATCGGCGCTTTGTCGCTGTCGGGATACTCGCGAAGGAACTTCCGGTACTCGGCGGCGGCGTGATCGTACATGCCGCGGTTGAGCAGCCCGTTGCCCGTGAAGTATCCGCGCAGCGCCGCCCTGCTGTTGGAACCGGACTGAGCCATCGCGGGCGCGCTGCCGATCAACACCGCGCACAGAGTCGAGAGGAGCAAATTTCTCATTGTGAATCATTCCCCCTTGCGTTCATCCGCGCCCGACGACAGGCCCTGCCGGCCGCGGGCTCTTCCCATGTCTACCCTACGCCCGAAGCGGCGGCCGGATCGACCCATTAGCATAGAACAGGGGGAGACACGCGGACATGTCTCCCCCCGCCAATTCTTCGGGCTTACCGGACCCTCAACGAGCGTCGTCCCAGTCCTCGTCGTCGTCGTCGTCGTCGTCCCAGTCTTCATCCTCATCCTCGTCCTCGAGGTCCTCGATGCGGTCCTCCAGCTCCTCGACCTCATCCTCCATGGCCTCGGCCTGGTCCTCGAGCGTCTCCGCCTGCTCTTCCAGCGCCTCGGCTTCCTCCTGAAGCGATTCGGCCTTCTGGCTCAAGGACTGCGCCTTGGCCAGCACCGCGGTTCTTCTGGCGCCGCTGAGCTCCTCGGCCTCTTCCCGAAGGTCATCCGCCTCCGACTCGAGCTTGTCGGCCTTCTCGCGCAGACGATCGGCCTTGTCGCGCAAGCCGTCAGCCTGCCGCTCGAACGCCTTGATCTGCAGCTCGAGTGCTCGTCGTGACGCCTGCATCGCGCGCGTTTCGGCAACACGCGAGCTGGCTCGTGACTCGTACTGGTTGGCGAGGTTCGCCAGTGCCTCGGTGTACACCTGAGCGCCACCGGCGCTCGCCTGTGCCTTGCCGTCGGGGTGGATCATGTTTACGAACGCCGCGAAGACAAGCTGCTCGAGATCGGTCCCGTGCACCCTGATGCGCTCGCGACCCGGCTCAACGAGGATCGGCACATCAGGCCGCACCATCAATTCCGTCAGCGCCCCCAGCTTTCCCTGCGGCAGCGTGTACGCCTTGACCCTGTCCTCGCCGTCGATCATGGCGCAGAACGCGGCGAAGATCCGCTGATGTCTGTCCATGGCGTGGACCTCGATGCGGTCGCCATCCGGCCTGACGCGAATGGGAACATCGTTGCGAATCATCAGCTTGGCCAGCGCCTCGGCCTTGCCATCGGGAAGCTCGTAGGAGCGGATGACGATCTCGTTGCAGTCGGTGGTCGGGGAAGGAGCGGGCGTTCGATCGCCGCCGAGACCCGTGCCCATACCACCAGACGCAAGGGCCCCTTGCCCGACTCCCGCACCGCCGCCGCGCCCGTGCGGCGCGCCGCCGCGACGCGATTCGCGCATGATGCGTCGAAGCTCCTCGTGGAGCCGCTCGAGTTGGCGCTCCAGCATTTCCATGCGCTTCTCGAGCGATTCGTCGTCGAGCCCGCCCATGAACTGCTCGAACGTCGTGCTCGCGGTCGGCGCCATCGGCGCGCTTGGCACCACCGGAGCCTTCGGCGGGGTGGGCACGACGAGCTTGAACGGCTTCTTTGGTTTGGCAGGCTTGTCCGCCTTCGTCTGGGCGTTCGACTCCTTCGGGCACGCCCACAGCGGTGTCACCATCACGCCCCCCAGGGCCACCATGCAGGCCAGCAGGACGCCCTTTCGCGAATGACTCGGGCTCGTCTGTGCAGTCATCACCATCGTGAGTCTCCTGGCAAATCGTTTTGTTCGCTTCGTCGTGGCGCCGAGCCCAACCGAGGGCACGGCCGAACAGGTGGCGCTGCGGCGGCGGCGCGTCTCGAGCAGCGCCTCGGCGTAGGCCCGGCGGCCGTACGGCAGCAGCGTCGTCACCCAATTATCGCAGCAAAGGTCCGCTTCCTCACGCAGGCGGCGGCGCACCCACCACACCACCGGGTGCCACCAGTACATCCAGCCGATGACCATCTCGGCCCGGCAGACCCAGTGATCACGCCGACGCAGGTGCGCCAGCTCGTGGCAGATCACGGCCCGGCGGCCCACGGCGTCGAGCTGCGCCCACAGCGAGCGCGGCAGCACCAGGCACGCCCGCCGGCCGCACCACACCATCGGGGATACTGCCGCGTCGACCATCAGGGTGTGCGGCGCGCGCCGCATTCCCAGGGCCTCGGAGGTCTCGGTGACCATCCTGATCACCGACGGCGGCGCAGCCCGGCCGCCGCGTATCAGACGCACGGATCGACCGATGCGAACGGCCGCCACCAGCATGAGCAGCACGAAGCCTCCGCCCCAGACCGCGGCCGGCACCGGGGGCATGCCCACGATCGCGTCACGGACGACGCCGAGCTGGACGGCCCATCGCCGCCATTCGCTGCGAGCCGGCGTCGTGACGGAATCGCGTACCACGGAAGACGTGTTCGCCCGCGCGTGTGCGTGGCGGCCAGTTTCGGAAGGCTCGACGGTGACGGGCGGCATGACCGCCTTGCGATCGACCGACGACCTGCGTGACACGAGTGGCGTGCGGGACCTGGACTCGAGTGCTTCGGGCGGCTCGCCCGACCATGTCTCCAAACCGCCGGGAACACGAACACCGTGCGGCTCCACCCGCCGCGGAGTGCCCGATTCAATCGCAGAAGCCGGCGGCCCGACGGAGGTAGTGGGGGCATTTCCCTCCGTCTTCCGGCGAGCCAACTCAGTCAGCGGGGTCTGAATGCTGACCACCGGTGGGCCGGCCGGCAACTGCGGAATCGCCACGGGGGGCAACAACGGAACGACCACGAGCAGGCCGAGTACGGCAAGCCACATCGAGTGCCGCGTCGAAGGGCGGCAGGGGAACACGGCGCCGACAACGGCCACGAGCAGCGTCACCGGGATCACCACCAGCGCGCCCCGCCACAGCAGATCAGTTGGCAGCCACTCCGTGGTCATCGCTTCGACCGCCTGCCTTTCTCGTCCAACTGTTCGATTAGAGTCTGGAGCTGTGCAATTTCATCTGAGGAGAACTTTTCTTCTCGTATGAGCTGCAGAACAAGCGGCGCGGCTGCTCCGTCGTACATCTGCTCGATCAGCGACTCGAGCCTGGACTTGGTGACCCGGTCGCGGCTCACCGCCGGCCGGTAGACGTAGGCGAGCTCCGACTTGTCGCTCTTGACATAGCCCTTCTGCTCGAGCCTCGTCAGGAAGGTGAGAACCGTGGTGTAGGCGACCTGCCGGCCTCTTGCGTGCAGGCGGTTCATCACCTGTCGCACGGTGGCGGGGCCGTGGTCCCAGAGGGCCTTGAGAACCTCGAGCTCCGCCGTGCCCAGATCACCTTCCCGCGGTGGTGCCATCGGCCATCTCCACCCCCGGTTCTCGCCGCCCGCTCCAGGCTGCTTCCTCTTAAGAGGACGGCGGCCGCAATCTACTACGTCTGTCGTAGGCTGTCAATGTTTTCGTGGCTCATGCGGGGCGGGCCGGAAGCGGCCACCCGTACAGAAGCCGCAAATCACCGTTTCACAAGACCTTGCCGTAGCATCGGCCGGCCCCGCGAGAGTCGGCAACAATGACCTCGGCGGGGGCGCAGGAGCTCCGGACGTGGGCTTGACGCATTGGAGACGGATGTGGCGGCTGGACGGGGGCGGGCCCGCGCTGGGCGAGCGCGACGAGCTCGCCGCCGAGGAGCCGCTCGAGATCAGGGTCCGCGGCCGATCGGTGAGCGTGACGATGCGGACCCCCGGCCACGACGACGAGCTGGCGGCCGGCTTTCTCGTGACCGAGGCCGTCATCCGCGGCACCGCCGACGTGATCCGCATCGAACAGTGCGCAGCGGACGAGCAGGGCAACGTCGTCAACGTCACCCTCGCCCCGGAAGTCCCCTTGGACCTCGCACGTCTCACACGCCACGTGTTCGCGTCGTCCAGCTGCGGGCTCTGCGGCAAGGCCTCCATTGACTCGGTCCACACGCAGTTCGACCCCATCACGACGAACCTCTCCATCGGCTTCTCGACACTGCGGGAGCTGCCGGCCAGGCTGCGCCGCGCCCAGCCGGCGTTCGAGCAGACGGGCGGCGTGCACGCCGCCGCCGTCTTTGGCCCCGACGGCGGGCTCGTCGTCGTCCGGGAGGACGTGGGACGCCACAACGCCGTCGACAAGGTCATCGGCTTCGGCCTGCTCCAGGGGCTGCTCCCCTTCGAGCGCCATGTCCTGGTGGTGAGCGGCCGCGCCTCGTTCGAGATCATGCAAAAGGCGCTGGCGGCGCGAATCCCGATCGTGGCCGCCGTGTCGGCGCCGTCGAGCCTGGCCGCCGAGTTTGCCGAACGAAGCAGTCAGACGCTGATCGGCTTCCTGCGCGATCATCGAATGAACGTCTACGCGAACCCGCAGCGGATCACGCTTCCTTGATCCGCGGCTTTCGGCAGCCCGGACTGGAGATCGCCGATCATGGCTGATGGAACGATCGTGTCCATTCAGATCACCGCGGAAGAAGGGGCGCCGGTGCGCTGCGTGCCGCAAGCCGAGCTTGTCGCGGGCAAGGGTATCGTGGGTGACCGGTATTATCACAAGGACGACAAGGAGCCAGGCCAGCAGGTGACGCTCGTGGAAGCGGAGCAGATCGAGCGCTTCAACGCGGACACGGGCCTCAACATCGATCCCGCCGACACGCGACGCAACATCACAGTGCGAGGCCTGCCGCTCAATGACCTGGTTGGCGTGGACTTCATGGTTGGCGAGGCCGAAGTCCGGGGCATCGAGCTCTGCGCGCCGTGTGGCTACGTCGCGAAGACGCTCATCTCGAGCTTCTCGATCACCGACCTCCCGGCGTCCTCGATCATCGCCGGATTGAAGGACCGGGCGGGGCTCCGCGCACGCATCATCAAGGGCGGAACGGTGCGTGTCGGCGACGCGGTCCGCGCGACGCCGGCGACGTGAGGCAGGTCGCGGATACAGTGTCTGCGATGACGCCGGAGCAGCTCATCGAGGGCCTTTCCGATCCCGGGGCGTACCCGGTCGCGGTCGATCGCGTCGAGATCCGCCAGACACACGTCTCCATCCTCTTTTTCGCGGGACCGCGTGTGTACAAGGTCAAGAAACCGGTCGATCTTGGATTCCTTGATTTCACGACACTTCAGCGACGCCGCCACTTCTGCGAGGAGGAGGTCCGTCTCAACCGGCGTCTGGCCGGCGAGGTCTATCTCGGCGTGGCCGGGGTCGCACGGGTTCCGGGCGGCGGCCTGCGGATTGTCGGGGCGGACGACGGCTCGATCATCGAGTACGCCGTCGAGATGATCCGCCTGCCCGAGCAGCGGATGCTCGACCGCCTCCTTGACGACGGCCTGATCGACAACGCCATTCTCGATGATCTCGTGAAGATCCTGCTGCGCTTCCACCGCGAGGCGGCCACCGGCGAGGGCGTCGACGAGCACGGCACGCCCGAGGCGGTGGGCCGCGCCGTCCGGGAGAACCTGAGCGAGGCCCGCCGATTCGTGGCGCCCGAGCCGGAACGCGGCATGCTGTCACCGGCACTCTGGCAACGGCTGTCCGGCGCGGCCGAGTCGTTCCTGGCCGACCACGAGAGCCTGCTGGCGCAGCGCATCCGCGACGGCCGCATCCGCGACGGTCACGGCGATCTGCACGCCGGAAACATCTGCGCGATGGACGATCGCATCGTAATCTACGACTGCATCGAGTTCGCGCCGCACCTGCGATGCGGGGACGTGGTGAAGGACCTTGCCTTTCTCGTGATGGATCTCGACGCCCGCGGTGCCCGAGGGCTGCGCGGTTTCGGGCGGTACCTGGCCCGGCGCTACGCCGAGGGCTCCGCCGACGCCGACCTGGAGACCCTCCTTCCTTTCTATAAGGGCCACCTCGCGGCGGTCCGGGGCAAGGTCAACTCGATCGCCGCGGACGATCCCGGCCTGGATCAGGCCCAGCGCGACGACGCCCGTCGCGAGGCAATGCGATACTTCCACCTGGCGGGGTCGTACCTGCTGCCGCCGGCTCTCATCGTCATGTGCGGCCTGCCCGGCAGCGGCAAGAGCTGGGCGGCGCGGCACCTCGCGCGACCGTTCGAGGCGGCGGTCATCCAGAGCGACGTCGTGCGCAAGCGTCTGGCGGGCGTCGCGCCCACTCACCGGCCGACCCCCGAGGAAGCGGCGGTGCTCTACGCGCCGCCGTCGAGCCGCCGGACGTACGAGACGATGCTGCGGGAAGCCGGGACCCTGCTGGAGGAAGGGCGCAGCGTCGTCGTCGACGCCACGTTTCCCCACCGCGACGCGCGGGAGCCGTTCAGCGCCATGGCCCGGGCCCGCGCGACCCCGTGGGTCGTCGTCCACATCACGAGCCCCGAGACGGTCATCGCCGAGCGTATGCGCCGCCGTGCGGACCTCGCCGAGGAGGTCTCCGACGCCGACTGGACGGTGTATCGTCAGTTCAAGACCGGTTTCGAGCCACCGGACGAGGTTGGCTCTTCGCACCTGACCGAAGGTGACAGCACTGGTGATCCGGAGGTGATCGTCTCCAATGTCATCGACCGGCTCCTCGAACAGACCGGCTGACGCGAGTGGCCCCGGATCGTGGCGCCTGGCGATCGGGTGGGCGATCGTCATCATCAATACGTCGGTGGCGTGCCTGTGGGCGTTCTGGGGCGCGATCGAGAACTTTCACGAGGGGTGGTACTGGCCGAGCCTGGCCCGAAACCTCCTGGGGGCACTTGCCTATCACACACCAATGCTGATCTGGACGGCCTTGGGGCTTCTCGCCGTGCGGTGGGCGCGAGTGGGCGCAGTCACCTACATCACGGTCGGCCTCGGCCTCGCCGCGTGGCTGTACGTGCTCCAGACCGGCGGGCTTCAAGTCGCGTTCTTGCTCGGTGGATTCGGGGCCATCTTCGGCGCCCTGTGGTGGATCGGCCGTCCCCATCCGAAGCGTTGGGCGTACCGCGTCACGTGGGGGCTGCCCGTGGCGGTCGCCGTCATCTCCGGCGCCGAGGGCGCGTATCGCGTGGCCACGCGCTTCGACGATGGTGATCGCGGAGCACGACTCGTGGAGGGCAATGGCGTCACGCTGACGTGGGCACCGCAGGGGCCGGGCTGGCCGACGCACGGCGTGGCCTTCAACGAGGCCGTGGAGCGGTGCCGGCACCTGACTGACGACGGGCTCGCCCTGGCCGACGAACCCCTGGATCTCTGGCGGCTGCCGACGGTGAGCGAGATCGTGCGCTCCTTGACGCGTCACGGCGACAACGCCGGCGGTACATGGGACGCCGACCGAGGCCGCGCCTCCTATGAGACGCGGCCGGACAAGGAGGCGCCGCTGTGGGACCCGTACTCGCCGATCATCTACTGGTGGGCCGCCGACGAGGTGGACCCCGACCACGCCTACCGCGTCGTTCACAACGGCCTCGTGCTCCTCAAGCCCAGGGACCTGGGGATGGGCAGCCAGGGGTTTCGCGCGGTCAGGGCGGGACAGTAGGGGTCAGGGGTCGGGCGGACAGGGAGAATTGGGGCCGTTTTCCCCTTCGGGCGGACGCCGTTTCGCGCTAGGCTCGGCGCATGAAACAGCCGGTCAGCACTCCGATCGAGGCTCTGCGTGCGGCCCGCACGCGCTTCGGTCCGCGCGGGCGGGCGGCCAAGCTGGACCTGCTTTCGAAGCTGGCCCAGCAGAAGCTCTCACGCGCCCGCGACCTCCGCGACTACCACGACATCCTGCTTTTTCTCATCGCGCATCCGGACGACGCGCACGTCAGCCGGCTCGCCGAGAGTGAGCTGCAGCGTCTCGGCGCAAGGGTGGCCGAGCTGTCGGGCCGTGCGCTCCTAAACTCCGGCCTGCCGGGCTCGATGGTGGAGTCGCCGTTCACCCTCGACACCACGGCGTGGCTTGCCCGGCGGTACCCCGACGATGTCGATCTCGTCTGGGAGGATGAATCCGCCGGCACTGCACTCGATGAGCTCCTCGGCCTGTGCGTGGGCTCGGTCGAGCAGGATGGTCTTCTCGACGGGCGGCTGTCGACGCGTGAGTGGCTGGCGGCCGCCAAGGGCAACGGCCGTCTCAGCGAGCTGCAGTGGCTTCTTCAGCGTATCCAGGTGCTCGACACGCCTCCGGCTCTTCTCGACTACGTCTTCAACAGCCTCGATCTGAGCGTTCGCTTCCGGCTGCCCCGGGAGGCGCCGCGTCTGCCGACCCGTCACCTGCACTACCAGACAGCCGATCTGCAGCGCTCCGTCGACGTGGACGCGGCGCTGCAACGGGCGCTGCCGGTAGCACGGCCGCTGCCGGCCCGGGAGGCCAATCGATTGATCGACGTGGCCCGCATGGCTCTGTGCGCGCTCCGCCGCGAGACCGATCCCGTGACGTATGCCAACCCGCGGGAGGTCACGCGGATCTCCCTGGACCGGGGCATCGACATCGTCCTGTACGGCATGCAGCCCGCGCGGCGTCTGCCGCTGGAGAGCTTCTTCGGCTATCTGGCGGCGAGAAACGGCGTGCCCGTCGCCTACGGCGGCGGGTGGGTCTTTCTCGACCGCTCGGAGATCGGGATCAACGTGTTCCCGCCCTTCCGCGGCGGCGAGTCGGCGTACCTGTTCGCCGAGATCCTGCGTGTCTACCACCGGCACTACGGCGTCCGGCGTTTCCTGGTGGACCCGTTCCAGTTCGGTGACGGCAACCGCGAAGGGATTCGCTCCGGTGCGTTCTGGTTCTACTACCGCCTGGGGTTCCGGCCGGTCGAGCCGGCCCTTGCCGAGCTGGCCGCCCGCGAATGGGCGGCGATCTCCCGCAGCCGATCCCACCGCAGCCCCCCCACGACCCTGCGGCGACTGGCCACCGGAAAGCTCGCCCTGGAGGTCGGAGAGCCCGTTGCCGAGGCTCCGGATCCAGTGGCCCTGGGTCTCGCGGTCACGAGGGCCGTCGGCGGACGCTTCGGCGGCGACCGGGCCGCGGCCGAGCGCTGGGCGCGGCGTCGCATCGGGCGGCTGTGCCCGGCCGGGCGTGCGGCGCCGGCCGAGCAGCAGGACGCCGCCGACCGGCTGGCCATGCTCTACGCCCTGATCCCGGACGTCGACGACTGGCCGGTCGCCGATCGCCGCCGGATGATGTCGGTCATGCGAGCCAAGGGCGCACTCCGCGAGCGCGACTACGTCACCAGGCTGCAGGGACACCGCCGGCTGCGGGCCGGCTTGTCGGCGTTGGGGACCGAGCAAAGGACCGCGGGGTGACCCCCGGCGATCCATCGTACGTTCACCTCGGCGGCGAAGAACCGCTGATCGGGACGACCATCGACCGGTTCTTCCGGGAGGCCGCGGTCCGCTTCGCCCGACATGAGGCGGTGGTCTCCGTCCCGCAGCGCCGCCGTCTCACCTACGGCGAGCTCGACGAGCAGGTCGAGCACTTGGCGCGGGGTCTCGTCGGACTCGGCCTCACCCCCGGCGAACGTGTCGGCATCTGGGCCACTCAGAACATCGAGTGGGTGGTCCTTCAGCTGGCCACGACGCGAGTCGGCGCGGTGCTGGTCAACATCAACCCCGCCTACCGCATCTCGGAGCTGCGGCACGCCCTCGAGCTGGCCCGCGTGCAGACGCTGGTGCTCATCCCCAGCTTTCGCACCTCCCGGTATGCCGACATGGTCTGCGAGCTCTGTCCGGAGGCCCGTGACCTGGACCCCGAGTCGTTTGCCCGGCGCGGCGGCTCGACGCTGGCGGCCCTGCGGCGTGTCGTCGTCTACGACCCGCAGGACGCCGCCGCCACCCGCAGGCCCGCGGCGGGAATCACGACCTGGGCCGAGGTCATCGCGGCCGGACGCGACGTCACCGACGAGCAGATGGCGGGGCGTGCCGCCGCCCTCGATCCCGACGACCCGATCAACATCCAGTTCACTTCCGGCACCACCGGCTTTCCCAAGGCCGTTGTGCTCACCCACCACAACATCCTCAACAACGGGTGGTTCGTCGGGCACGTCATGCGGCTGACGGAGGCCGATCGCGTCTGCGTCCCCGTTCCGTTCTACCACTGCTTCGGGATGGTCGTGTCCAACCTCGCGTGTCTCACCCACGGGGCGGCGATCGTGATCCCCGCCTCGCACTTCGAGGCGGGGGCGACACTGGACGCGATCCAGAGCGAGCGCTGCACGGCGGTCCACGGCGTGCCGACGATGTTCATCGCCGAGCTGGAGCGGCCGGACTTCGGCGACCACGACCTTTCGAGCCTGCGGACCGGCATCATGGCCGGCGCTCCCTGCCCGCCCCGCCTGGTTCGGCGGGTCATGGAGGACATGGGCTGCCGGGAGATCCTCATCGGCTACGGCATGACCGAGACGTCTCCGGTCACGCACATGACGCGGCCCCGAGACCCCTTCGAGAAGCGTACCGAAACGGTCGGGACAAACCTGCCTCACCAGGAGGTCAAGATCGTGGACCCCGGCACCGGCCGCACGGTGGCCCGCGGCGAGCCGGGCGAGGTGTGCTTCCGCGGTTACCACGTGATGCGCGGCTACTTCGACCAGCCGGAGGCGACGGGGCAAGCCATCGACGACGCGGGCTGGATGCACTCGGGCGACCTCGGCGTCCTCGACGACGACGGGTATCTCCGCATCACCGGACGGCTCAAGGACATGATCATCCGCGGAGGCGAGAACATCTATCCGGCCGAGATCGAGGCGTTCTACTACGAGCACCCCATGGTCGCCCAGGCCGCGGTCTTCGGCGTGCCCGACCCGAGGATGGGCGAGGAGGTCGGGGCCTGGATCAAGCTGCGGGATGGCGCCTCCGCGGACCCCGACCAGCTCCGGGCGTACGCCAGAAGCCGTATCGCGCACTACAAGGTCCCTCGCTACATCTGGATCGTCGACGAGTTCCCCATGACCGTCACGGGCAAGATCCAGAAATTCCGTATTCGGGAGACGGTCGCCCGGTGGCTCGACGTCTCGGCGCCGGCGAATACGGGGTGATTTCCCTCTGGACGTTGGCACGCAAATGTGACCCAATGGGAGGGACGTCTTGGAGAGGCAGTTGATGACCACGGCAACGACACCGGAGACGGCGGCCGCGATGTTCACTGCCTCCGGCGCGCCGGTCGGTGACGAGCTCGGGCCGTCCAAGATCGTGCACCTCTACGATCCGGCGACCGGCATGCGTGGCATCGTGGCCGTGGACAACACGGCCTGCGGGCCGTCGATCGGCGGGGTGCGGATGGCCGTAGACGTCACGGCGGAGGAGGTCTTCCGCCTCGCGCGGGCCATGACGCTCAAGAACGCCGCGGCGGGTCTCCCCCACGGCGGTGGGAAAGCGGGGATCGTGGCCGATACGCACGCGGCCGACAAGGAGCGGCTTGTCCGGGCCTTCGGACGGGCCATCCGCGACCTCGTGGAGTACATCCCCGGCCCCGACATGGGTACCGACGAGGTGTGCATGGGTTGGCTGCTCGATGAGATCGGTCGCGCCGTCGGGCTGCCCCGCGTGCTCGGCGGCATTCCCCTCGACGAGCTCGGCGCCACGGGATACGGCCTCGCCCAGTGCGCGGAGGTGGCGGCGCCCCTGTGTGGGCTCAAACTCGATGGGGCCGCCGTCGTCGTCGAGGGGTTCGGCAACGTCGGCCGGCACGCAGCGCGTTGTCTCGAAGAGAAGGGAGCGAAGCTCATCGGGGCGAGCGACAGTCGGGGAGCCGTCTACGTCTCGAACGGCATCCCCGTCGAGGAGCTCGCCGCGATCAAACAGGAGTCCGGAAGCGTGGTCGCCTGCGGCAAGGGACAAAGGCTCTCGCACGCCGATCTCTTGATCCTGGCGTGCGATGTCCTGGTTCCGGCGGCCCGCCCGGACTCCATACATGCCGACAACGCCCGGGCCATCCAGGCCAGGCTCATTCTCCAGGGGGCCAACATCCCGGCCACCCCGCGCGCCGAAACCATTCTTCACGAGCGAGGCGTGGTCTCGGTGCCGGACTTCATCGCCAACGCGGGCGGCGTGATCTGCGCCTCGGTCGAGTACCACGGTGGATCCGAGACTGACGCCTTTGCCCGGATTGCGGAGAAGATCCGCCGCAACACGGCCGAGGTGCTCGAGCACAGCCGGCGGGACGCCGTCGAGCCGCGACAGGCGGCGGTCGCTCTGGCCCGCCGACGCGTCCTGGAAGCGATGAGCTTCCGCGTCGCCAGCTGAGCGACGACAACAGCCCCATCACGCGTGACGGCGCCCGTGCTCAAGACGGGCGCTGTCCTTGGTGAAGACAATGGCACACCAAGGGAGTGCACCTGGCAGATGCCTCCGGCCGTGGCCTGCGACGAGAACGTCTCCCTACTGTGCCAGGAACAGCGGGATCTGCGCGTTGCGGATCGCGTGCAGCGCCGTGTCGCCCATGATCTGCCTGAAGATCCGCGCCCGGCCCGACGAGCCCATGACGATCAGGTCCGTCTCCGTCGCCGCGGCGTGCTCAAGCAGACGCTTGTGGGCCGGACCCTCGATCCACTCGGTCTCGGGTTCGTAGCCGTGCGTCCGGCAGTACGCGGCGGCATCGGCGAGGAGCTTCTCCGCGTCCGCCTTCTCCAGCTCGAAGCAGACGAGCCGCACCTTCATCCCCGGCCACAGGTGCATTTGCAGGAACCGCTTCATCGCCTTCGCTGACGCCATCGAGCCGTTGTAGGCGATGAGTACGCGCTCGATGAGCTGGTATTCGGGAGCGACCGCGAGGATCGGGCGCACCCCCTCCCGGATGAGCCTGATGATCACGTCATCGGGCTTGTGGAGGATGTCATACTCGAACAGGCCCTGAATACCGGCGATGGTCAGATCGTGATACCGCCATAGCGAGATGAGGTGGTCGAACGGCTCTCCCAGCTCCCGGTGCACGGTGTATTGGACCTGCTCCTGCGAGCACACCGTCTCGAAGTGGCGGATCGCCTCCTCGATGCGCCCGGTGGTCACACGGTACCGATGCTCGACCAGGCCCTTGGCCGAGGCGGCCGCCCCGATCGGCACGGGGCCCACGTTCTCGACCGAAGCCACGTCGACGTCGGTCACGCCGGCGATCTCGGCCCCGTGCTGATGAGCCAGCTCCACGGCGTACCGGACCGCGGCCTCCGTGTATCGCGTCCCGCTCAACGCTACCAGGATTCGCCTGATCATGGCTCCGCCTTTCCCGGTCTCAGATGACCGCTGCCTCTTCCGAGAGCCGCACCGGAGCCGACACTTCGGGGTGCCGCACGGTCAGCACCGGGCACGGGGCGTGGTGCAGAACCCGCTCGGCGACGCTGCCCAGCAGCATCCGCTTGAGGCCCGAGCGGCCGTGAGTCCCCAGCGCGATGAGGTCGGCGCCGAGCGCCCTCGCCTCATTCTCAATGACATGGGCGGGGTAGCCCTGGCGGAGCGTGGTCTCGACATCCACGTCGTCGCCGGCCAGCGCGGCCGCCGCACTCGCCAGAAGGGTCTCGGCCTGGTCGATGGCGTCGTCGGCCGGATTGATCGGCACCCCGGACCACGCATACTCGTACTGGACGAGCGGCTGCCATGCGTGGAGCAAGACGATCCGGGGCCGCGGCGGCAGCGCGCGGGCGAACCGCACGGCGCAGCTCGTGGCCAGCGCGGCTTCCTCCGAGAAGTCCGTGGCGACCAGCACTGTCCGGATGGTCGTCTCGCGGCCGGCGTCCCCGGGATGGACGGTGAGCACCGGCGCGACGGCGGTGCGCAACACGCGGTCGGCCCGGCTACCCAGCAACGGCGGCGCGTACGCCGTCTGACCGCGGGAGCCGATGACGATGAGATCGGCCTGCCTCTCCCGTTCCGCCTCGGTGATGACCTCCCACGGCTTGCCGTGCTCGAACCGGCTCGACACCTCGACGCCGGCCTGCCGGACGGTCTCCTCGAGCAGTGTCAGGCTTCTCGTCAGCTCCTCCTGGAGGGCCACCGGCATCGACTGCATCGAGACCGCCTCCACCGCATGGATCACCTCGATCCGCGCGCCGTGACCCCGGGCGACCTCGGTTGCCCACTTCAGGGCCGCGGTGGCGGTCTTGGAGAAGTCGGTGGCGACGAGGATCGTACGGAAGCGCTGCGGCTCTCCGGCTGGCGTCTTGGTCATGGCGATCTCCTCGACGTTGACGGCACCTGACGTGACGGGGGCGCCCGAGCAAACCGTCGGGGGGGCGCGGGCCCGGGCCGCCGACCGTCACATCGCTCGAAGCCAGGCGTCCGCGGCCGTATGACCGGCTCGGCGCACGGAGCCCGGCGAAAAACGGACAGCGCCGCAGCTGCGGAGCGGTATCGGCATACAGTATTAGGTCAGATCACGACGCAACGTGCCATGGGGAAAACGCCCTGTTTGACCCCGTGCACTCCGCGTCACGGTGTACGTTTTCAGACGCGTGCGATGATCGTGCTCGAACGCGGGCTCGGACCGTCGGACGAGACCTAGAATCGGCGACCGGCGCAAGCCGGACCGGGGGATTCAGACGATGCTGCAGGAGCACGACCAAGGCACGCCGAGGGTGCGGCTCGAGGAGGAGCTGGAGGGCGCGCTGGCGCGTTACCGGGCCATCCTCGCCTCGACATTGGACCCCGTGATCACGATCGACGCTTACGGCGTGATCCAGGCCGCGAGCGACTCGACCCGGCGGGTCTTCGGCTGGGCGCCGCAGGAACTTGTCGGCCGCAATATCGGCGTCATCATGCCGGAGCCCCACCGATCCCGGCACGACCATTACCTGTCTGAGTACCGCGCGACGGGCACGACCAGCATTCTGGGGCGGACCCGCGAGTTCGAGGCGGTCCGCAAGGACGGCACCACGTTTCCAATCGAGCTGGCCGTCTCCCGCGTGGAGATCCCCGGCGCCGCCCAGCCGCTGTTCACCGGCATTCTGCGGGACATCACCGAGCGCAAGCAGGCGGAGAAGGCGCTGCGGGAATCGGAGCGGCGATTCCGCGAGATCCTGGAAGGCGTCGAGCTGGTGGCGGTCACCCTCGACCGCGACGCGAAGGTCACCTTCTGCAATGAGTATCTCCTCCGCGTCACGGGGTGGACCCGCGAAGAGCTGCTCGGGCGCAACTGGTTCGAGCTGTTTCTCGCCCCGGAGGTGAGGGCCGCCATCGGGGAGGTGTTCGACCGGGGCATCGAGCAGGGTGTGATCGAGCCCCACGTCGAGAACGAGATCGTGACGCGGGACGGCCAGCGACGTCTCATCGCGTGGAACAACACGGTCCTTCGCGATCCGGACGGAAGCGTCACCGGAGTGACCGGGCTGGGCATCGACATCACCGAGCGCAAGCGGTTCGAGAAGCAGCTGCGGCTGCTGCAGAGCCTGACGTTCGCCATCGTCAGCGCGGGCGATCTTCAGTCCGCGATGGCCACGGCCCTGGAGCAGATCTGCGACGCCACGGGCTGGGACTACGGCGAAGCCTGGGTGCCCGACGCCACCGGCGAGCATCTCGAGGACACGCCGGTGTGGCACGCCCGCGATCGTCGGCTCGACGTGTTTCAATCGATGACGCAGGGCACCCGCTACTCACGGGGCCAGGGCCTGCGGGGACGGGTCTGGGCCTCACGACGCCCCGAGTGGCTGGAGGACCTGACCGATGATGATGTCTTTCTCCGCGCCAAGGCGGCTGCTCACACCGGACTCAACGCCGGGTTCGCGGTGCCGATTCTCTCCGGCGAGCAGGTGGTGGCCGTGGTGGCGTTCTTCATGAGGGAGCACCGCGATGAGGACCGGCGTCTGCTCAAGCTTGTCTCGGCCGCGGTCGCGCCACTGGGTCCCGTCATCGAGCGCAAGAAGGCCGAGGACGAGCTGCGACGGCACCGCGAGCACCTCGCCGAGCTGGTCACCGAACGAACGCGGGAACTCGAGACGTCCCATGAGCAGCTGCGTCAGGCCGACCGGCTGGCCTCGATCGGCACGCTGGCGGCGGGGCTGGGCCACGACATGAACAACGTGCTGCTTCCCGTACGCAGCCGGCTCGACGTGCTCGAGGCGGCCACGCTGCCCGCGGAGGCGGCACTCCAGCTTGACTCGATTCGCAAGTCGGTCGAGTACCTGCAGCACCTCACCGACAGCCTGCATCTGCTGGCCCTCGATCCCACGGATAGCGAGGCTTCCACGGAGATGACGGGCCTGTCATCGTGGTGGGAGCACGTGAGCCCGCTGCTCGGCCGCAGCCTGCCCAAGCACGTCCGGCTGGCCATGTCGCTGCCCGGCAACCTTCCCCCCGTGGCCGTGGCCCCGCACCGACTGACGCAGGCCGTGCTGAATCTGCTTGTGAACTCCGGCGAGGCGGTGGGCGACGACGGCAAGGTGCGTATCTTCGCCGAGCCGGTCGACGGCGGCCGCTTCGTCCGCCTCGGCGTCGCCGACAACGGTCACGGCATGTCCTCCGAGGTCCGGCTCCGGGCCCTGGATCCGTTCTTCACGACCAAGAGTCGGGGTCTCGGGACGGGGCTGGGCCTGTCGCTCGTCCACGGCATCGTGAAGTCCGCAGGCGGCGACGTGGAGATCGACTCGGAGCCCGGACGCGGCACGACCATCGTCTTGACACTTCCCACGCACACGTCTGACGTCGAGCATGCCGCGGCTCGAAAGACGCCGCCGCTCGCGGCGGTGGTGTCGATTCGCGACCGGCGTATCGCGTCGCTGGTCACCACGCTCCTCGGCGCCGCGGGGTTGGAGACGAGATATGATCAGACCGGCGATCCGGGCTCGAGCGACCTGTGGGTCACGGAGCCGTCGCCGGAAGCCTTGAGGGCGGCCCGGGCGTTTCTCGCGAGGACGGCTCGGAAGGTCGTCGTCGTGGGGCCGGCGACGCCGGAGTGGAACGAGCTCGCCGCGGTTGTCGGTGATCCGGAGGACTTTGAAGACTTGCGCGGACGCATCAACGAAGCGGCGTCCTGCCTGAGCGGAGCACGATCATGAAGCAGTCACCGATTCGAGTCCTGTGCGTCGACGACCACTCGTTCCTGATCGAGGGACTCGCCGCGCGATTCGACCTGGAGAGTGACCTCGAGTTCGTCGGCTCCCTGCCCAATGCCGAGCGTCTCGTCTCCGAAGTGAAGGAGTCGAGACCGGACATCGTGCTCCTGGATATCGAGATGCCGGGCCCCGATCCCTTCGAGGCCGCCGACGACCTCCGCCGGCAGTGCCCTGACGTTCGGACCGTCTTCCTGAGCGCCTACGTCCGCGATCACTACATCAGCGCCGCGGTCAAGGCGGGCGCCTGGGGCTACTTTTCCAAGAGCGAGGACGCGGACACCATTGTCAAGGGCATCCGCCGGGTGGCGGGGGGCGACTTCGCGTTCAGCCCGAAGGTCCAGGAGCGTTGCCGGCCGGCCCGCGGCGCCAAGCGAGGCCAGGTCGTGCCGCCGTCGAGCAAGCTCGAGGCACTGACGTCCAGGGAGCAGGAGGTGCTGCGGATGATCGGCAAGGGTCTCACCCGCAGCGAGATCGCGGAGACGATGTGCCGCAGCCCCAAGACGATCGACGGGCACCGCGAATCGATCATGGAGAAGCTCGCCATCCACGATCGCGCGGAGCTGGTGCGCTTCGCGATCCGGGAGGGCCTGGTCGAGGTCTGAACGGATGATCAGGGCCGATTCCCCATTTCCCTCGGCCCGCGGCCGCGCACAATAAGAACGGGTGCCACCGGTACCGCCGCGACCCGATCTCGCATCGGGCGTCTCCACGTGACACCTTCTCAGCGCGGAAAGCACCATGGTGACCGCCACTCACCAGACCCTGCAGACGACCGGATGGAAGAAGCTCTCGGAGCTGCCCGGCGCCGGCGACGTGAGGATGCTGCGCGACGAGCCTCCGTGCGGACCGCGGACCATGGTCGCCCGGGTGCCCGCCGGCGGCCGGATCGCGGCGCACTGCCCGCTGGCGACCACCCAGCACCTCGTCCTCGACGGCGAGTACGAGTGCGGGGGCAGGCTGTTCCCCCGCGGGACCTACCGACTGCTGCCCGCGGGCGAAGAGGTCGCGCCCATCGTGACGGCCGGGGGCGTCACCATCCTCGTCATCGAGGACCCGCTCGACGACTGAGAGGGCCTGGTGGCCGCCGAGCCCCCACCCCCGCCAGGCCCCGACCGCCGATCGGGGCGAGATTCCCGGTGCATTCGACGTCGTTTCCCGCAAGACTTGTGGAGGTCGCCCGGGGGCTGCACGGGCCGGGCGTCGGCGTCGCGCACGGTCGTCAGGAGAAGGTCATGCAGGTACCCGTTCAGGTCACGTTTCGCGACATGCCGGTCTCGGATGCGATCGAAGCCGCATGCTGGGAGGAATCGGAGAAGCTGGAGCGGTACTACGACCGGATCACCAGCTGCCGGATCGTGGTGGCTGAGTCGCACCACCGCCGGCAGAAGGGCAACCTCTTTGAGATCCGCATCGACCTGGCCGTGCCGGGGCGTGTTCTCGTCGTGAACCGCGAGCCGTCCAAGCACCATCGCGATGAGGACGTCTACGTTGCAATCCGTGAGGCCTTCGAGCGGGCGCGGCGGCAGCTGGAGGATTTCGTCGACCGCCAGCGCGGGCAGGTCAAGACACATGAGGAGCTGCCCGGAGGCCGACAGGTGACTCCGTAGGAGGGGGACCATGCCGAAACGGTGGCTCTTCATCGTCGACCGCGGCGGAGGCCGCCTTCTGCGGGGCGAGACGACGCCCGCGGGTCACGTCCACCTCGACGTGGTCGACACCGTCGAGAATCGCTGGCAAGAGCACGAGCACGGCCGCCCCTCGCCCCTGAAGTACAAGGACGGCCACAGCCATGCCGCGTGGACGCACGAAGACGAAACGATGCTGCATCGGTTCGCCAAGGACGTTGCGGAGTGGCTCGACGAGGCCACCGGTCGGCTGGGCATCGAGCGGGTGGCCCTCTTCGCGCCGCCCCGTCTCATCGGCGAGCTGCGGCGGACCATGACACCTGCTCTCGCGCAGCGTGTCGAGCAGCACGAGGGCGACCTCGGCTACATGGGCCCCGGTGAGCTGGTGCGGCAGCCGCTCGTCGCGCGGTGGCTGGGTCTCGAGTCGCCGGCGTGATCGACGACGTTCCCGGGACGTGATTCACCGGCTCGACAGGGCCCGCGCCTCGAACTTGCCGACGAACCACGCCCCGGCCGCCTCGGCGACCGCCTCGAGGGTGCCCGGCTCCTCGAAGAGGTGGGTCGCCCCTTCGATGACGGTCAGCTCCTTTTCGGCGCGAAGCATGGCCAGGGCCTCCCGGTTGAGCCGCAGCACATCCACATCGAGCGATCCCACCAGCAGCAGCGTGGGGGCAGTCACCCGCGGCAGCGCCGCATCCGCCAGGTCCGGGCGGCCGCCCCGCGACACCACCGCCGCCACTTCATCGCCCAGCTCAGCCGCGGCCACAAGCGCGGCCGCCGCCCCGGTGCTCGCCCCGAAGTAGCCGATGGGCAGATCGCCCAACGCGTCGCGCGCCCGAAGCCAGGTGGTCGCTGCCAGGACCCGGCGACCGAGCAGCTCGATGTCGAAGACGTTGCGCCGGTCATCGGCCTCCGGGGGCGTGAGCAGATCAAACAGCAAGGTCGCGCATCCGCGATCCACGAGCGTCCGGGCCACGGCCCGGTTCCGCCGGCTCAGGCGGCTGCTGCCGCTGCCATGGGCGAACACCACCACGCCGCCCGGTGTCGCGGGCACGGTCAGGGATCCCGGCAGCCCGACGCCATCGGCGGTCACGACGACTTCTTGTTCCACGAGTTCCGCGCTCATGACATGCTCCTTGTCCAGATCGTCGAGCAGAACCTCCTGCATGCTAGTGACGGCGGCAGGTGGGGGCCCTCGCCGCGACGCAATTGGGGGCGGTTTCCCCATGGTCGCCGCTGCGAACGGCTGACGAAATGAGACGTAGACGAAAGATGAGGTCCGAGTCATGACCATCACCACCTCCGACATCTTCGAAGGCACGCTCCGTAAGACCGACGCCTGGCTTCACGAGATCGGGCACGAGCTCGGATGGGAGGATCCCAGAGGCGCCTACCTGGCCCTCCGTGCGGTGCTGCACGCGCTGCGCGACCGGCTCCTTGCAAACGAGGCCGCCGACCTGGGGGCGCAGCTGCCCATGCTGGTCCGCGGGCTGTATTACCAGGGCTGGAAGCCCACCAACGCCCCGCGCAAGGAGCGGCACAAGGAGCAGTTCCTGGCCCACATCCTCCACGAGTTCCGCAAGACCCCTGAGATTCTCGACGCCGAGCCGATCGCCCGTGCCGTCTTCAAGGTGCTCGCCGACCGGGTCACGGCCGGGGAGATCGACGACGTCCGGCACATGCTGCCGCCCGAGCTCAGGGAGCTGTGGCCATAGCCTGGGCCGACTTGCGGATTTCAGGCCCGGCGGCGGTTCTCCCGACGCCCGTCATCTGGGATGATGTGGTGGGAGCCCCTCCATGACCCAGGTGAAGCGTCTCGTCCCGGATGCGGCAGCGCCGCGTGACCCCGCCCCCGGCTCCGTGGCCCCCGCCCCCCTTCCGCCCTCGGCGGTCCGGTGGCGATGCGACGCGAGCTGCTTTCCCTTCAATTCCACAGCGGAGGTGGAGCCGATCGCCGGAGTCGTCGGTCAGGATGCCGCGCTGGACGCGCTGCGGTTCGGGCTGGAGACGCGGGCGGCGGGCCAGAACGTCTTCGTCCGCGGGCTCACCGGGACCGGGCGCATGACGTTGATCCGCCGGCTGCTTGAGGAGTTGCAGCCGACGTGCCCCGAAGCCCGGGACCGGTGCTACGTTCACAACTTCGGGCAGCCGGATCGGCCGCGGCTGCTCAGCCTCGACGGGGGACGGGCCCGCGGCTTCAAGCGGGCCGTCGACGAGCTGGCGGACTTCATCCGTGACGATCTCGAGCAGGCGCTGGACGCCGAACGTGTCGCCGACCGCAAGTCGGCCATCGACGCGGCCGCCAAGGAGCAGGTGCGGGCGGTGGTCGCCCCGTTCGAGAAGGCCCTGCAGGACGCGGGGCTGGCCCTGGTCACGCTGCCCATGGGCCCCGTGGCCCACTCGCTCATCTTCCCCGTGGTCGAGGGCAAGCCCGTGCCGCCCCAGGAGTTCGAGTGGCTGCACGACCAGGGCAAGGTCAGCGACGAGCAGTTCGAGCAGTACAACCGCCAGCGTGAGGCTTTCGAGAAGCAGCTTGCGGAGGTGAACCGGCGTGTGCACGAGATCCGGCGGGAGCACGCGGACGCGCTCGGACCGTTCATCGAAGGCGAAGCCCGCCTGATCCTTGCGCAGTTCGTCGAGCGCATCGCGTCGGACTTTCCCGTTCCCGGCGTCAAGGAGTTTCTGAGCGAGCTGGTCGACGACGTGGTGGAACGGCAGGTGCACGGGTCGGGCGGCGACGAGGACTTCACGCGACGCTACCGCGTCAACGTGCTGCTGGCGCGTTGCGCCGACGGGTGCCCGGTCATCATCGAGAATGCGCCGACGATGGCCGGCCTGCTGGGCATGGTCGATCGCGAGGTGGGGCCGATGGGCATGCTCCACTCCGATCACCTCATGATCCGCGGGGGCTCGCTGCTTCGAGCCGATGGCGGCTACCTGATCCTGGAGGTCCGCGATGTCCTCGTCGAGCCCGGCGCCTGGAAGGTGCTGATGCGCACGCTGCGCACACGCCGGCTGGACATCGTGCCGCCGGAGTTCTCGATGCCCTGGTGGACTCCCTCGCTCAAGCCGGAGCCGATCGACATCGACGTCAAGGTCCTGCTGCTCGGCGACGCCGAGACGTATTACGCGCTCGACGCGCTGGACCCTGACTTCCCTCACCTCTTCAAGGTGCTGTCGGACTTCGACACGGTGATTCCGCGCGACGACTCGAGCTTCCAGTTCTATGCAGGCGTGCTCGCTCGCATCACGCGGGAGGAGCAGCTGCCGCCGCTCGATCGCACGGCAGTGGCGGCGCTCGTCGAGCAAGGGGCCCGCATCGCGGGCCGCGCCGGAAAGCTCACGACGGTGTTCGGCCGAATTGCCGACCTCGCCCGCGAGGGCGCCTATCTGGCCGGTCGCAACAGCCACGACCGGGTTCTTGGCGACGACATCCGCGAAGCGATCCGGCGGACGAAGCGGCGCGCGGATCTCCCCTCCCGGCGTTTCCGGGAGATGCGGGCCGACGGAACGATCCGCGTCCAGACGGCCGGGGCGACGGTGGGTCAGATCAACGGCCTCGCGGTGCTGCAGGCCGGGGCCGTGACCTCCGGCTTCCCCGCGCGGATCACCGCGACGATCGGGCCGGGAACGGCGGGCGTGATCAACATCGAGCGGGAGGCGGCGCTGAGCGGCGCGATCCACACCAAGGGGTTCTATATCCTCGGCGGCCTGCTGCGGTTCCTGCTGCAGACCAGCCACCCACTGGCGTTCGACGCCTCCATCGCCTTCGAGCAGAGCTACGGCGGCATCGACGGCGACTCGGCTTCCGGGGCGGAGATCTGCTGCCTTCTCAGCGCGTTGACGAAGCTGCCCATCCGTCAGGACCTCGCCATGACCGGCGCCATCGACCAGCTGGGCCATGTTCTGGCCGTCGGCGCCGTCAACGAGAAGATCGAGGGGTTCTTCGACACGTGCCTCGACGTGGCGCTGACGGGCACGCAAGGCGCGATCATCCCGGCCTCGAACGCCGGCGACCTGATGCTCCGCGAAGACGTTGTCGAGGCGTGCGAGCAGGGTCGCTTTCACGTCTTCGCCGTGGACACCGTTCACGAGGCGCTGGAGCTGCTCACCGGCGTTCCAACCGGCGTGCGCGACTCGCAGGGCCAGTACCCACAGGACACGGTGCTGGCCCTCGCCGTGCAACGCGCCCACGACTTCTGGCTGGAGGCGGCCGCCCCCACGGGTCGTCCGGACGCCTCCGAACAAGACGAGCCCGAGGCGGCAACGCGTCGGGATACGGGAGAGTAGCTACGCGGCGTACGAGATCTGGCCAAAGGGGGCCGATTCCCCATGGCCTCGCTACCCGTGTCTGGACCTAATTCCGATGCGGCCGGTCTTTGCGCCGAGCCGACGGGAGAGACCATGTTCCGCGACCGGGAGGATGCAGCGCACCGCCTGGCGGAGGAGCTCGGGCGGCTCCCCTTGCGCGATCCGCTCGTGCTCGGCATTCCGCGGGGGGGTGTCGCGATCGGGGCGGGCCTGGCCCGCGCGCTGGGCGGCGACCTCGATGTCGTGCTGTCGCGCAAGCTGCGGGCCCCGGTCCAGCCGGAGCTGGCCATCGGGGCGGTTTGCGAAGACGGCTCCGTGTATCTCGACGAGACGATCTGCAGGGTCGCCGGCGCTGACGAACGGTACATCGAGCAGGAGCGTCTCTTCCAGCTTGCCGAGATCGAGCGCCGCCGCGCGCTCGTGCGCGCCGTGCGCCCGCGGGCGCCGATGCGGGGCCGGTCGGTGATCGTCACCGACGACGGCATCGCCACGGGCTCGACCATGATCGCCGCCCTCCAGACGATCCCGGCCGCCGGACCGCATGAGATCATCGTCGCCGTGCCGGTCGGGCCCTCGGAGCGTCTCGGAGAGATCCGCCGCCGCTGCACGCGTCTGATCTGCCTGCACGAACCTGAGACCTTCTGGGCCATCGGGCAGTTTTACGAGAACTTCGAGCCCGTCGAGGACGATGCCGTGATCGGTCTGCTGCGCGAGTTCGCCGGGAGAGAACCCGTGCCCGAGAGGTCTTGAGACCCGGCAGTTCTGCTATAAGGAGAACGCACATGACACTCGCCGCCGAAAAAGAGTACCAGCACATGGGAGAGACCGCCGGCGCCGCGGACCATGATCATGACCTGGTCAAGGAGCTCGCCAAGCGACTCGACGCGTTGTGGCGGTACGATCAGTACATTGCCAACGCCGAGGGGCACGATGCTCTCCGGTCGTTCTGGACGGAACTCAAGGGCCAGGAGACGAGAAACGTGAAGCGGCTGAAGGAGCTCGTCGCCGACGAGATCAACAGACGCTGTTTCTAGTTGTGACGCGCCGTACGGCCCTCCGGGCCGATACTCGCTCCTACGACCCACCGGATTCGATCCGGCGGGTCTGATTTGAGCGGCCGTTTCGTAATCCCCCCGCCCTGGACAGGGGCGGACAACTCCAGTCGGGAGCTAACTTGATGTCGGATGAACAACTGAGAGCCGTGTTGGAGGATCTCATTGGGGTGCTGCACCTTCAGGCGGGGGAGATCCAAAGACTCCTCAGCCACGTCGAAGGGCAGACGACGCGGATCCCCGACGGCAATCAGCTGCCGCTGATCCTGTCGGAGCTCAGCGAGCTGCAGCACCGTGTCAAGAAGCTCTCGGGGGCGCAAACCGCCACGTGACCGCAACGCCGGAGGCGAACGCGGTCACGTGGCAGGTCTATTCAGAGCGCTCCGTACGGCCGTCCGGCCGACACTCGCTCCGGTACGACCCGCCGGATTCATCCGGCGGGTCTGAGCCGACGCACAGCAGCGCTCCGTACGGCCGTCCGGCCGACACTCGCTCCGGTACGACCCCCGCGGCCGCGCTGGAGCCGCGAGCGCCTCGGTCAAGCCGATCGCTGCTGCAGGGCCGGCATCAGCTCGAAATAGGGCCGGATGACCGGCGAATCGGATTGCTCGAACTGACGGTACGAGCCGTCGAAGAAGACGGTGCCCTCGTGCAGCATGATCACCCGCGGCTCGAGGCGGTACAGCAGGTCCTTGTCGTGCGTGATGATGAGCGTCGTGCGCGGGACGGGCAGGTCCAGCCCCTGCCGGTGCGTCTTGCAGATCAGCTCGTCGATCCGCCCCGCGTGCTGAGGATCGAGCCCGGTGGTCGGCTCGTCATAGAACATGAGAATCGGATCCATCGCCAGCGCCCGCGCCACGGCCACGCGCTTGGCCATGCCGCCGGAGAGCTCGTCCCGGTCCTTCTCGAGCACCTGATCGGCGTCGAGACCGACGGACAGGACGGCGGTGCGGGCAATGGGGGCAATCTGATCCTCGTCGAGACGCTTCACCTCTCGGAGCCACAGCGCGATGTTCTCATACACGGTGCCGGAGAAAAGCGCGTTGCGCTGAAAGACGATCGCCCAGTGCGTGCGGATACGGTCCATCTTGTCCTCGTCCACCCTGGCCAGATCGGTCAGCCGCACGGGCTCCGTCTCATGGTCGGCGACAAGGACGCGGCCGAGGTCCGGCGAAAGCTGGCCGATGATGTGCTCCAGAAGGACGGACTTGCCGCAGCCCGACCCGCCGACGAGGGCGACGATCTCGCCCCGGCGGATGTCCAGGCTCACGCCGCGCAGGACCTCGTTGTCGTTGAAGGACTTGTGAACGCCGTCGATCCGGATCTCCACCGGGCCGAAGTCCGGCGTCACCGCGCGTCCGGCGTCCGTAGCGAGTCTCGCCATCTCCGGCCAACCTTAGAGCGGGGGTCAACAGATGTCATCCCCGATTCTCGCCCCGTTCTCGTCCGGCTCGATCGTCGAAGGTCCGGAAATGACGCTTCGCTCGACGACCCGGATACCGCCGGACCGCAGCGATTCCAGCAGGTCTTTGATGTGATCACGGTCCCGGGTCTCGACCGTGCAGTTCACATGGACGATTGACACGTCGGCAGCGCCGAACGCGCGCTCGTGCGAGACCTGCTTGATGCTCGCGTCGGCCGCCCCGATGGCCTCGGCGAGCGCGGCCAGTCCGCCCGGCCGGTCGGCGATGACCGCCGTGAACTTCGCCAGCCGGCCGTCGACGACGAGCCCGTGCTCGATCACACGGCTCAGGATCGTGGGGTCGATGTTGCCCCCGGCGAGCACGAGCACCACACGGGCCCCATGCAGATCCGACAGCGCCCCGGAGAGAAAGGCCGCCAGCGGCGCCGCCCCCCCGCCTTCCACGACGCCCTTCTCGAGCTCCGCAAGACGGAGCACGGCCAGCGCCAGGTCCTTCTCTCTGACCGTGACCACGCGATCGACGCGGGACCGGGCCACGGCGAACGCCGTGTCGCCGACCCGGGGCACGGCCAGGCCATCGGCCAGCGTCGGGCGCACGTCGAAGGTGACCGGCTCCCCGGCAGCGACCGCCGCCGTGTAGCTGGCGGCGTGCTTCGGCTCAACGCCGATGATCCGCGTCTCCGGCTGCGCGGTCCGGACGGCGAGGGCGATGCCCGCGATCAGCCCTGCGCCTCCGATGGGGACGATGATCGCGTCGCACTGCGGGACCTGTTCGACGATCTCCAGGCCGATCGTGCCCTGGCCTGCGATGATCGCCGGATCGTCATAGCCGTGCACATAGATGAGGTCGTCGCGGGCGGCGATCTCGTCGGCCCGCAGCTTGCTCTCGGCGATGTTCTTGCCGTGCAGAACGAGGGCGGCGCCCATCTGCCGGCATCTCGTGCGTTTGATAAGCGGCGCGTGGGCGGGCATGACCACGGTGACGGGGATGCCCAGGTCGCGGCCGTGGTAGGCCAGGGCCAGGGCATGGTTGCCCGCCGAGGCGGCGATGACGCCGCATCGCCGCTGTGTGCCGGACAGCTGCAGCAGCGCGTTGCGCGCGCCACGCTCCTTGAAGCTCCCGGTTCGCTGCATGTACTCGAGCTTGCCGTGGATCGTGCAGCCGCACAGCTCTGACAGCGCGATCGACTCGTTGCACGACGTGCAGAACACGCCGCCGGCGATGCGCGTGCGAGCGGCCACGATCTGGTCAAAGGTCACCGTCATCGGGGCCCGCCCGCACCGGTCTTGATTGCGGGCGCCCAGCCGAGATTCTGCAGGACAATCGTGAGTGCCGCCAGCGCGAGCAAGCCGCCGATCACGACGACCGCGATCCGCCACAGCCGTCCGCCGGCAAGCCCCGCGCCGATGACGGCGCCGGCCGCGGCCATCGCCGCCGTCTCTCCCACGAACCAGCCCGCCACGAGCAGAGGCCGCGCCGTCGAGATGGACAGCAGCCCGAGGCCGAATGCGCCCCAGACCAGCGCCCCCAGCACGAAGCCGAACACGGCACCCTGCCGCGCACCCCGTTCACCCAGCCGGACCATGAGCCACACGAGGAGAACCGTCAGCAGGGCGTAGCCGGCGTACCCGACCGGGATCAGGGCGAACGCACGGCCCGGCGGTAAAAGGAACGGATCGTCCTCGACGAAGTACAGGCGGGCCAGCGCCCCGCCGTGCACGAAGAAGTCGACGGCCAGCACCGCCAGCCAGCCCAGGATCGCCAGCGCAAGCAGCCGCCCCGTCGTGGGCGGGTCGCCACGAGCCCCGGGTTCGGTTCGGTCACGGTCTGACACGGTCTCTCTTGAGTGGAGCATACCCCATCGGGGCCGGGGGCCGCGGGCACGGCGGGCGGCCCCTTCGCTCGCACGAAAACAGGGTCTTTTCCCCGTGGTCTGCACACCTCTGCGCGGTTCAACTAGGATTGTGAGGATTGATCGTGCGACTTGCACAGAAAGGGGTCGACCATGGCAGGTAAGACAACGACCACGCCAAAGCTCGTCAAGGACATCATGACCTCGGACCCCGTGTGCATCTCCGCCGATACGACCGCGCGGGAGCTGGCCCATGTCCTGGAGGCAAACGCGATTTCCGGCGTGCCCGTCGTGGATGTTCTCATGCGCGTGATCGGTGTCGTTTCGAGAACCGATCTGCTTCATCGCTGCGTGGCGGGACCGGTCGGGTCGAGGCCGGGCTCGTTCTTCCAGTCGCTCGCCGAGGGCATCGACTCCGACATCGACTTCGGCCCGGAGAACCTGGGCACGGTCGAGGAGTTCATGACCACCGATCCGGTGACCGCGACCGTGGACGAGAAGATCCCCGCGATCGCCCGCCGTATGGCCGAGCAGGGCGTTCACCGGGTTATCGTCGTGGACGATGCGGACCACGTGGTGGGCGTTGTGACGACGCTGGACGTGCTGCAGGTGTACCCTTCCTGAGTGATTGAGCCGGGGGACCGGGAACCGGGGGCGCGGTCGTCGTCGCGACCCCGGTCCTTTGCCAATGTTCGGAGTGCTGCGTGACGGGGCTCAAAGCCAGTCCGGTTGCCGACCCGGCCCGCCTTCGGGTCTTCACCAGGGCCGTCCTGCGGGACCTCCGCGCGCTGGAGCAGATGATCGCCGACGGCCTGATCGAGTCAGGCGTCCGGCGGATCGGCGCCGAGCAGGAGCTCGCGCTCGTCGACAAGACCTGGCGACCCGCGCCCAGGGCCGTGGAGATCCTGGCCGATCTCGACGACGACCGTTTCACGCACGAGCTGGGGCTGTTCAACCTGGAGTTCAACCTCCCGCCGATCCTGTTCGGCGGCGATTGCCTGAGCCTTCTGGAGACGGGCCTGCGCGAGGCGGAGACGCGGGTGAGGGAGGTCGCGGCTCGGCATGGCACCGACGTCGTGCTCACCGGAATCCTGCCGACGCTGCGTCAGACGGATCTCGATCTCGACAACATGTCCCCGCTGCCTCGTTACCGCGCCCTCAACGACGCGCTCATGGCGAGCCGCGGCTCCGAGTTCGAGCTTCGGCTCCGGGGCACGGACGAGATCAACGTCAAGCACGACTCGGTGATGCTGGAGTCCTGCAACACGAGCGTCCAGTTCCACTTCCAGGTCGCCCCGGCCGAGTTCGCCCGCCTTTATAACATCGCGCAGCTCGTGGCGGCGCCGATCCTCTCCGTCGCCTGCAACTCGCCATTCATCTTCGGCAAGCGTCTTTGGCGTGAGACCCGCATCGCGGTCTTCGAGCAGTCCATCGACACCCGCCGGCCCGCCCACCACATCGAGGACCGCACCGCCCGCGTAAGCTTCGGTAACGACTGGGTCCGCGAGTCGGTGCTCGAGGTCTACCAGGACGACATCACGCGGTTCCGCGCGTACATGGGGCTGGATGTCGACGAGGATCCGTTCGTGGAGCTGGCAGAAGGCCGCATCCCGCGGCTGCGGGCCCTGAGCCTGCACAACGGGACCGTGTATCGCTGGAACCGGCCGTGCTACGGCATCTCCGGCGGCAAGCCGCACCTTCGCATCGAGAACCGGATCCTCCCCGCGGGCCCCACGCTCGTCGACGAGATCGCCAACGCGGCATTCTGGTACGGCCTGATGTCTGCCCTCGCCGCAGGTGCGGACGACGTAAGGCAGCTCATCGAGTTCGACGCCGCGCGGGCGAACTTCATCGCGGCCGCCCGCCAGGGGCTCGACGCGCACCTGACCTGGACCGACGGGCGCCGCCACGCCGCTGCCGACTTGATCGCCGACCAACTGCTGCCCCTGGCGGAGAGCGGGCTCCGCGCGTCGGGCGTGGACATCGCCGACATCAGGAGATACCTCGGGATCATCCGCGATCGTGTGGCCACGAGACAGACGGGGGCCGAGTGGATGATGAAGTCCTACGCGGCCATGGGCAACGCCGGAACCTCGTTCGAGCGCCTGCGGGCACTGGTGGGAGCCATGTCAAGACGACGAAAGAAAGAGCGTCCGGTGCACGACTGGCCACCCGCCAGGCTGAGCGAGGCGGGACGGCTGGAGCACAACTACGACCGGATCGGCCAGTACATGACGACCGACCTGTTCACCGTGCACGAAAACGAGGTGATCGACCTCGTGGCCAGCGTCATGGCCTGGCGCAACATACGTCACGTGCCGGTCGAGGACGACGATCACCGCCTGGTCGGCCTCGTCTCGTCCCGGTCGATTCTGCGATTCATCGCCCAGGAGCTGCCATGCGGCAAGGCCCGGGCGGTCCCGGTCAGCCACATCATGCAGACGGACCCCGTGACCGTGACTCCGGAGACGTCTACCCTTGAGGCAATCGAGCGGATGCGTGAGAACGGCATCTCCTGCCTGCCCGTGGTCAAGAACGACCGGTTGGTGGGGATCGTCAGCGAGCACGACTTCGTCACCATCACGGCGCACCTGCTCGAGGGCCGGGGAGAAAGGAAAGCGTGACCAGCCCCCTTGCCGGAATCGAGCGTGTCATCGGCCGATACCGCGGCGCGGAACCCGGGCCCACGCTGATGTGCGTGGCGGGGATTCACGGTAACGAGCCGGCCGGCGTGTATGCGCTGCAGCGCGTCTTCGAGACGCTGTCACGCGAGCGGCCGCCGGCCCGCGGGGAGATCGTCGGCCTCGTCGGCAACCGGCGTGCCCTGGCCGAAGGCCGGCGGTACGTGGCCAAGGACCTCAACCGGCAGTGGACGCCGGCGAGAATGAAGCGCATGGGCACCCCCGAGGACGGCGAGCTGATCGAGCTGCGGGCCGCGCTGCACGACGTCTTCGAGTCACGACGCGGTCCCGTCCAGATGCTCGACCTCCACACGACCTCGAGCCGCAGTGCTCCGTTCACGGTGATCAATGACACGCTGCCCAACCGGCAGTTCGCCCGGCACTTTCCCGTGCCGACGATCCTGGGGTTCGAGGAGCACGTGCACGGAACCATCGCCGACTACGCCCATCGTCTCGGCTGTCTCACCCTGGGGTTCGAGGCGGGTCAGCACGACGATCCCGCCGCCGTGGACCTCCACGAGGCGGCCGTCCGGCTGGCCCTCGCCCTCACCGGCGTGCTGCCGCAGGAGCCCACCGGTCCGTGGACACGCCGGCTGTCGGAGGCGGCCAACGGCCTGCCCCGGTACTTCGAGCTGCGCGATCGACACCCGCTGGAGGAGAGTGACTCCTTTCGGATGCTTCCGGGCTTTGAGAACTTCCAGGCCGTGGGCACGGGTCAGCCGCTTGCCCGCAATCGTGACGGCGTGGTCCGGGCCAAGCAGGCGGGGCGGATCTTCATGCCCCTGTACCAGGACATGGGCGAGGACGGGTTCTTCCTGGTGCGGTCGGTCAAGCCGTTCTGGCTTGAGGTCTCGACCATGCTGCGTCGATCGCGGCTCGGCAACCTGGTGACGCGGCTTCCCGGTGTCCGCCCGCACCCGACACGCACCCATGCCGTCACCATCGATCCGCGGGTGGCCCGCTGGTACGTCAGCGAGATCTTCCACCTGCTGGGCTACCAGCGCCGCGACAGTGAGAACGGCCGGCTCGTCTTCGCCCGCCGCCGCCACGACCCGCCCCGCTCGGGCGGGGGCCGTGGTCGCGAACGGTGACCGGCGGCCATGGATCAGGACAGAAACATCCGATGACATGGCAAAATGGGCGTCTGCGGCTGGTCTGGGCGTCTGAAGTGGCATTGAATCTCATTCTCAAGTAGCCTGCGGCCTCAAGGGTTGATGAGCATGCCGGCACGATCCCATCCCGGTCCCCCCGATCCGGCCCGTATCGACGAGGCAGTACCGCTGTCGTCGCTGGGCCGCGGGTGCCAGGCGATGGTCCACCGGTGCATGATGACCGGCGACGATGGGGAGCTTCTGGCGGCGATGGGGCTCTCCGATCGATGCCCCCTGCGGGTGTGCCGCGCGGGCGAGCCGTGCATCGTCCAGGTCGCGACCACGCGGCTCGCGCTGTCGGCGGCCATGGCCAGAAAGGTCCTTGTCGTTCCCGTTGACCGCACCGACGCGGCCACCGGACCCACGCAATGAGCACCGGGACAAGCGCGGCACCGGTCGCGGCGCGAGCGCGTCGCAGGGGTGGCGCGCCCACCGTGATTGCCGTCGTGGGCAATCCGAACTCAGGCAAGACAACGCTCTTCAACCGGCTGTGCGGTCTCCGCGCCAAGACGGCCAACTTCCCCGGCACGACGGTCGACGCCCGCATCGGCAAGCTGATCATCGCCGGCCACGAGCTGAGCCTCGTCGACCTGCCCGGCCATTACGGTCTCAACCTTGACCGGCCGGAGTCGCGGCTCTGCCGCGACTACCTTCGGGGCAGCTTGCCCTCGACGACGCCGCCCGAGGCCGTGGTCATCGTGGCCGACGCCACCAACCTGTCGCGCAGCCTCGTCTTCGTCAGCCAGGCATTGCAGCAGAACCTGCCGGCCGTCGTGGCCCTGAACATGATCGATCTGGCGCGGCGCCGCTCGATTGCCATCGACGCCGCGAAGCTCAGCGATCACCTCGGCTGCCCGGTGATCCCGGTGAGCGCCCGCACGGGGGAGGGGATGCAGACCCTGATGACCGCGATGTGCGCGCCGCAGCTCAGCCGGGCCGTGCTGCCGGACGGCACCCGGGCCCAGGAGGCCGCCGAGTGGGCCCGCCACGTCGTCGGCGACGCGGCCACCGGCCCGCCGGAGGCGGCAGGCCCCACCCCGACGGATCGGCTCGATGCCGTGCTCACGCACCCCGTGCTGGGGCTGGTCCTCTTCGCCGCCGTGATGACAGGGCTGTTCTACGCCATCTTCTCGCTCGCCTCGGTGCCCATGGACCTGATCGAGCTGATCTTCGCCGGCCTCGGCGAGGGTCTGGGCGGACTGATCCCGGCCGGCGCCCTTCATGATCTCGTGGTGGACGGGATCGTCGCCGGCGTCGCGGGCACCGTCGTGTTCCTGCCGCAGATCTGCCTGCTGTTCTTTCTCATCAGCCTGCTGGAAGACACCGGGTACCTGGCCCGGGCCGTGTTCGTAATGGACCGCCTGATGCGGCGGTTCGGTCTGCCGGGCCAGTCGTTCGTCCCCTTGCTCTCCGCCCATGCGTGCGCCCTGCCCGCCATCATGTCGGCGCGGCTCATCCCCGATCGCCGGGACCGCCTGGCCACGATCCTCGTCGCGCCGTTCATGAGCTGCTCGGCCCGCCTGCCCGTGTACGTGCTGCTCATCGGCATGCTCTTTGGCGGCCGCCCGCTGCTGGCCGGCCTGGCGTTCACCGGCTGCTATGGGCTGGGCGCGGTGACCGCGTTGCTCAGCGCCTTGATCGCGCGACGGACGATCCTGCGGGGGCCGTCGCCGCCGCTGGTCATCGAGCTGCCGACGTACCGGTTGCCCAACGTCCGGGCCGCCCTGCTGACGACCCTCGACCGGGCCCGTATCTTCTTGCGCAAGGCCGGGACGGTGATCGTGGCCATCTGCATCGTGCTGTGGTGGCTTGGCGAGTACCCCCACGTCGAGCCCCCGGCCGCGGCCGTCCAGCTCCGCGCGGAGGCGGCCGGGCGCGACGACGCCGCGTCGAGCCGGGCGTCCCTGCTTCGGGACGAGGCGGCGGCCCTCGAGGCCCGCCACGCCAAGTCGAGCAGCTTCATGGGGCGTATCGGCCGCGCCGTCGAGCCCGCGTTCGAGCCGGTCGGATTCGACTGGCAGATCACGATCGGCGTTCTGAGCAGCTTTCTGGCCCGAGAAGTCTTCGTCTCGACGATGTCCGTGGTGCTGACCGGCGCCGAGTCGGACCCCAACGAGGACGACACCCTCCGCGGCCGCATCGTCTCGGCCACGCGATCCGACGGGTCGCCGCTGTTCTCGGCCAGGACCGCCGCGAGCCTGCTCGTTTTCTTCGTGCTGGCCATGCAGTGCCTGCCGACGCTGGCGGTCACGCACCGGGAGGCGGGAAGCTGGAAATGGCCCTTGCTGCAGCTCGGCTACATGTCGGGCCTGGCCTATCTGGCGGCGCTGGTCGTGTACCACGGCCTTCCCGCCCTGGGGGTGGCGTGATGCCCGTCGGTGACTGGCAGTTCTGGGTCGTGACGCTGCTTGCAGTGGCCGGTCTGTACGTTGTGGCGCGACCGTTTCTTCCCCGCCGCCGATCCGCCGGCCGATCACGGCGGGTGACGCTGACCATCGACAAGCGGCGGCCGTCATAGGGCGGGTGACTCGACGGCGCCGCTGGCAGCCCGATGGTGATCCTGTATGCTTGGCCCCGCGAGGCAGGGGCTGACAAACGGGTCAGGATCCCCATACCCAAACGGACCGACCCTCCCGAAACTTCCCTCGGCGCGTGACGACGATGAGACAACAATTCGGGGCGAGGGCGAGACGGCTGGAAGGAACCGGCCGCCTGACGCTCGTCGCGATGGTGATCCTGATCGGTGTCGCGGCCGCCCAGGGTCCTCAACCGGCGCCGTTCGCACCGTTGCCGGGGACAACGACCCCCGACCCGGGCCGCGTCGAGCTGGGACGGATGCTCTTTTTCGACACGCGGCTCTCCGGCAACGACACGCTGAGCTGTGCCGTGTGCCACGACCCCGCCCGCGCCTGGACGGACGGCGCCGCACTGTCGGCGGGCTACCCCGGAAGCCGGTACTTCCGCAACACGCCCACGCTCCTGAACGTGGTGCACGGCCGTTATGTCTACTGGGACGGCCGGCTGCCGGCGTCCGACCTGCCGACCGTGATGCGCGACCACATCGCCGAAGCGCACTTTTTCCAGGCGGACGGCCGGTTGATCATCGAGCGGCTGCGTCAGGTGCCGGTCTACGAGCAGGGCTTCAAGGACGTGTTCGGGGGTGAGCCGAGCTATGGCCGCATTCTCAACAGTCTCACCGCGTTCGTGACGACGCTGCAGGCCCCCGGATCGCCGTTCGATCGGTACCTGCAGGGCGACAAGTCGGCACTTACGGAGCAGGCGACACGCGGGCTGGCCCTGTTCGAGGGAAAGGCCGGGTGCCTCCGGTGCCACGACGGCGCCATGCTCTCCGACGGCCGTTTTCACAACCTCGGGCTTGCCCCGAACCCCGATATTTTCAACGAGCCGCTGCGGCACATCACCTTCCGCCGGTTCTTTCGGACGATGGGGCTGGACGCGGCCGGACTGCGCGAGGATCCCGGTCGCTACGCCATCACGAAGAGACAGGAGGACTGGGGCCGTTTTCGCACGCCGACGCTGCGGGAGGTCGCGGCCACCGCGCCGTACATGCACGACGGTTCGTTGGCGACGCTCGCCGACGTCGTGGACTTCTATGACGGCGGCGGCGGCCCCGGTCGGGGCAAGGATGCCTCGCTGAAACCGCTGGGTCTCAGCGCCGCGGAGAAGGCCGACCTCGTGGCGTTCCTCGAAGCGCTGACGGGCGAGCCGGTGACCGTCGAGCGCCCGCAGCGCCCGCCTTACTCGCTTCGAACGCTGGGGAGCAATTAGCCATGGACGCATCCTCGAAAGCGCGGCGTTTGTCGCCGCTTATCCCCATCGCCTCGTTCGTCGCCTTCGTCGCCGTCAACGTCGTCATCGTGGTCTACGCCGACCGCACGGGCGCCTTCGAGGCGCGCCCCCACCCGCCCGAGGAGCTGGCCGCCCCCGAAGCGACCAGCCACGGGTTCCCGGCCCTGGCCGCGATCGCCGAGCGCCCGCCGGTGCCCGCCGACAATCCGATCACCCCGGCCAAGGTCGAGCTGGGCCGTCTGCTGTTCTTCGAGAACCGGCTCTCCGGCGACACCTCGACCTCGTGCGCCACCTGCCACCTGCCCGACGTGGGGTGGGGCGAAGGCAACGCAATCTCCCGCGGGTATCCGGGCACGTGGCATTGGCGCAACAGCCAGACCGTCATCAACAGCGCCTATCTGGCCAAGCTGTTCTGGGCCGGCGAGGCGACCTCGCTGGAGGCCCAGGCCGACAGCGCCGCCAGCGGCAACCTCGCCGGTAACGTGGACAAGGCCATGGCCGAAGAGCGCCTCGCGCAGATCCCGCGCTATGTCGAGCTCTTCCGCGATGCCTTCGGCGTCGACGCTCCCACCTATCACCTTGCGTTGCGGGCGATCGCGGCCTTCGAGCGGGCCGAGACGAACTCGACCGACAGCCCCTTCGATCGCTACATGCGGGGCGAGACCTCGGCCCTGTCGCGGTCCGCCCGGCGCGGCCTGGACCTCTTCGAGGGCAAGGCGGGCTGCATCCAGTGCCATCACGGGCCGTTGCTGACCGACGAGAGCTATCACAACCTCGGCGTCCCCAAGCAGGCCCGTTTCGAGCAGGACGCGCTGGCGCAGATCGCGCTGAGATACCAGCATTACGCCCGCGGCGTGCCCGAGAACGTGTACCGCAGAGCCGATCGCGACCTGGGACTGTACTACACGACCAAGCGCGAGCAGGACAAGGGCAAGTTCCGCACGCCTCCGCTGCGGTACCTGGTGTACACGGCCCCGTACATGCACAACGGCGCCTTTGCGACCCTGGCTGAGGTCGTCGACTTCTACGACGCCGGCGGCGGCGACGACCCTCTCCGGAGCCCTCTGCTGCGGCCGCTGGGTCTCACGTCGGCCGAGAAGGATGACCTTCTCGAATTCCTGGAGAGCCTCAGCGGCAGCGAGGTGATCATCGAGCGACCGGAGCTGCCGCCCTACGAGGTGATCCGGTTCGCCCGCACGGAGGCAACGCCATGACCTCGACGTGCCCGAAGTCCACGCACCCCTGCTCCGCGGCCGACCTTTGCGTGAGCCGCCGCCACATGCTGGCGGTCACGGGGGCCGGCGTCGCCGCGGTTCTCCTGGGCGACCTGTTCGGGGCCCGTGTGCTGGCCCAGGACGCGGGCCGCCCGGCCCGCTTCGCCCGTTACCCGCGCAAGCTCATCGGGACCGTGTCCGCGCTCGAGCAGGACAAGCAGGTGCCGTTTCTCTATCCCGGTGACAGCGAGCTGTACTCCGGATGCATCCTGATCAAGCTCGGCCGCCGCGCCGGCGGGGGTGTCGGCCCCGGACAGGACATCGTGGCATTCAGCGCCTATTGCGCCCACATGGGGGCGGCGATGTACGGCGCGTACGACCCGGTCTACAAGGTCGCCGGCCCCTGCCCCCAGCACCTGACAACCTACGACCTCACAAGGCACGGAATGCTCGTGGCCGGGCACGCGACCCAGAGCCTGCCGCAGATCGTGCTGGAGGCGGACGGCAACGATCTTCACGCGGTGGGCATTCTCGGGCTCATCTACGGCGTCCACGACAACCTCGAACTCGCGTGAGCACGAACCATGTCAGACGACTATCAACCCCTGGACTCCGTCCCCATCCCGCCGCCTGACGCCAAGGTCGTCACGACCGTGTGTGACTACTGCATCGTCGGCTGCGGTTACAAGGCGTACACCTGGCCGGTCGGCAAGGACGGCGGCACGGAGCCAAGCCAGAACGCGCTGGGCGTGCGCTATCCGCTGCCCATGCTCACCGGCGCCTGGGCCAGCCCCACCCAGCACAATCACATCGTCATTGACGGCAAGAAGCACAACGTGGTGGTCGTGTCGGACCCCGACGCCACCGTCGTCAACCGCAAGGGCAACCACTCGATCCGCGGCGGCATGCTCGCCAAGAAGTGCTACAACGCCGACAGCCCCACGCGGGACCGCCTGCAGCAGCCGCTGATGCGGGTCAACGGCAAGCTCGTTCCCGTCTCGTGGGATCTCGCCCTGGACGTCATGGTGGACGTGAGCCGCCACGTCATCGACACCTACGGCGTCTCGGCCTGGGGTATGAAGACGTTCTCTTACCAGTACTTCGAGAACACCTACGCCATCTCGAAGCTGGCCTTCGAGGCAATCCAGACGCCCGCCTACGCGCCGCACGACAAGCCGGGGCCGGGCGCCGACACCGCCGGCGTCGACGACGCGGGCATCATCCCCTTCAGCGCGTGCTACGAGGACTGGTCGCTCGCCGACGTCATCTTCATCTCCGGCACCGACCCCTGGGAGACCAAGACGGTTCTCTTCACTGAGTGGATGATGCCCGGCGGGGCAAAGATGATCTTCGTCCTGCCACGCAAGAGCTCGGGCGCGGTCTGGGCCGAGAAGCACGGCGGCCTGGTCCTGCAGATCATCCCCGGCACCGATACCATCCTGCACCTGGCGCTGGCCAGGATCATTCTCGAAGAGGGCTGGCAGGACCAGGAGTTCATCGACAAGTGGGTTGCCAACCGCTGGGAGATCGACTCCGGCTTCGGCCGCGGCACCCGCAACACGCCCTGGCAGTGGCGGACGACGTGGGGACGGTTCGGGGCGTCGTACGATCAGTACCGCGAGTGGATCCTGGCCAACCCCGACAGCAAGCTGCGGCGTGCGGCCAGGGTGACGGGGATCCCCGCCGATCAGATCCGCCGCGCCGCCGAAATGATTGCCCGGCCGACGGACGGGAAGCGCCCGAAGACCTCCTTCGCCCTGGAAAAGGGCAACTACTGGTCCAACAACTACCTCAACACCACGTCGTTCTCGTCCCTGGCCCTGATCTGCGGCGCAGGCAACCGCCCCGGGCAGATGGTGTCGCGACTGGGCGGCCACCAACGCGGCTGGTATGGCGCGGCGTCGTATCCGCGTGTCTATTCACCGGAAAAACAGGCAGGCCGCCGCAAGAAGCCGATCGACCTCGACCGCTGGGTCGAGGCGGGCAAGCTGCGCAGCGCCTGGGTCATCGGCACGACATGGATCCAGGCCATGACGGCGAGCGACGACCTGGCCGCGTCCTTCCGGCGTCTGACCAGCGAGAACCCCCACCAGATCACCCGGGCCGACCGGGGCAGCGCGGTGGAAGCCCTCAAGAAGCGCGCCGACAGCGGCGGCATGGTGATCATGAACCAGGACATCTACCTGCAGCAGCCGATCGGCACCGAGTTCGCCGATATCGTGCTGCCGGCCGCCACCTGGGGCGAATGCGACTTCGCCCGCTGCAACGGCGAGCGGCGTCTGAGGCTCTACTCGAAGTTCATGGACCCACCCGGCGACGCGCAGCCGGACTGGTGGATCATCTCGCAGTTCGCCCAACGGATGGGCTTCAAGGACTTCGACTGGACCGACTCCAACGACGTCTTCGAGAAGGCGGCACGGTCCGGACGCAAGGACATGCTCAACTACCATCCGCTGGTCGTCTACGCGAAGCAGATCGGAATGCGCGGCCACGAGCTGCTGCGGGAGCTCGGCACTCACGGGATCCAGACGCCGATTCGATACCGTACGGAGGCGACGGAGTCCAGGGAGTACCTTGACTACGCCGGGTTTTTTGACTCCCCCAAGACGCGCGGGCTCATCGTGGGCACGAAGCGTTTGCATGACACGACCCTCGATCCGGGCGACCCGGAAGGACCCACCGTTCACCAGAAGTGGCTGACGACCTTTAAGAGCCAGTCCGGCAAGGGGCTGCTTCACAAGTCGCCCTGGGAGCTGTTCTCGGACTTCTATGATCGCATCACGCCCCGCGACGGCGAGCTGTGGGTGGACAACGGGCGCATCAACGAGAACTGGCAGAGCCTCTTCGACGATTTCCGCCGGCCATACATCATGCAGCGGTGGCCGGAGTCGTGGGTGGAGATCCATCCCGACGACGCGCGGCGTCTCGGCATCGAGAGCGGCGACCGCGTCGTGATCGAGAACGACGACGTCCTCATCCAGACCGGCGGCTTCATCGGCGTCGACGGTGATGACCTGAGCTTCACCAAGCTTCAGGAGAAAGGGCTGATCCGGATCGGCCGCGGGGCGTGCGAGGGGATCGCCATGGTCACCGATGCCGTCCGGCCCGGCCTGCTGTACACGAACTTCAACGACCCGCGACCCCGCGCGTCGTCAAACAGCGTCGTACATCGCGTCCCCGATCCCATCACGAACCGCTACCGCTTCAAGCTCGGCAAGGGGCGGATCAGGAAGATCGGCGAGTCGCCGTACAAGAACAGCTTCGACAAGATGACCTTCGCGCCGCGGACCATCATCTGACCGGCGGGGGTCGGGGGGCGGCAAGGGATCGACCATGGATGACAGCACGACTCAGACAGGCGCCGCGGACCACACCCACGCCGACGATCACCCCGACTTTCTCCAGCACCACTTTGACAGCCCCGCCCAGCAGTTCGAGGCGGCGAAGCTGGGCATGTGGATGTTCCTGGCCACCGAGGTGCTGCTGTTCGGAGGCCTGTTCTGCGCCTACGCGGTCTACCGCGGCAATCACCCCGATGTCTTCGAGTACGGCAGCCAATTCCTCGACACCTCGTGGGGCGCGATCAACACGGTGGTCCTGATCCTGTCGAGCTTCACGATGGCCACGGCCGTGTGGTGCGCCCAGGTCGGCCATCGGCGGCTGCTCGCCCTGTTCCTGTTTCTGACGCTGCTGTTCGCCGGCGACTTTCTCGTCATCAAGTACATCGAGTACTCCCACAAGTTCCACGAGCACCTGGTGGGGGGCACGGCGTTCTACGAGGCGCCGTACGGCTACGAGCTGCCGGAAACCAAGGAGCCCGGCGAGGCGGTGGCGGTCGTGAGCACGGTCTCCGGCAAGGACCTGTGGACGGCAACGTGCCGCTCCTGCCACGGGGCCGCCGGCGAGGGGTTGCCCGGCCAGGGCAAGGACATTCGCGGCAGCGAGTTCATCTCCCAGAGAACCGACGACGAGCTGCTGGCGTTCATCAAGGTCGGCCGCATGCCCTTCGATCCGCTGAACACCACCGGCATCCAGATGCCGCCGCGAGGCGGCAATCCCCTGCTCTCCGACGGCGACCTGATGCGGATCATCGGCTACATGAGGACGTTCGAGGGCTTCGAGGGCGCCGCCACCGCCGGCGCTGCGGAGGGAGAGACCGCGACCGAGTCCGAGGCGTTCTGGATTCCCCGCTCGACGATCCCGCTGGCCCAGACGGGGCCCTCCGGCCTTGCCGCCCCGACCCTGGCGGCGTCCGAGGGCGCTCCAGGCCACGGCGAGCAGATCCACCATGCCTACGACCCGGACCGACCCGCCAACGCGCACATGTTCTTCACCATCTACTTCCTGATGACGGGTCTGCACGGCCTGCATGTCGCCGCCGGCATGGCCGTGATCGCGTGGCTCCTGATCCGAACGCTCCGCGGCCACTTCAGCGCCGCGTACTTCACGCCCGTCGACCTGGGCGGGCTGTACTGGCACATCGTTGACCTGATCTGGATCTTCCTGTTCCCGCTGCTGTATCTGATTCGCTGAGGAGCGCGTCATGAAGAGGCTGTTCACCGTCGCGTTGACGCTGGTCCTCGCCAACGCCGCCCCGGCCCTCGGCCAGGCGGACGTGGAGCAGGCCCTCGAGACGCTTCGCCGGACCCTCGAGCAGGACGACTCGTTGTCGCCCCAGACCCGCAAGGCACTCCAGGATTTCGCCGAGGCGATGCAGGCCCAGCTCAGGTCCGCCCCCAAGACGCCCACCCCTGACTCGACGGGCACGGCGCTGGCGGAGGCCGCCATGGAGCAGGCCAGGGCCGACGAGGAGGATCTCTGGGATCGCCTCGAGGTCTATGGCGATCTGCGGTTCCGATACGAGGGCACGCTCAGCCCGGACGCCGAGGACCGCCATCGAACCCGCCTGCGTTTCCGGCTCAGGGCGACGTACCAGGTGGATGACGAGCTTCTCATCGGAGGCGGCGTGCGTACCGGCACGCGCTCCGACCCCAACTCGCCGTACGTGACGCTGGGTGACGGCTTCGAGGACTTTCAGATCAGCATCGACCTGCTGTATCTGACCTACCGGCCCCAGTGGGCGGAAGGTTCTTGGCTCACGGCGGGCAAGTTCGTCCACCCCTTTTATCGCAACCCCGTCTACGGCGAGCTCGTGTGGGACGCCGACGTCAACCCGGAGGGGATCGTCGGGGGCTACCGCATCAACAACGGCTCGCGGCACGAGCTCGACCTGATTCTGGGCGGATACACGGTCCTCGAAAACGCGACGGTCGATGACGTCTACATGCTGGCCGCACAGGCGGTCTACCGGGGCGATGTCGCCGAAGAGTTCGCGGTGAACGCCGCCCTCGGCTACTACCTGTACTCCCGTCCCATCGCGGTCGCCGGCGTCGGGGGCGCGGCCGGCAACGCCGTCGTCGGCATTCCGCCGCAGTTCGTGTCGGACTTCGGCATCCTCAACCCGATCGTGGCCGCGACGTACACCGGGTGGGGCGTGCCGGTCACGGTATCAGGCGAGTACATCTGGAATTCCGAGGCCAACATCTCACAGGATCGGGGCTGGGCCGTCGGCGTCTCGGTCGGGTCGTCGAAGAAGAAGGGGGACTGGCGCGGCTACTACCAGTGGCAGGTCATTGAGCAGGACGCCGTGCTCGCGACCTTCGCCCAGGACGACTTCGTCCGCGCGACCAACTTTCGGGGAAGCGTCGTCGGCGTCAACTACCAGTTCACCGACGACATCGGCCTGCACCTGTGGACGCTCGTGTCGCGACCCGAGGTGGCGGCCGTCGGCGAAAGCGGTGACGATACCTGGCGTCTGCGGGCCGACCTGACCATCAAGTTCTGAGCCGCGTTTCGGGCGAGCGGGGCCGACGGCGACGGTCCGGCCGGCACCGGCGGTGATCCGCCGGCGGCGGCGGCGGCGGAAGGAGTGAAGCATGAGCGAGCAGCCCCCGCCCGACCTGACCGACCTCGAGGCGGATCACACGCCGGCCGCCATCGAGAATCGACTGGCGGCCCCGACGCGACACAGTTACCTGCGCGATTTCGTCTACGGTGCCATTGACGGCGCGGTGACGACGTTCGCCGTCGTGTGCGGTGTCGAGGGCGCGCGGCTCTCGGCGGGGGTCGTGGTCGTGCTCGGCGTCGCCAACCTCATCGCCGACGGCTTCAGCATGGCGGCGAGCAACTACCTGGGCACCCGCGCCGACCAGGCCGTCCGCCGGCGGGCCCGCCGCGAGGAGGAGGCGCACATCGCCGCCGTCCCGGAGGGCGAGCGCGAGGAGATCAGGCAGATCTTCGCCAGCAAGGGCTTCGAGGGCGAGGACCTGGAGCGGGCGGTCAGCATCATCACGTCGGACATGAAGCGATGGGTGGACACCATGCTCCAGGAGGAGCTGGGGTTGCCGCTGCGCGGGCCGTCGGCCAGGCGGGCGGCCGTGACGACGTTCGTTGCATTCATTGTCATCGGAGTGCTGCCCCTGCTGGCATTCATCCTGGAGCTGGTCGCGCCGGGCGTGCTGGCCAGCCCCCTCGCCGCCAGCGCCGTCCTGACGGGCATCGCGTTCTTCAGCGTGGGCGCCCTCAAGAGCCGCGTCGTCGGTGAGCGGTGGTACACGGCCGGGCTCGAGACACTCGCCATCGGCAGCCTCGCCGCCGTGCTGGCGTACGTGGTCGGGGCGTTGCTTCGGGGGTTGGCGTAGAGGAGAGGGGCCACCCGGAATCCCTTTCCTCTATCTCACCACCACAATCGGCCCCTTGACGTGCTTCAGAATGTGCCCGGTCGTGCCGCCGGTGAACAGCTGGTGGATCCAGGAGTCGGGGTAGGCGCCAAGCACGAGCAGCGCGTGCCTGGCGAGCCCGGCGACCCGCTCGACCTGCGCGGCCTCGGATTGTCCCGACGAGCCAAGGGTGATCACCTGGCCGTCGGAGGTCGCCGCCTGGGCGCCTTCGAGGACGTCGTCCAGACCCTGGTGCAGGCCCGGTGCGGCGAGCACGGTCAGGGGCCACTTGGTCTGCGCCGCGAGCCGCTCGGCGAAGGCCGTCGCGCGACGCGAGGCCTCGCAGCCGTCGTAGACGGTCAGCACCCGGTTGAGCTGCCGCTGCGACTGGCCCGTGACCACCAGAATCGGGCCTCGGGCGTGATGGATCAGCCAGCTCGTGGTCGATCCCACGCCCACCCGCGCAAAGCGCCCCTTGAGCCCGACGACGATGAGCGTCGTCTCGTTGGAGCGGCTTGCGAGGCAGTCGATCAGGTGGCCGTCGACGACGTTGACCTCCAGGGGCATCTCCCGCCACTCGCAGTAGCTCTCGCAGCACCGGATGGCTTCGGCGACCTGCATGAAGTCGTCGTCGGGCCCGCCTTTCTGAAGCGTGTGAATCGGCAGCCGCTCGGCCACGTGCAGGACCGACAGCTCGGCGCCGGCGGCATCGGCAATCAGCGCCGCGTATTCGAACGCTTCACGGGCCAGCTCCGAGCCGTCGAGGGCAACGATGACGTGATCGATCATGAGCTGACTGTCCTGTCGGTCCACCGGGGCGCCCGGGGCCCGAGCAGCGCGGGAACTCCCGTCGGCTAGCCCAATGATCGCGAAGGTGCCGGCCCGGCGCCACCGGAATTCAACCCCGTTCTGCGAGGCCGCCCGGGCCTTTGCAACGACCCAATCAGGGTGGATTCCCTATATCCGCGCCAGGACCGTGACGCGATCCTGTGGGAGTCACCCAGGGAGCCGGGTTGACGCGTGATGGCACCGCTTTTGAAAGGACACTTGCCGTGAAGCACCCCATGACCATCTTCTCCGCGACTCTGCTTTCCGTGTTCCTTCTGGCCGGGTGCGGCGGAAGCGAAACCGGCGGCTCGGCCGGCGTTCGCACCGTGGCCCAGTCAAACGGCAACGGGCTTGGCGGCGACGCCCGGCAGATTGCCGAAGCCCGCGGCCTCACCCCCGACGACGTGACGGCCGCCCTCAAGACCTATACGCCGACGGGCCGTCACGACGAGTACATCATGTTCGGCTCCGGCGGCCACAGCGGGCAGATGCTGGTCATCGGCATGCCCTCCATGCGGCTGCTCAAGGTGATCGGCGTGTTCACGCCCGAACCGTGGCAGGGATGGGGGTATGGCGTCGGCAACGAGATCCTGGAGGAGGGCTTCAAGAACGGTAAGGAGATCCTCTGGGCCGACACGCACCACCCGGCTCTGAGCGAGACGAATGGCGACTACGACGGGCAGTTCGTCTTCATCAACGACAAGGCCAACGCCCGCGTCGCCGTGATCGATCTGCGCGACTTCGAGACCAAGCAGATCGTGAGCAACCCCATCGCCATCAACGACCACGGCGGGACGATGGTCACGCCCAACACCGAGTACGTCATCGAGGGCGGCCAGTACGGAACACCGCTCGCCGGCACGTACGCCCCGATTTCGGAATACAACGAATCGTATAAGGGCATGGTCACGTTCTGGAAGTTCGACCGCGCCAAGGGCCGCATCGACATGAGCAAGTCCTTCGCGCTGGAGCTGCCGCCGTACTGGCAGGATCTGTTCGATGCCGGCAAGAAGGTCAGTGAAGGATGGGTCTTCGGCAACTCGTTCAATACGGAGCTCGCCACCGGAGCTGCGCTCGGCGAGAAGGACTTCTTCGAGGCCGGCGTGAGCCAGCGCGACAACGACTACCTGCACATCATCAATCTGAAGGAGGCCGAGGCGCTCTTCCAGGCTCGCAAGTTCGATCGGGTGAACGGGTTCCCCGTCATCCGGCTGAAGACGCTCATCGATGCGGGCGTCCTCTTCTTCGCTCCGGAGCCCAAGAGCCCCCACGGCGTGGACGTGAGCCCCGGCGGCGAGTATCTGGTCGTCTCCGGCAAGCTTGACCCGCATGTGACGGTGTACAGCTTCGAGCGGATCAAGGAGGCGATCGCGAACAGGAACTGGACGCCGGATCAGTACGGTGTGCCCGTGCTCGACTTCGATGCCGTCGTCGAGGCCCAGGTCGAGGTCGGCCTGGGGCCGCTGCACACGCAGTTCGATGACAAGGGATACGCCTACACGTCGCTCTTTCTCGTGCCGGCGGTGGCCCGCTGGACCCTCGGCGGCGACTACAGCAACCTGCATCCCGAGAGCCCCTGGCAGCTCGTCCAGCAGATCAACGTCCACTACAACATCGGCCACCTCGTCACGGCCGAGGGCGACACGGTCAGTCCCGACGGAAAGTACCTGGTGTCGCTCAACAAGTGGTCGATCGACCGCTTCTTCCCGCCGGGCCCGCTGCTGCCGCAGAACTTCCAGCTCATCGACATCGACAACACGGGTGACCGGATGCAGCTGCTGTACGACATGCCGATCGGCATCGGCGAGCCGCACTACGCCCAGGTCATCAAGGCGGACAAGCTCAATCCGTGGACGGTCTATCCGAAAATCGGCTGGGATCCGGCGAACCAGCGGGTTGACCTGAACGCCCCGCAGCCGGGCAAGGAGCGTATCGAGCGCAAGGGCAGCACGGTCGAGATCTGGATGACCGCGGTGCGCAGCCACTTCGTGCCGGAGCGGGTGGAGGTCAAGCAGGGCGACACCGTCATCTGGCACATCACCAACGTCGAGACGACCAAGGATGCGACGCACGGGTTCGCGCTGCCGGTCTACAACATCAACGTCAGTCTCGAGCCCAGCGAGACGCAGACCATCGAGTTCGTCGCGGACGTCCCGGGCACGTTCAGCTGGTACTGCTCCGAGTTCTGCTCGGCGCTTCATCTGGAGATGGCCGGCTACTTCCTCGTCGAGCCGACGACCCGGGCGAGTCGATAGTCACACCCTCGGCGGCGTGCGGGCAGCGGCAGCCCGC
>JBFGEG010000002.1:0-84066 GCA_041580235.1 Phycisphaerales bacterium
CCGGCCCGCCACTGTCGTTGTGATCGGAGTGCCGTGGCGATGATAGAGTATCGACCGGTGAACGCGATGGACGAATCGGCCCGGCAGCTCAGCCTCTCGCTCGATGGGGTCGCCAAGGCACTGGCGGAGTGGACGGTCACCCGGCATCACGAGCTTGATGAGTCCCTTTCGCAGCGGTACGGCGCGGGCTGGCGCAAGAGCTGGGTCGCCGACGTCGAGAACAGGCTGCTGCATCTCGCCCAGGCCATCGCCGTACAGCGACCCTCGATCTTCGCCCACACGGTGTCCTGGTCGGGCTCAGCCCTCGCGGCCCGCGATGCAGGAAACGAAGATCTCGCAACCAGCTTGCGCTGCCTTCGCGACGTCCTGCAGTCGGAGCTGCCGGAGACGGCCGGACGCCGGGCGTTGGAGTACGTCGATCATGCTCTGAAGGTGCTCGGCCGGCCACCCGACGCCGACGTCGGCCGGCTCGACCCGTCATCACCGCACGGCCGGCTTGCTCTGGAGTATCTCGAGGCTGTCCTCGACGGCCGGCGTCACGACGCGGTCGCCTTGATGGTGAACGCCGTCGAGTCGGGGCTGTCGACCACCGAACTGTACGGCAACGTGCTGCAGCCCGCGCAGATCGAGATCGGCCGGATGTGGCACCGGGGAGAGATCAATGTGGCCGACGAGCACTTCGCCACGGCCGTCTCGGAACACGTCATGTCCGTGCTGGGGCACCGCTTCGACAGCACCACACGCCGGGACCGGCGGGTCGTGGCCACTGCGGTGCGCGGCGACCTTCACTCGCTCGGCGTACGAATGGTGGCGGAGTTCTTCGAGATGGACGGGTGGCAGGTCATCTATCTCGGCGCCAACATGCCGGGCGACGACGTCATCGCGGCACTGGTCGACCACAAGGCGGATCTGCTCGCCGTCTCCGCCACCAGCTTTCTGAACCTGCGGGCGTTGGGCGACCTCATCGATTCCGTCCGCCGCAGACCCGATCTCGACTCCGTCAAGGTGATCGTCGGCGGCGCACCCTTCAAGCTGCTGCCCGATCTGTGGAAGGAGCTCGGCGCGGACGGCACGGCTGCGTCGGGCGGGGAGGCCGTGGACGTGGCGAACCGGCTTCTCGCAGGCGTCGCGTGAGTCTCTGAATCCGGATCGTCACCGCGAGCGAAGTCGGGACTGAAACCGTCTTACGTGAGGAATCCCGATGCGCGAACTCATGATCCCTGCGTCCTATCTCCTTGCCGCTTTGCTCGCTGCCGGTCCTCGCCCCGTGGCGGGGGCCGGCGGTAGCGGCGGCCCCGACACGTGGCTCTTGAAGCGGGTCGGGGGTGACCTGGCCATCCAGACGGAGCTCAAGGTCGAACGGTACACGTGCGGTGAGAGCTACGTCGAGGCCCCGCTGCCGGAAGGCTACCCGGCGCCCACGCCGCCCGGGGCCATCGACCTCAAGCGCTACCCGCCCGTTCGCAGGGCCGAGGTCTCGGGGTCCGGCAATCCGGACCAGGGTCGCGACGGCGCCTTCTGGTCGCTGTTCAACCACATCAAGAAGCGCGACATCGCGATGACGTCGCCGGTGGAGCTGGACTATCGCGGCGCCGGCTCGTCGAGTGAAGGTTGGACCATGTCCTTCCTGTATCGCACGATGGAGCTGGGCCCGGTGGGCAGTGACGGCAAGGTCAGCGTCGTGGACGCGGAGCCCGTGACCGTGGTCTCGATCGGTGTGCGGGGACCGTACGGACGCCGGACCGTTGAACGCGGTCTCGAAGAGCTCTCGGCCTGGATCGAGTCTCAAAGCGATTGGGAGTCCGCGGGTGACTCCCGGGCGTTGTACTACAACGGCCCCTCCATTCCGGATGACCGCAAGTGGGCGGAGGTTCAGATCCCGGTTCGCCGGTCCGGAGCCGAGGCCTCCCCGCCGGCGACGGCCGAGATCATGGAGAGCCCGGCGATGACCCCGGCGCAGCTCATCGAGCTGGCGATCCAGCGTGGCGCGCCGCTGTTCAACGATGAGCAACCGGAGGCGTGCACCGCGATCTACGAGGTCACGGCCCGGTGGCTGGTCACCGCGACGCCGCAGCTCGATGGCTCGATGCGAAACATCTTGCTCGAAGCGCTCGAGCAAATCAACAGTCAGCACGACCCGCGCGAGCAGGCGTGGACGCTGCGGAGGGTCTTGGATGCCGCCTACTGGAGCCTCACTGCTCCGGCCCAAGCATCGAGCCACTGACGAGTGGTTGCTATACTTGCCGCGCTTTGGTCACCGAACACCTTCTCTGTTGAGGCGACCTCAGCCGGGAGCCGCATCGACCGTGCCTGGATCTCTGCTCAAGCGTGTGGCCGCGGGTGACATGGCGGCAATGCAGGGGTGCATTGACGAGTACGGCGGCCTGATCTGGTCGCTGGCCCGCCGCTTCTGCGCCTCGCCGACCGACGCGGAGGACGCCGTTCAGGAAGTCTTCATCGCCGTCTGGGAGAGCGCCGAGAAGTTCGACGAGGCCAAGGGAGCCGAGGTGACCTTTGTGGCGACCATCGCCAGACGCCGGCTCATCGACAGCGGACGCAAGTACCAACGCCGCCAGAAGCTCCTGGAGGAGGCGAAGTCGCGGCAGCAGACCGGGTCGACAACGACCAAGGATCGAGTGGCGCAGGTCGACGAAGCACGCCAGGCGGCCGAGGCACTCGATCAACTGAGCCAGGAGCAGCAGCGGGTGCTCAAGCTCGCCATTCACCAGGGGCTGACCCACGAGGAGATCGCCAACAGCACGGGTCTGCCGTTGGGAACCGTCAAGACCCACGCCCGCCGCGGGCTCATGAAGGTCCGCGAGTTGCTCGCGGGCTCAACTCGGGACCGGAAAGTGGCATCACCGCGATGAGACAGGGCAACGACGCCAACCTCGACCGGCTTCACGATCTCCTGGCGGATCGCGCGACGCAGGCGCTGACCGAGCAGGAAAGAGACGAGCTGGAGTCCTTGCTGGCGGCCAACCCCGATCAGGAGGCCTCGTCCTTCGACCGGGCGGCGGCGGCCACCGAGCTGTCGTGGACCGGCGAGGTCGAGCCGATGCCCGACGCGCTGCGATCCCGAGTCGAGGTCAGTGCCGTCGCCTGGCTCGCCGAGCGCAAGGGGCTGCGTCTGGCCGGCGGCGACCTGGCCACACCGGCGATGTCCGCCCGGCCCCGCCCGGTGGCGAGCCGGCCATGGGTGCCCTGGCTGGTGGCCGCAGCCTGCCTGGCCGTGGCCGCGATCGGGTGGTGGCCCACGCGCGAAGCACCGCCGTCGTCGCGGCGGGCGGCGCTGATGAGCCTCCCGCAGACAAAGACCGTCGCCTGGGAGAGCAACGAGCTGGGCGTCATCGGTGACGTCGTGTGGAACGGAGAACGCCAGGAGGGCTATCTGCGATTCAGCGGTCTCGCAGCCAACGACCCGACCGCCACCCAGTACCAGCTGTGGATCTTCGACGAGGACCGAAAGAGCTACAGCGACAACATCGCCGTTGACGGCGGTGTCTTTGATGTCGACCCCGCAAGCGGCGACGTCATCGTGCCCATCCGCGCCAAGCTGCCCGTCGGCAGCCCGTTCCTCTTTGCCATCACCACCGAGCCGCCCGGGGGCGTCGTCAAGCACAACGGCGAGCGCGATCCCGACCGGTACCGGCTCATCCTCAAGGCGCCTGTCTGAGACCAGCGCGAGACGTCTAGAATCGCTCCGCATGAGCGAAGCGGATCAGACGGAGCCGGATCGATCGCAGACCGTGACCCGGCTGCTCGAGCAGGCCCGGGGCGGGCCGCAGCGGGCCGACGCGCTGCTGCCGCTTGTCTACGACGAGCTTCGGGCCCTGGCCCGGGCCCGGATGTCGCGTGAGGCGCCGGGCCAGACGATCCAGGCCACGGCCCTCGTTCACGAGGCATACATGCGGCTCGTCGGCGATGAGGACCCCGGCTGGAACGGGCGCCGCCATTTCTTCGGGGCCGCGGCGCAGGCGATGAGGCGGATCCTCGTCGAGCGCGCGCGAGGCAAGGCCCGCCTCAAGCACGGGGGCGGCCATGACCGTGTCGAGCTCAACGACGCGGTCGCGGGCCGGGAGGCGCCCGACGAGGAGGTGCTCGCCGTGGACGAGGCCGTCAGCCGCCTCGAGCGGCAGGACCCCCGCAAGGGCCGAATCGTCAACCTGCGGTACTTCGCCGGGCTCACCACCGAGGAGACGGCCCGGTCCCTGGGGGTCTCGGTGGGGACCGTCGAGCGCGAGTGGCGGTTCATCAAGGCCTGGCTGCAGGTCGAGCTGGACGCCCGGTAGCGTGGGCGGCGCTTTTGCGGAAAATCGTTAAGGGAGAGCAAGGTCGCCGGCGCACTGGTGGTTGAGAATGACTCCATGAGCGCTCGCCCCGACACTCTCGATCCATTCTTGATGAGCGAACTCGATCTCCAGCATGTCGAGCATCTCTTCCACGCCGCGGCGGATCTCCCCGCCGACCAGCGAAGCGGCTTTCTCCAAGAGCACTGCTCGGGCGACACGGCCTTGCGGTCGCGTCTCGAAGCCCTGCTCGCCCGGCACGATCGGGACGAATCTCTGATGTCACCCGCCCTGGAGGCGGCCGCGCCCGGGTTCGCCGGCGGTCCGTTCACGACCGCGGCGATCACCGAGGGTCCCGGCACCGTCATCGACCGCTACAAGCTGCTGCAGACGATCGGCGAGGGCGGCTTCGGCGTCGTCTACATGGCCGAGCAGCAGCAGCCGGTGGTGCGGAAGGTGGCCCTGAAGGTCATCAAGCTCGGCATGGACACCCGCGAGGTGGTCGCCCGCTTCGAGGCGGAGCGCCAGGCTCTGGCCATGATGGACCACCCCGGCATCGCCCGCGTGCTTGACGGCGGGGCGACACCCTCGGGCCGCCCGTACTTCGTGATGCAGCTCGTACGCGGCGTGCCCATCACCGACTTCTGTGACCGCAACGAGCTGACGACCACCGAGCGGCTGGAGCTCTTCGTGCAGGTCTGTCAGGCAATCCAGCATGCCCATCAGAAGGGCATTATTCATCGCGACCTCAAGCCCTCCAACGTGCTCGTGACCCTCGACAACGGAAGCCCACGACCGATGGTCATCGACTTCGGCGTGGCCAAGGCGATGCACACGCGTCTCACGGAGAAGACGCTGTTCACCCGCTACGAGCAGTTCATGGGCACGCCCGCGTACATGAGCCCCGAGCAGGCGCAGATGTCGGCCCTCGACGTGGACACCCGCACCGACATCTACTCGCTGGGCGTGCTGCTCTACGAGCTGCTCACCGGCACCACGCCGCTTGACACTGACTCGCTTCTGAGAGAGGGCCTGGCCGAGGTGCAGCGGGCCATCCGGGAGCAGCAGCCGCCGCGGCCGTCGCTGCGGATCAGCACCACCGGCGACGCCTCGATCGCCCGGCATCGCGGCGTGGACACCGCGAGCCTGAGCCGCCGCGTTCGCGGGGACCTCGACTGGATCGTCATGAAGTCCCTGGAGAAGGACCGGCGCCGTCGGTATGCGACGGCGAGCGAGCTGGCCGACGACGTCCACCGCCATCTCGGCAAGGAACCGGTGCTCGCGGGCCCTCCGGGCGCCGCGTACCGGGTGCGCAAGCTCCTTGCCCGCAACCGCGCCGCGGTGGTGTCGATGACGCTTATCGCGCTGGCTTTGGTGGCGGGGATCATCGGGACAACGCTGGGCATGCTGCAGGCCGATCGCAGCGCGCAGCTCGCCGAAGAGCGGGCCGACCACGCCGTCGCGGCCCTGGACTTCCTCGTCTCCACGCTCGCGCTGACCAACCCCGAGATCGCTCTCGATCCGGAGGTCACCGTGCTCACGCTGCTCGACCACACGTCGGCCCGCGTCGCCGACGCCTTCGCCGACCAGCCCTGGGCCGAGGTCCGCGTCCGCAGCACGATCGGCCGCGCCTACGCATCGCTCAGCGAGTACGAGCTCGCCGAGCCGCATCTGCGTCGGGCGGTGGAGCTGGTCGACGGGCTGACGGCCGCCGGCGACGGTTTCGACGGCTCCGGCGGCTTCGACGACGGCGACTTCTACACGATTCTCTGGCAGCTCACCAACGTGTGCTTCAATCTGGAGCGTGACGACGCGTTTGCCGTCTCAAACCGGGCCCACGACGTTGGGGTCGGCCACATCGGCGCAACCCATCCCCGGCTCGAGCAGTCCCTGGACCGTTTCAACCGCGCCCTCGAGGCCGGGGCGTGGTCGCACGAGCCCGACGCAATGGATGGCGTTGCCGAGCTGTTCGAATCCGCGGCGGTGCTGGCCGAAACCAGCCTTGACCACGGCGACTCGCGGTGGCTGATCGTGGCCGACCTCTTGCTGGCCGCGGGTTACACCGTCTGGTACACGCCCCACGAGCCGCTCTCGGAGCGGTTCTTCGCCAAGGCCCTGCAGATCCAGCAGCGTGAGCTGGCGCCGGACCACCCGGATATCGCGACCACGGTCGGGCTGCTCGTCGGCGTGCTCAACAAGGCAGGCAAGACCGAGCAGGCGGAGCGGCTCATCCGATCATCGATCGAATCGCTGCGTCGGGTTCACCGCGAGGGTGACTTCCGGATCGCGGTGGCGGAGTCCATGCTCGGCGAGAACCTCATCAGGCAAGGGCGTTTCGAGGAGGCGGAGCCGATTCTGCTCGGCGCCCACGAGGTGATGCTCGCCACGATCAAGAACGAGTCCAACTTCATGGCCGTTGAGTCGTTCATTCGCCTGGTCAACCTCTACGACGCCTGGGGCCGGCCGGACGACGCCGCACCCTTCCGCGACTCGCTCGCAGGCACCGGCGCCGCGGGACGGCACATCATGCAGTGGGAGATCGGCCGCCAGGCGTTCGGCCCGGAGCACGCCCGCCTCATCATCTTGATGGACGAGGCCAAGCAGCTCTGCGGCGGCGTTCATTACCTCGCCGCGGTCGGCTCCTTGCAGGCGCCGGGACTCGAAGAGCTGCTCGGCGAGCTGCTCGCGGTTCGCCGGGAGCTGCTCGACGACGAGGAGCTGCGAGCGGTGACCGTCGCCCGGCTGCTGCTGGGATGGATCAACGGCGTCGATCCCCGGCGGCACCTCGAAGCGCGGCGTCTGGTGGCCGAAGAGGCGCTGGCGATTCTCAGTCACCGCCAGCAGGAGCTCGCCGTCGAGGTGGCCGAGGCGCTGTCGATTCTGGCCGAGACGGCGCAGACGCGCGGCGCCGTGGACGAGGCTCGCTCCCGGGCCCTCGAAGCGTGGCAGCTTGCGCGTCAGGCGCCCCGCCAGGGCATGTGGTTCAATGCGGCGGCCGAGGTCCGCATCGCCCGCTGCCTCCTGCAGCAGCGTCTCTACGCCGAAGCGGAGACGCTGCTGACCCCCGCCTACGAGGCGTTTGTCCTGCAGCTTGGCACGCAGCACGGCGACACGCACGTGGTGCGGCGGCTGCTCTTTGACCTGTACACCAGCTGGGGCCGCCCCGATGACGCGAGCCGGTTCGCCGACGACGATTCAATTCACAAAGGAGATACGACATGACCAAGCCCATTCCCGAAGGCTTTCACACGATGACACCGTACCTCGTCGTCAAAGGCGCCCGCCAGGCCATCGACTTCTACAAGAAGGCGTTCGGCGCCGAGGAGCTCACCTGCAGCCTCGACGAGCGCAACGGGCGGGTGATGAACGCCAAGGTGAGAATCGGCAACTCCATCCTCATGCTCAACGACGAATACCCGGAGTTCGGCGCCTTCGGACCGTCGGGCACCAACAAGCCTGCCATCTCCGTGCACCTGTACGTGGAAGACGTCGACGCGTTCTTCAACAAGGCGGTCGAAGCCGGGGCCGAGGTCACGATGCCCGTGACCGACATGTTCTGGGGCGATCGGTTCGGCCAGCTCAAGGACCCCTTCGGCCACAGCTGGTCGGTTGCCACCCACACCCAGGACCTGACGGAGGAGCAGATGGCCGAGGGAGCCAAGAACGCGTTCTGCAACGCGCCGTCCTGATTCGACCCAATCGTCTCGGAAACAAAGGGGTGCCACGACCGCGTGGCGCCCCTTTCCCGTGTCCGCTCATGCGGCGACCGGGATCGCCGATGGTGGTATCGTAGACCACGCAGCGCCCGTAGCTCAGCCGGATAGAGCACCGGTTTCCTAAACCGGGGGTCGCAGGTTCGAGTCCTGCCGGGCGCGTTACTCCACGCGGACCCGGTCCTCATCCGGAACCCCGGGCACCAAGGCTGCGCCTTGGTGTCCTAAACCGGGGGTCGCAGGTTCGAGTCCTGCCGGGCGCGTTTCTCCCCGCACACCGCTTCCTACATCGATCGTCCCGGGCACTGCGGCTACGCCGCAGTGTCCTAAACCGGCGGTCGCAGGTTCGAGTCGCGCCGTGCTTCACGAGACGCGACCGCCTCCTGGCACGGACCCCAATTCCCAAGTAAGGCAAGGAAGTCCGCGATGCCCACCTCGCCGTCACCGTCAATGTCGGCGGGATGACCAGGGTTGGGGCCCCAATTGCCCAAGAGGATCAGAAAGTCCGCGATGCCAACCTCACCGTCGCCGTCGACGTCTCCAGTGCAAATGGCAAGCCGCACGGTGAACACGCCGAGCGTGTCGTCGTTGAAGTGGAGCTTGACCGCGACCTCACCGGAGCTGTTCGCCGTTCCAACGAGCATGCCGGCGACGGTGCGCACGTCGGGGTCGCCTTCAATGCCGTCATCGACGACGAACTGCTGGCCGGGACGCAGCACGAGATGGGGCGTGCCGCCGGAGTCGGTGACAAACAGACCGGTGGACGACGGAAGGGCGGGCCCACCCAGGATGGCGGTGAAGACGAGACGGCCGTCGGGAAGGAGCCGACGAATGGAGTAGGTGTTGCTGTTGCCTTCGGGAACGCCGAATTGGACCCCATCAGCTTGGCCCGGAACCTGAACGCCGTCGGCGGCGACGAGCGTCAGCGACCCGGGCTGGTCCGTCCAGATCCCGAAGTCAAAGAGGTTGCCGCCGTCGAGCGGGCCTTTGGTCGAAGCGACGAAAGTGACGCCTTCCGGCGGCCCCTCGTTGATGACGGCGGTGAGGAAGCTGACGAACGTTGACCCAACGCCGGGGGCCGGATCGCCGGGGATCGGATCGCTGACACCGAATCCGCGTGCGATGAGCTCGAGCGCACCGGACCGATCGGTGTAAAGCCCTTCCGCGAAGCGGATGCTCCCGCCGCCGACGCGACAATCGAACACGAGAGCGCCGGCCGTTCCGCGAGAGACGACACCGAACGCGTCGATCCCGGAGGAGATTCCGAACGTCGCGAGCGGATCAGCAAATCCGGGCGCATTCTGGCCTTCGCGTGCCAGCAGGCTCGTGCCGCCCGCGGCCTCGACCCAGATCCCTTCGTCGTTGAGATCGTCGATCCCCGGACCGACAAGGTTGCCGTGGAAGGCGATCTGATGCTCGCCGTCGAGGCTCCAGTTCCGGAAGGAACCACCGATGGCGAACATGCCACCCTGGCCGAAGACGACACCAGGCTCGGTCCCTGGCGCGGGATCGCCACCGCTGACGAGGAGCTCGAGCCGTCCCGAGCGGTCCGACCAGATCCCCTCCTCGTCCGGTCCCATCGCGCCGTCGTTGTAGAGGGCGTTGATCGTGATGCGCCCCTGGGCATCGAATGCGGGCAAGGCGAAGCCTGTGAACGTCGACCCGGGCGGCGCGCCGGGAGCTGGCGTCTCGCCGATGCGCATGAAGAGCTCGAACGGACCGGCCCGGTCGGTCCACAGGCCGTCGGAGTTGACACCGATGACGATGTCCCGTCCCGTCAGGCTTCCGGTAACGACGACCCGACCAGCGGCAATGAGCGGTGAGAATGGTGCGAGAACGATGGGGAAACCCTGGAACGTCACACCGCGGCGCGTCTCGGGCGCCGGCTCGGCTTGGCGAGCAATGAGGTGGAGCGTCCCGTCGAGGTGCGTGTACACCGTGGAACCGTTGCCGAAGATGGACGGGTCGATGTCCGGTCCCTCGAGCACCGCGTGAAACGACACGTTCGCATCGTCGTCGATCATCGGTGCGGCTGGAAAATTCACCTCGAATAAGACGTTGAACAACGTCACGCCTTCCCCCGTGTCCGGGGCCGGGTCACCGCTGAGTGCGATCGTGCGATAGATTACGTTCGGCGGCACGCCGACAGCCGCAGTGCCGGCCGGGCAACTTGGATTGTGCGCGTCGCCAGCTGACCGGTGCCACGTCGATGTGTCGTTGCACGCTGGTCCAACGTGAGGACTTTCGACCTGGCCATCGGCCGGCTCGGCTCCAGCCGCTTGTGCGCTCATCATGAGAGCCGTGAGGGCGGTCGCGATCGCGCGGACTCCTCGTCCGTCAGCAGCGCCGATCATCCATGGTCCTCCGTGTGCAACCTGGTCGGAACCCCGGTGGCGATCAGCCCCAGTCGCCCAGGATGATGAGGAAGTCGATGATGCCGACGAGACCGTCGTCGTTGATGTCCTCCAGGCATCCGGAGCACGCACCCCAGGCGCCCAGGACAGCCAGGAAGTCGGTGATCCCGACCGTCCCGTCCGCGTCCACGTCGGCCGGCCGTCTGAACTCGTCCGCCCCGATGTCGACCGCGGCCGCGACCAGACGGGGGTCGCCGTCCAGGTCCACGTGCTGCGGGTCGGGAACGAAGCTCGGGTCGGCGGCATCGATCAGGGGTGAGTCGGCCACGAGGTGGTAATCGCCGTTGGCCGGGTCGACGAACCCGGGAAGAACGTCCAGGTTGCCCTCACCCACGAAGCCGCCCTGGACGTTGCTGTACGTCACGGTGGCGGAGCCGGAGACCTGTTCGTTGCCGTGGTTGCCCCAGACGATGGAGTTGGTGATGTTGACGGTCGAGCCGTAGATGCCGGCGCCCGTCGGCGCGATGTTGCCGGCGATCGTGCTGTTGATGATCGTCACCGCCCCGCCGCCGAAGTCGGTGATGCCGCCACCGACCACCCGGGCCTCGTTGTTGACGATGATCGAGTCGATGATCGTCGGGCTGTTGTCGAGGTTGAAGATCGCGCCGCCGTCGTCATCACAGTAATTGTCGGCGATCGTGCAGTTGATGATCGTGGGGCTGCTGGTGCCGAACCAGCTGCAGCAGATGGCACCGCCCCAGCAGCCGGCCCAGTTGTTCTTGATGATGCAGTTCTTGATGATGGGGCTGCCGTTACGGATCAGGATGCCCGCCCCGTTGAACTCGTCGAGGATCGCGCCGTTGGGGGTGGATCCGTTGGTGATCGTGAAGCCGTCAAGGACGGTGGCCGCCGTCTCGCCATCGAAGTCGAAACCGCGATGGGGGTTCTCCTGCGTCCCCTGGAGGTCGAGGATGGTGCTGGCAGGCCCGTTCGCGCTCTTTAGCGTGATCGCCTTGCCCCCGAAAGTGATATCGCGAGTGCCGAAGCCGGTGTACACGCCGTCGGCCACGATCACTGTGTCACCGGGGAGGGCGGCGTCGATCGCCGCCTGAATCGTCGGATACTGCGAGGGCACATGCAGATCCTCGGCGACGGCGACGTCCGCCAGGACAATGACACATCCAGCCAGAGCGATGAGATTCCGCATCTTCATAAAGAGCTCCTTGGGGTTCTGGTCGAGTCTGCCGACCCGGCCCATCCACGCTTTGCGGCAGAGGTTCTGCGTCTGCGACGCAGGCACGATCCGCGCCGTCGACCAGCAGATGTCGCGGATCGAGTGAGTTCTTGCAAGTGAACCAGTAGAATAATCGATCACACGACGCAGCGTGGCAAGATCGATGATCAGTGGGGATTCATTTGATGACGCGGGCAGCAAGTCGCGAAGATCGTCAGGTTCACGGGCACGGCCCCCAGAAGCCGAGCACCGCCAGGAAGTCATCGATGCCGACGCCGTCGACATTGACACAGGCTCACCGTGTCATAGACGCCGGTCGGCTTGCGAAACTCCACCCACAAGGCGTGCCCGAATCGAGGTGGAATCCGAATCGGCTGCAGGTCGCTCGCGGTATTCTCTTCAATGGGCGCGAGGAGGGCCAGACAGGCCGCAGCGTGTCGATTTCATGAACACTTCGACGCGGGTGCCCTTACAATCGTGCGTTCGGGCGATTCCTGAGGAGGGAAGGTCGTGCGAAAGAGGACGATGGCGGCGCTCGTGCCCATCGCGTCGATGGGGGCTTGGGTGGCGGGGTTGCTGGCGGACCCGCCCCCGGGTTATCTCAACGAGGTCGTGGTGGCCGGGCTCGTCCAGCCGATCGCGCTCGATTTCCTGCCCGACGGACGGATGCTGATCCTCCAGAAGGGCGGCGCGATGCTCATCGCCGACCCCCAGGCCAACCCCGTTGCGGCCACGCCGTACATGACGCTGCCGCAGGTGGCCACCCGCAACAATCTCGGGCTGCTGAGCATCACGCTCGATCCGGACTTCGCGGGCAACGGTCGGTTCTACCTCTATTACGCCCACGCAGCTCCCGAGCGGCTCCGCCTCTCCCGGTTCACCCATCTCGGTGACACCGGCGATCTTGTGAGTGAGCTCGTGATCTGGCAGAACGAGTCGGAGATCCACTACCCCGCCCACCTGGGCGGCGGGCTGGACTTCGGGCCCGACGGGCGGCTGTACCTGACCACCGGCGACGAGTTCGACGAGAACCAGCCGCAGGATCTCACCGACGCCGGCGGCAAGGTGATCCGGATCAACCCCGACGGGTCAATCCCGCTCAATCCGTTCTCCGACGGCCCGGGCGGCAATCTCGACGAGATCTGGGCCTACGGCCTTCGCAACCCGTTCCGGGCCGCGTGGGACCTGCCCAGCGGCCGCCTGTTCATCGGCGAGGTCGGGGGCAACAACCAGGCCACCGCGTGGGAGGATCTGCACCTGGGGCAGGCGGGCGTCAACTTCGGCTGGCCGTACTGCGAGGGACCGTGCGACAACGGAGCCTTTCCCGACTGCAGCTGCGGGGAGCACGACGACCCGGTGTTCACGTATCCGCACCTGGGCGAAGGCGCCTCGATCATCGCCGGGGTCGTGTACCGGGGGGACACTTTTCCGGCGCACCTGGTGGGCGCCTACTTCTACGCCGACCACACACGCGACTACATCCGGTACCTCACCTTCGACGCCGGGGGCAACGTGACCGGCGACCAGGAGTTCGACAACACCGCGGAGAAGGTGGTCGCCATCAAGGAGGGACCCGACGGAGCGCTGTATTACGCCGGTCTGTACGAGGGCGCGATCCGGCGGATCGTCTTCGTCCCCGGCGACCTTGACGGCGACGGCACGGTGGGCATCGTCGATTTCCTCACGCTGCTGGGGCAATGGGGCCCGTGCCCGGCGCCGTGCCCGCCCTCGTGCCCGGCGGACCTCGACGGCGACTGCGAGGTCGGGATCACCGACTTCCTTGGGCTGCTGGGCAACTGGGGGTGAGCGCCGGCGTCCTGTACGGCGGTCGCTTGCCGTCAACATGCTCGCGGTTCGGACCGATAGAGCCTGCGTGAGCCTCATGCCGACAGCTCCGCCGGCGCCGCGGCGTCCGACCGACGTCGAGCCCCTCTTCTACGCCGCCGTGCGGCCGGAGATCCTTTTCGTCGGTGCGTGCGCCCTGCTGGTGGCGTCGGGCTTCCTGTTCCTGTTCGTGGGCGGCATCGTTCAGTGGATGACCGCGGGCATTCCCGACGATGCCAACATGAACCCCGTCGTGTTCCTGCTGCTGGCGCTGGCAGGCGGTCTCATTCCCCTCGCGCTCGGCCTGCTTTTCGTTCTGGGTCGTGTGAGCGTCCTCATCGAGCCCGGGGCCGGACAGGTCGTCCGCACGTTCCGGTGGCTGCGTCACCGCTGCGACCGAGTTCACTCATTCGATGAATTTCAAGCGGTCGGCATCGGTGTGGCCGCGCACCGGGGCCACGTCTACCACTTCGCGCGTCTGCTCGGCGCGACCAACATGTCCATTCCGGGCGGCGGCTCGCGGGCGGCGGCGGAGGAAGCCGCCCGGGAAATCGCCGCCGCCATGAACCTGCCGGTGAACGACGAGCCGCAACGTGTAGCCTTCGGCCCGATTCTCGGCTGATTCACCCGAGACTCTCGAGAAAAACACCCCCTTGCCGGGCTGCGGCTCCACACGGTGGGACCGTTGCGTTGTACCTTGTCGGGTCCGACCGGGGGCCGGAGGGTCCCGGGGACCACTGTCATTATTCACCTGGAAGGGAACTCGATGAGCAACCTGATGGACATGCTGACCGGAGCCCTTGGCGGCGGTGCCGTCAAGCAGATCAGTCAACAGCTTGGAGCGGATGAGTCGACGACTCAGAAGGCCGTGAGCGCGGCGCTGCCGACACTGCTGACGGCGATTTCGCGCAACGCGCAGAAGCCCGGCGGCGCCGAGGCGCTTCACAAGGCACTCGACAAGGACCACGACGGGAGCATCCTGGATCACGTCAGCGGGCTGATCAACAAGCCGCAGGCCGGTCCCGGCGACGGCATCCTCCGGCACGTGCTGGGCTCGAAACGCAACACCGTCGAGGCGGGGCTGAGCCGGACCACCGGCCTCGATGCCTCATCGACCGGCAAGCTCATGACAATGCTGGCGCCGATGGTCATGGGTGGCCTGGGCAAGCAGCAGCGTGAGCAGAAGCTGGACACCAGCGCGCTGTCCGGGCTGCTCGGCCGCGAGCGAGAGAGCGTGGAAAAGGCCGCGCCCCAGAGCGTCGGCATGCTCACCAAGCTGCTGGATGCCGACGGTGACGGCGAGGTCGAGCTGGGCGACTTCGTGAAGCGCGGCGGCGGCCTCCTCGGCAAGATGCTCGGCGGCCGGTAAGCACCTCGACGATCGGTTGATCGACGATGCTCTCGTTGCGAACGCCCACCGGGGCGGGCGGTGGCTGCGCGCTTCGGGGGCGGAGACGATAGTCTGGCGGCGAGGTTTCATCGCCGCGATCCGCGGCCGTCGTGGACGGGCCGGGAGCCGCTCCGAGAAGCCCGTGATCGTGAGGGCAGCATGGCTGAGATCGTGACTCTTGACAACGTCGTGACCCTGGGCCTCCTGACGCTGCTGCAGGCCGTCCTGGGGTTCGACAACCTCCTGTACATCTCCATCGAGTCAAAACGGGCGCCTGCGGACAAGCAGGCCCTGGTCCGGCGGACGGGCATCGGCCTCGCGGTCGTGCTGCGGATCGTCCTGCTCTTTGCCGTGATGAAGATGATCGGATACTTCCAGGATCCGATCTTCGGGCTTCACTTCGCCATCGTGGACGGTGAGTTCAACGTCCACAGCATCATCGTGCTGGCGGGTGGCGTCTTTCTCGTCTACACGGCCACCAAGGAGATCCTGCACATGATGGGTCTCGAGGAGCTGGAACACGAGCCGAAGAAGCAACGGTCGGTCGGGATGATCGTCTCTTACATCGTGGCCATGAACCTCGTCTTCTCGTTCGATTCGATCCTCAGCGCAATGGCCCTGACCGATGTCTTCTGGGTCATGGCCGCCGCCATCATGATCGGCGGCGTCATGATGATCTGGCTGGCCGACCGGGTTGCCCGCTTCCTTCAGAAGAATCGGATGTTCGAGGTGCTGGGTCTGTTCATCCTTTTCGTGGTGGGCATCATGCTGCTCACCGAAGGCGGACATCTCGCCCACCTGAGCCTGATGGGTCACGAGATCATGCCGATGACCAAGGCGACGTTCTACTTCGTGATCGGGGTGCTCGTGCTCACGGAGATCGCCCAGAGCCGGTACAAAAGAAAGCTCGCCAGGCTCAAGGAGGCGGCGGCAGCGGGCCACGCGGCGTAAGGCCGCCGTCGACGGCGGCCGTCATGCCGAGTCCACTTCGGGTGGTTCCTCCGGGCGGGCCAGGTACTTGCGTGCGGTCGCGGCCACGCGGAGGCCGACCTGCTCCTCCTCGTCCACGATTTCGCGTGCGCCGGCGAGCTCGAACTCCCAGCGGTAGGTGTGATACCTCGACCGGGCGACGATCACGGCCCCGGGTGCGAGCCTGCGGCACAGGTGAATGATGGTGCGGCAGTCAGTGGGGTCAGGGATCGTGATGGCGATGACTTGCGCCTGATTGATGCTGGCGCGCTCGAGCACGTCCAGGTGCGTGGCGTCGCCCATGTGGACGGACAGACCGTAGTGACGCGCGGTCTTCGCGTTGCGCGGGCTCAGCTCGATGACCGCCATCTGATCCCGGCACTGGTTGTACAGCGCGTGCGCCACCGCCTGGCCCGCCGGCCCGAACCCGATCACCACGACGTCCGGGCCTTGTGCATCGGGAGCTTCGGCCTCGTTCCCGTCCCCGGCCGCCCCCGCCCGCCCGCGGAGGCGGCGCGACTCGATGAGGTCGGCCAGCCGGGGCGCCGCGGCAACGAGAAACGGCGTGCAGAACAGGGTCACGAGCGTGGCGGAGACGATCAGCTTGAATGTCTCCGGCGCAATGAGCGGGATCCGCCCGCCGGCCAGCTCGGCGAGCACGAAGGAGAACTCCCCGACCTGGGCGAGGCAGAGACCGGTCGCCGCTGCCAGCCCGTGGGTGAACCCGATCAGCCGCACGATGATCCAGATGATCGCGGCCTTGCCCGCCATGATGAGCACCACGGTCCCCGCGACGACGTGCCAGTGGGCGGCGATCCAGACCGGCTCCGCCAGCATCCCGATCGACGAGAAAAACAAGGTGACCAGAACCGTGCGCAGCGATCCCACGTCGGATCGGATCTGGGTCGCGAAGGGTGATCCTCCGAGCAGGACACCGGCGACGAACGCCCCGACCGCCGGCGGCAGCGCCACCGCGTGGGCGGCCACGGCCGATCCCACGGCCAGAATGATCGCCAGCAGGATCGGCAGCTCGCGGTTGCGCGCCCACCGCTCGAGGTTCAGCAGCCGCGGCACGAGCACGTTGAGCAGCAGCACGAAGCCGCCGACCAGAGCGCCGCCGAGAATGATCGTGCGTCCCAGGACCTTGGCCGCGCCCAGCACCGTGTCGCCCCCGGCCAGGGCGATCAGCAGCAGCATGAGCGGGATGACCGCGACGTCCTGGAGCAGCAGGATGCCCAGCGCGTTGCGGCCGTACAGGCTCTCGATGGCCCGACGGTCCAGCAGTACCCGGACCACGCACGCCGTGCTCGAGAGGGCCACCATCGCCCCCACCGCGATGGCGCCTCGTATGGGAAGCCCCAGCAACTTCGCCACCACGGCTGCGATGGCAAGCGTGATGACGACCTGCAGGGATCCTCCCACGAGCGCGACCTGCCCCAGCCTCATGAGACGCCGGAACGAGAACTCCAGGCCGATCGTGAACAGCAGCATCGCCACGCCCAACTCGGCGATGGCCCGCACGTGCGCGCCCTCACCGACCAGGCCCAACACATTCGGCCCCACGACCATCCCCGCCATCAGGTAGCCGAGGATCGCGCTCTGCCGAAGCTGCTCCGCCACCGTCCCCAGCACCAGGGCGGCGGTGAGCAGGACCAGGATGTCGATCATGATGTCCCAGGTGGTCATAAGCGGCGTCCCGCGGCGGTGGCCGCATCGTAACGGCCTCGTACTCACCGTGACGACTTGCGTTTCGACAATCGGCTGACGCACTGGGGCCGTCTGAGACGATCTGAGAAAGCGAGGCAGTCAGGCCCGTCGCGGCCGTGGGATGCTCTCGCAGGCCGCTGAAGCCGGCGCCACCGTGACGATGAGCATCACATTCAGCCGGCGAACCGGCTTCTTCAGCGGCCTGCTAGACTTCCGTCGACACCAAACCCCTCGTCGGGGCGTGCTCCGTATGACCTTTGTTCAGATCACCGCGTGGCTCCTGCTGGCACTCTGCGGTGCCGGCCTTGCCCTCTGGGGCGTCATCGTGGTGCGGATGACGCTGATGCAGCTCGGCTCGCAGACGGTGCGGGAGGGTCTCGGCCTCCCCGCGCCGGAGGCGGGATGGCCGCGGCTGAGCATCATCGTGCCGGTCCACAACGAGGAGCGACTTCTCGACGGCTGTGTGCGCTCGCTGCGTGAGCAGGCCTACGAGCGGCTCGAGATGGTCTTCGTCCTCGACCGTTGCACGGACGGGACCGCAGCCGTCCTCGCCAAGCATGCCGCAGCCGATCCCCGAATCGTGGTCGTCGAGAACGATTCATGCCCCGATGACTGGGCCGGCAAGTGTTACGCGGCGCAACGGGGAGCCCAACGCGCTTCGGGCGACTGGATGCTGTTCACGGATGCGGACACCCGATTTGACCCCGGACTGGCCCGAGCGTCGATGGCCCTGGCCCACGACCGCGGGCTCGCCCTGTTGAGCCTCCTGAGCACCCTGACTTTTGATCACCTCTTCGAGCGGGTCGCCCAGCTCGCGGCGGCCATCAACCTGCTGATTCTCTACCCCGTGGCCCGGGTGAGCCGCGCCCGGCGACCGCGTCCGTTCGCCAACGGGCAGTTCATGCTGTTCCGACGAGACTGGTATGAGCGCATCGGCGGCCACACCGCGGTCAAGGACTGCCTGCTCGAGGACATCGCCGCCGCGCGGCTCGTGCACGCCCACGGAGGCCGCAGCGCCGTGCTCTTCGCCGACGACATGCTCCGATGCTCGATGTACGAGACGCTCGCCGACTTCGAGACCGGCTGGAAGCGAATCTTCATCGAAGCATGCAACCGCAAGCACGACCGTCTGCGCAAATGGGGCTGGCGGACGCTCGCCAACGGCGTTGTTCTGCCGGTCATACAGCTCTCCACGCTGGTCACCGCCCCCTTCGTCGCGATGAGCGGGGACCTGCCGCTGGGTGCTGCCATGATCCTGATCGTGGTGGCGGGCTGGATTCTCCAGACCTCGGTGCTGCTGCGTCTGTCCACGGTGGCGCGCGCGCCGCGGCTGGCCGTCCTGCTGTACCCGCTGGGCTGCTGGATCGTCGGGCGGGTGCTGCTTTCCGGCGCCCGGGACCTGCGGCGCAACCGCCCCGTCGTCTGGGGCGGCCGGCGTTACGTTCTCAAGCCACGCTGAGATTCACTCGCTCTCGCCGGACGGCTCCTGGGGCGGAGACTCGCCCTCCGGATCCGGGGCGTCGGTCGACTCTTCGGGTGGCTTAAGCCCGCCCTCCTTGCGCTCCGCGCGGCGGGCGCGCTTCTGCTCAGTCTTCTCGGCCTTCTTCGACTCGCGAAGACGCTTGGTTACCGAATGCTGGCTCTTTCGTGCCACGGGAACTCCTTGTGGGGAAAGACGGAAGAGGCGGACCCCCAATCGCTACCAGTTGCTGCGGCGGCGACCCCCCCCGCCCTCGCGGGGCCGGGATTCGCTGACGTTGAGCGTGCGACCGTCAAGCTCCTTGCCATTCAGGGCGGTGATGGCGTTCTGCGCCTCGGTGTCGTTGCTCATGGTCACGAACGCGAAGCCACGCGATCTCCCGGTGTCGCGGTCCGTGATGACCGCCACCTCGTCCACGCTGCCGTGCTCGGAAAAAGCGGTGCGGAGTGTGTCCTCGCCGGTGTCGAAGCTGATGTTGCCAACGTAGATTTTCACAGTGAAAGCCTCCAGGCTCGTGAGGATCACGCCGGGCTCGGAGGCTCGCGCAGATGATCACTCGATGCGGAAGAAGCGTTCGCGACGGTCGCGACAGGTCCAGCGCCATAATAGGCCCGTTTCGAGAGGACGGAAACGGCGGCCGGGCGTGGGGACGTCCTTTTTGGGGCCGCTGTCACACGCCGTCGGTGGGCGGGCGGGGCTTTTGCATCAGGAAGGCGTCACGGCCCGCTTCGTAATAGTCGGGGCATCGGCGTGTGATTCCGAAGCCGAGCGACCGGTACAGGCCGATGGCGGCCCGATTGCCCGTCCAGACCTCCAGACGCACCCGCCGCGCCCCCGCCCTGCCGCCCCGGCGGATCGCTGAGACGAGCAGACGCCGACCAAGCCCCTTCCGCCGCGTCGAGCGAGCCACGCCCATGGAGACGATGTGCAGGCACGGGGTCGGGCCCCGGCGGTGAACGGACGCGATCACGAAGCCGAGGGTGGCCCCGCCGGGAACGACCGCCACCAGCACGAGACGCGGCGAGCGGCGGCGATAGTAGGAGACCTGCCGCGGCGAAAGGCCCGCGTAGGGGAACAGCGCCGTGTCCAGCTCGGCGATCGCGGCGCATTCCCGTGGCCGCGCCGGGCGTACGACGATCCCTGCTCCGGCAACCCGCGCTCGTGTCCGCATGGCCGCTGATTATTCCGTCTCGCGCGAGACCCGGGCGGCATTCGTTGAGCCGGGGGCGGCGGGCGTGCCGATAGGCCCCTGCATGCCCGGCGAGGTCCCGATGTTCACGACGACCGGCACCCACAAGAGCGGCAACACCTGGCTGGTGGCGATGCTCTTTGAGCTGGACGGCGTCGCCGGATACAGCACCGACCCCCGCCGCGGCCTGCCGGTGATCCTCCACCACCTGCTGCAGCAGCCCAAGGTCGTGTCCCTGCTGCGGGCTTACAGCGTCACCATCGAGGCGATCGTGCAACGGCTGATCCGGCCGCCCGCGGCCCCCTGCGAGCCGCTGGTCCCTCCTGCTGGTCGAGCGGCCCTGAGCGAGGCAATGGAGCAGTATCTCCAGCGTCTGCGATACGTCTCGGACTATTTCCTGGACGCGGGTCATCCGGAGGTGACCGTCGAGAGACTGGTCCGGCCTCTTCTTGGCGAGCCGGTGGAGCATCGGCGGTCGAGCCCGCCCCTTCTCATCGGCTGCCCGTCCAAGCACCTGCCCGTCCCCTTCGTGAAACGGGTGCTGCCCGGCTGGAAGATCGTGCAGCTGCTGCGCGACCCGCGTGACGTGCTGGTGTCGGCCTTCTATCACGGGCTCGGCACGCTGACGCCGCAGCGTATCAAGCGTCTGACCGCGCGCGACGACCGCGGCCGGCGGGTCATGCGCCCCGACTGGCGCCGGCGCTGCTTCAGCGAGTACGTGCAGCGGCTCACCTGGTACTACGACGGCGATACGCGGCTCGATGCGGGGTCGTACCGGTGCGATCGCTACGAGGACCTGCGCGCGGACCCGGCCCGGCGGCTCGGCGAGCTGTGGGAGTTCCTGGCTCCGGGCGCCGCGGCGCCGGCGAACCTGGACACGGTGGTGTCGCGCTACGCATTCGAGAATCTTCGGGGCCGAGGAGAGCAGCGCAACAGTTTCGTCCGCAAGGCCGCGGCGGGAGACTGGCGGCGATACTTCGACCGTCGATTCATCGACGAGCTCGGGCCGGGATTCGCGGCGCTGGTGACCCGGCTGGGCTATGAACCCGACGACGCCTGGATCGACGGCCTGCCCGACGAAGCCTCGTGCGAGCTCGACTTCCGCCGCTTCCGGCCCCGGATGTCGGCCGCCACCGTCTTTCGGCACGTGTGGATGCAGAGTTCCGAGCTTCAGCAGCGCTATCCGAGGCCGCTCGACGTGCGATCGGAGGACTGCTTCGCGGCCTGGCTGCGCGACGCGGGCCGGCCGGACACCGAGGCCTGGTTCCGAGCCGCCGACGAGCTGGCGGACCTGTGGGAGGTCAACGTGGCCGAGACGGTCAACTGGTGAGGCGAGCCGAAGCCTGTTGGTCCGGTCCGTGAGCTAGAATGGCGCCGCCATGCGGCAGCCGATCTGTTTCGCCATCCTCGTCAGCCCCCTGCTCGCGGCGTGCGGCGGCGAAGGGAGCTCGACCGAGCCGTCCGCGGCCGCGTCCGTCACGGCTCGGGCGGCGGCGCCGACGCCGGTCGTGCCCCGCGACCTGCCCGGCGGCGTGCCTCAGATCACCTGGGCCGCGACCACCCGCGACTTCGGTGTGATCTCCGACACCCAGACGTACGAGACGTCCTTCTCGTTCACAAACACCGGCACGGGCAAGCTCGTCATCTCCAACGTCAAGCCGGGTTGCGGATGCACGACGCCGACGCTGGACCGCAACGAGTTCATGCCGGGCGAGACCGCCACCATCGACGTCGTCTTCGACCCCAGCAAAAAATCAGGTATGCAGAACAAGCCCATCACGGTCACGTCGAATGCCCGCAACAGCCCGGTGTCGCGACTCTCCATCATGGCCGAAATCAGGCCGCTGGCGCGACCGGAGACCTTGATCCTGCAACTCGGCATCCTGCCGCTCGGCCAGGAGCACAAACACACCATCAACGTGCACTACACCGATCCACAGCTCAGGGTCACCGGGCTGGACCTGCCCAACCCCCACGTCTCCGCCCGGCTGGTCAAGACGGGAATACGCGACCCGCAGACAGGCGAGTACCGTGCCACGATCGAGATCACCGTCGCCAGGGACGCCCCCTGGGGCATGCTCACCGATGCGACGCTCGATGTCGGCGTCCGGGGCGTCCCGGTGCAGGGCTCCGGACCCGTCGAGAAGGTCTACCCGGTCTTCATTTCGGCTCGGATCTTCGGAGACCTGCGGCCGCAGCCGGCCGTCTTCAAGCCCAACGGCAGCATCAGCCCGGGCCAGCCCTACGAGCTCTCAACCGTCCTCTACCGGACCTCCGGGACCCCGTTCGCCATTACCAGCGCCGCGGTCAAGGACGTCCCGGAGGCCGCGGTGCGATTCGAGCCCCTCAGCCGCAGCTCGTATCGAGTCACGCTTGCGGGGACGGCCCCGGTGGGCCCCCGCGCGCTGCGGGGCTCCGTCACCGTGCACACGGACGTGGCCGGTGAGGAGAAGCTGACGCTTCCGGTCTCCGCCTCCATCAGATGACGGGATCGCCCGCCGGCGGGCCGGGCAGGGCAAGGCCAGATGCGTGTCAATCGAGGGAGAGCACGAGCCGCCGCCTTCGCCTGCGCGGGGCTCCGGCGGCGACGCCAAGCAACTCCGACATCCTCGACTTGCTGATCCTCCTCGGAGACCGCGGCGTCTGGGTGGCTCGATTGCACTCAAGGGCGTGTCCGCCTTTGACGATCGATCAAATCCGGCCGGGGTCGCGATCTGCGCGTTATGGGCCCTCGGCGGACCGTGGAGGAGGCTTCGGATGGCACGCCGGCACTCGATCGCCTTGCTGACGGCCTGCCTCACCCTGGCCGGCGCCGTGGGCGGCTGCAGCGCACCAAACAAGGTCACGTTCACCAACGTCTCGGAGTCGTGGGTGAGCGTGCGCTTCGTTGTGGGGACCGGGCGCGAGTCGACCGAGCTCGTGAGCAAGAAGCGGTTCCAGATCCAGCCGGGCGAGAGCGCGAGGTTCTCGGTCCCCAGCACGACGTATGGCTCCGGCGAGACCCGGCTCGTGCACCTGAAGGTCCAGGCCGTCACGCCGAGCTGGGATCCGCCCGGTCACCAGTACTGGATGGAGCTGCTGACCGACGGACCCATCAAGATCGTCGCCAGGGGCAAGGGCGAGAAGCTCGAGTTCGAGACGGGCGACGGTGAGGTGGCCCGCATCCCAAACCGGCAGCTCAAGAAGCGGTTCGACTACCGCGTGGCCGGTGCCCCGGTGGACGTCAACCCGTAACGGCCGACGATCTGACGCATCCGCCCGCGGACACAACGGGCACTACGCCACGTTGCGTGTCTTCATCAGATAGTTGTTCTGCTCCTTGATCCCGATGAGGTGCTTGCGCATCTCCTTGATCGTGGTCTCGAAGCAGGGATACGACTTCTTGAGCACCTCAGGATCATCGCCGTTGAACCCGGCGTCGCCGAGCATCGCCTCGATCACGCTCGTGACGTGAGCCCGTACGATCTCCTCGGCGGAGCGATCGTGCGAGGCGGACGCCATGGCCTTCTCCAGGGCCTCGGAGTGCTTGGTGATCCTGGCAATGTGGCCCTCGACCTCGGCCGGCGTGGAGTACTTGAGCCGCGCGGCCAGCCGCTTCTGGAGCTTTGACGAGAAGCGCGGGCCGAAGAGGTCGCGGGCCAGACTCAGGTAGAGGTAGGCCGTTGCCGCTTCCACGACGCGATCGTCGACCTCGCCGGGAAAGACGGTGCGCACCTCCTGACAGAACTGGTGCATTGAGTTCACGGCGGCTTTGAGTTTTCGGTCGTTGATGAGCAAACCCATGGGTCTGCGTCCTCCTTGGTCTACGTTCGCGGGGTTCAGTGAGCGACGAGGTGGGCCAGCAGATTGGCAAGCTCGGTGTCGAGCTTTTCCAGCTTGGCGCGTTGCCGCCGGGCGGACCTCTTGTCGCCCATGCGCACATACGCCAGACCCAGCCGGTAATGAGCGTCCGCGTAATCCGGATCGAGGCGGATGGCCTCCTTGAAATGCTCGGCCGCCTCGGCGTACCGGCCCACGGACAGGAGGCTCTGGCCCTCCTCGAACTCCTGGTGGACCAGGCTCCGGGGATTCCGCCGGGTCACGAGCCGGCCCGTCTCCGTTTCGACGGGGGCGCCGGTGACGGCCGCCAGCTTCTCCGACTCCGTCTTCCCGTTGATGACCGCCTCCGCATACTGCACCACGGACTCGCCGATCCCCGCGTTGCTGGGGGTGTCGGCCGCGGCTTTCTGCTGTCCGGGAAGACCTTCGCTCCAGAGCCAGACGGCCACCCCGCCCACAAAGCCGATGGCGAGGATGACCAGGGCCGTCTTGAGGGGGCTTCGAACCGACATCCCCGGCGGGTGCGGATCGGCGATCATCTTGGCGTTGCTGACGAAGTTCGCTTGCGGATCGAATCGCATATCCAAGTATTGGGACGGATGGGCCCTGACTCGTGGAGAACCCCGGCTACGAGGGCCGGTGTGGTTCACCCTGTGCCGTCTGTGCCGGGTGCGGCTGTAGACGATAACCCGCCCCGCTGCCTCGCCCCCCGGCCGCCCGACGGGGCCGGTTATCGGGCGCGCCGTCGCGGGGGGCGGCGCGCTACAATCGCGGGCACGACCCGGCCCCCTGCCCGCGTGAGGCCGAGGCCGCGGAGGAGAAGGACCCATGCGAAGAGGGATCGCGATAGCGGTCGCGTCAGCGGCCGTCGTGACGTGCGCCATACCGGCCTCCAGGACCGTCCAGAGCAGCTGGGATCCGGGCGTCGGCGACGGACCGGCGGGTGGGCCGCCCCCGGCGTGCGTCGACCAGCCGCCCGACCGGGCCGGCTCGCTGTTCTCGGATCTCGACTGTGACGGCTGCACGTCGTCGCCGCACGTCGTCGCGGAGAACTTCACGCTGGCGACGGACGAGTCCATCGATGAGATCCGGTTCTGGGGCGTCTACTTCGGCGACGGGGTCGCCCCGCCGGCCGATCGCTTCACCGTGATTCTCCGCGATGACGCCGGTGGCCTGCCCGGCACCGCCATTCGCACGATCGGGCCCGCGCCCGCCACGACGCGCACCATCACCGGCAACCAGGTCGCCGGTCTCGACGAGCACGAGTACACGATCGATCTCGATCCGAACCAGGATCTCGCGGCGGCAACGTACTGGGTCGAGATCTACAACGACACCGGCGGGTGCCCGTGGGACTGCGGCGACGGGAACGACGACGTCGGCATCGGCGACTTCCTGGCCGTGCTCGGCACCTGGGGCCAGGTCGGCGCCGCGTGTGATCTCGACGGCGGGGGCGTCGGCATCACCGAGTTTCTCAAGATCATCGGCAACTGGGGGCCGTGCCCGGACAAGGCGTGGGCGTGGGAGACCGGCACCCTCGACGTGGTCAACGGCGTCGCCGGCTCGGCCACGTCAGCGTCACGGGGCGGGGCCGAGGCGTGGCAGGCGGACTCGGCGGACCTGGCGCTGAGCATGACCTGCTCCGGCAACCCCTTCGGGTGTCCGGGCGAGGGTGATTGCTGCGAGGACAACGGCTCGGCCGGGTGCGACGACGCCGAGTGCTGCCGCGCGGTGTGCGCGATCATCCCCCTGTGCTGTGAGGTGACGTGGGCGTCGGTCTGCGCTGACCTGGCGCTTGAGCAGTCGGCGTGCGGCTGTTTCGACTGCGAGAGTCCGGCCAAGTGCCAGTCCTCGGACCTTTCCAACGCGTTCATCGCCGACGGCACCACGTGGATTGCGGCGGACGACGTGGTCATCGACGAGCCGGCCGCCACCTCGGTGACCAGCCTGTGCTGGCGCGGGATCTACTTCGACAACACGATCTCCGACAACTGCGGTCCCGGTCCCGACGACTTCCGGCTCCGCTACTACCAGGATGACGGCACGGGACTTCCCGGCGCGCTGCTGGCCGAGTACCGCCAGTCGATGTCCACGCTGATCGTCTCGCCGCCGTCGGCGACCGGCCAGCAGATCGGCAACTTCGCGACCGAGTACCAGCACACCGCCGAGCACGCGGCGCTTCCCGTCAGTCCCGGCCAGTGCCTCTGGGTCGAGGTGACGAACTTGGGACCCGCCGCCCCGTGCATGTGGTTCTGGAACGTGTCCGGTGACGGTGACGGCTACAGCATGCATGACGGCACGCCGCCCGACGGATACGACGCGACCGACGCCCGCGACAGCGACTACTCGTTCTGTCTCGACGTCGGAATCGGCGGGACGCCGCCCTGCCCGCAGCAGCCGCTCAGCCCAGGGGCCGTGCGACTGGGCGAGGGCGCCGTCGATCGCCCCTAGGAGCAGCACGTGGCGAGTGTCGCGGCGTTCACGAGCGGTCGCGCTCGACGACCAGATGCCGGTTCGCCGCGACGAGGTTTCGACGCTGGACGTGGCCGTCGGGCCAGACGATCTCGAGCGTGACGGCGTCGTCCAACCCGCCGAAGTGGGCATGCGGCGCGTTGGATGACTGGAACCCGCCCCCGTAGATCCACCGCCGCTGGATCGTCTCCCCCGTCGTGAGCTCGACCCGCGCGCCGTACCCGCGGGGGTTGGCGCTGCCGGCGTCGCGCAGCTCGACGGTGAGCCAGCCCCCCACGGCACCGTCGTTGCGGAGCACGCGTATCGGCCCGTTGAGCTCGCCGACGACGACGTCAACGTCACCGTCGCCGTCGAGATCGCCGAACGCGGCGGCCCGATCGCGTCGCGGCTCCGCCAGGAACGCCCCGGCCCGCGGATCGGTCACCCGCGAGAAACGCGGGCCGGAGCGCTCGAACAGCAGCGGAGGCTGGAGGTAGCTTGAGTCCATGGTCGCGTAGGTCGCCTGTGGATAGACATGCCCGTTCACCATGAGCAGGTCCTCGTCGCCGTCGTGGTCGAAGTCATAGAAGCCGCACGACCACCCCAGGAAGGGTCGGCTGATCATGCCGAGACCGTACTGCATCGTCCGGTCATCGAAGAAGCGGCCGTCGAGATTGAGCTGCAGCGTGTTCGTGTCGCTCGAGAAGTTGGTCGTGAAGACGTCGGGATGCGTGTTGCCGTCAACGTCGGCGATGCCGATCCCCATGGTGGCCTGCTCGCCCCCGTCGGCGTTGACGGCCAGGCCGCTGGTGCCCCCGACCTCCTCGAAACGGAGGTTCCCGACATTGTGGAACAGGAAGTTGGGCTGGGAGTCGTTGCCCACGAAGACGTCGGGCCGGCCGTCGGCGTCGAAGTCCACGATGACGACCCCCAGCCCGTACGCGGCCGCGGCGGGCAGGCACCCCGACGCCTCCGTGACGTCCCGGAACGTGCCGTCACCGAGGTTCTCGTACAGCACGTCGTGCTGGGCGGTGAGGCCGTTGGGGCCGGCCATCACCTCCACGCCCTTGAAGCGGGATCGGGGCGGTCGATCGTCGACGTCGAAGTCCAGGTAGTTCACGCCGTAGAGATCGAGATCACCGTCGCCGTCGAGGTCACCGAAGGCGGCGCTCGTCCCCCACCGCGGGTCGCCGACGCCGGCGGCGGCGGTGACGTCGACGAGCCGGCCGTGGTCATTGCGCAGCAGCACGTTGGGCCCGTAGCAGGTGACGTACAGGTCGTCCCACCCGTCGCCGTCGTAATCGCCGACGGCTGCCCCCATGGCCCAGCGACGCAGGGAGAGACCGGCATCCGCGGTGGCGTCACGGAATCGCATTGCCCCGACGTTCTCGTACAGCCGCGAGCCCGGGCCGTGTTCGGGATCGGCCAGGGTGGCGCCGTTGGCCACGAACAGGTCCAGGTCGCCGTCGCGATCGTGGTCGATGAGGGCGAGACCGCCGCCGTTCACCTCGAGAATCTCGGTGGACGGATCCTCGCCGCTGGTCATGACGACGTCGAGCCCGGTGGCCGCCGCGTCAAGCGTGGCGAAGCGCAACTCCGTCGCCGGGGGCGAAGCCGGGACGGCCGGCGCGTCGTCGCCGCCACATCCCGAAATGGTGCCGGCGACGAGCACGATGCAAGCGGCCCTGCCGATCGCGTGCGTCATGGACCGGGCCCATCCGGTCGCTCGGGAACACCGCGCGGCGTCTCCGCCTGCGCCTCCCAGTACCGGTACTGCCGAAACGCCTCCGCTGCGGCTTCCGTGTCACCGAGCCGGTTGAGCACACGCGAGAGCTTGTAGAACGCGGTGTAGTGCTGGGGCCACATTTCGGTGGCAACCTGCAGCTCGGAACGGGCAGCCCCGAGCTCATCGCGTCGAATGTGCACGTCCGCCAGCCGGGCGTGCGCCTTGGCCACGTCCTTGACGCGCCGCGGGTTGCTCGCCTGCAGCTCGATGGCCCGGCGGAAACGCGTCTCGGCATCATCGAGCCGGTCCTCGTCAAGATCGATCAGGCCGATCGCGAAGATGGAGTCGCCCTCGTCCGGCATGAGTGCGAGGTGATCTTCGAAGGCGGCTCGGGCCCTGGTCATGTCGCCCAGGTAATAGAGGCACCAACCCAGGAAGTGATGCGTGGGGTGATAGCCCGGCTCCATGTCGGCCGCGGCCTCGAAGTGCGGCCTCGCCAGCGCGTAGCGCTTCTCGCGGTGGTATGTCAGGCCCAGCAGGAACTCCGCCGGGCCGTCGTCCGGGTGCTGCCGCAGGTGCTGCTCCAGTCCCGCCCGGGCGGCGTCGGTCCGCTGCTGTCCGATCAGCTGGAAGGCCGCCGACAGCTCCGGTCCCAACGTGATCTCCCGTGGGGTGGCCCGGGCACGCGCGGCGTCCGGGGTCGCGACAGGAGCCGGCGGTCGAGTGGTACCGGGATGGTCCCCTTTGTCCCCGCATCCGGCCGGGAAAACCGCGGCTGCCGCCACCGTGACTGCCATTGCCGTTCGAATTCCCATGGGCCGCATCGAGTCTATTCGCGCCCCGGCGACCGGGGTCCCCGGCGGCGGGAATTGGACGCCGGGGCCGCCTTTTTGGATGGCCCGGTGGCAGGATGGGAGGTACACTCTGCGTCGAGACATGCCCCGATCACCCTGGCACGCCCCCAGGGGGACGGGACTGGGGACCGCATGTCGCTTCAAGCTGCGAGACGCCACGCGCCGTGCCGGCGCGGCCCACGTCGGGCTCTCGTTGTGACTGACCCCGAACCACGAATGAAAACGGAGGACTCCCCAGTGGTGACCACGACCCGAACCGGCGATGTTGCGGGAAGGACGAGCCGTGCGGTTCTCGCCGCCGCGTGTGCTGCCATCGGAGCCGGGCTCGCGACCCCACCCGTGCAAGCCGGCCCGGTGACGGCCCAGGCGGCCATCGCCGAGCCCCTGCCGGACCTGACCGCTGACGAGCTTGCTCGCTTTCTCGTCGGCAAGCAGCAGTACATGCGCGACCTGCCCGTCGAGGAGGGGCTCGGACCGATCTTCAATCAGACCGCGTGCGGGGACTGCCACCTCAACCCGGTGGGCGCCACCGGAACCCAGAAGGTCTTCCGGGCCGGTTTCGAGGACAAGTTCGGCTTCGACCCACTGGCGGACATCGGCGGGCCGCTGTTCCAGCTGCAGGCGATCAGCGACGAGTGCCGTGAGGACCCGTCAGGCTTCTTCAACGTGTCCACGGACCGCGTCACCAACGGCATGACGGGCTATGGCCTGGTCGAGGCGATCGAGGATTGTGACATTCTGGCCGCCCGGGACGCCCAGCCCCCGGCGATCCAGGGGACGGCGCACATGGTCGCCCCCGTGGAGCCCGATCCCGTGGGCGCGCCATGCGATCCCGAGACGCTGCGTGTCGGCCGCTTCGGCTGGAAGGCGCAGGTGGCCACCATCCTGACGTTCTCCGCGGACGCGAGCGTCCAGGAGATGGGGCTCACCAACGAGTTCTTCCAGGCCGACAACGACCCCAACGGCATCAACCCGCCCAGCCTGGGGGATCCCGACTTCTGCGACACGGTGGCCGATCCGGAGGACAACGTGTCCCTCGGCAACGGTATTGACCGCAACTTCATCGACGTCGTCACGGACTTCCAGCGGTTCATGACGAACCCGCCGCAGACGCCGCAGCACACGCATCCCAACCCCGCCGCCACGAGCGGAATGGGCATGTCCGGCGAGGAGATCTTCAACAGCATCGGGTGCAACGGCTGTCACATCCCCTCGTGGACGACGTCGAGCGATGCCGGCCTTGAAGCGGCGCTGCGGAGCAAGGTGATCCGCCCCTACTCCGACTTCCTCGTGCACGGCATGGGGCTCAACGGCGACGGCATCCCCGACGGTGACGCCGGCGCCACCCAGCTCAAGACGCCGCCCCTGTGGGGTCTCTGGCAACGACAGGAGCTGTGGCACAGCGGTATCTTCTCGGGCGACTTCGACACGCGCGTCACCGCCGCCATCGACGCGCACGACGACGGCATCGGACTCAGCCAGGGTGAGGCGGCCGCCCAGGCATTCGCGGCGCTGCCCGCCGGCGACAAGACGGCCCTGCTGGCCTTTCTCGCCTCGCTCGGTCGGCGCGAGTTCGACCTCAACCGCGACGACCTCATCCGGGTCAATGATTTCGCCGCCGCCGGCATCCCGGCCCCCGGCGCCGGCTCCGGGTCCTTCAGGGACTGTTTCGGAGGCGGCCCCTACTCCGCAGACGACCCGTGTGCCATCCACGACGTGGATCAGGACACGGACGTCGACATGGATGACTTCGCGGTGTTCATGAGCGTGTACCAGGGCTTGCGGCGGGACTGCAACGAGAATGCCGTCCTGGACTTTGTCGATATCCTCAACGGCGGCCTCGATGTCGATGACAACGGCATTCTCGACGAGTGCGAGCCCACCTGCACCGCCGACGCCAACGGCGACGCCGACGTCGGCATCAGCGAGTTCATGGGTGTGCTCGGCACCTGGGGCGACTGCGCTGGCGGCCTGGAGCCCTGCCCCTACGACTTCGACGGCGACGGCACGGTCGGGATCCAGGACTTCCTCCTGTCCCTCGGCAAGTGGGGCGCCTGTCCGTAAATCACCGCAAGGCACTCAGATACAGCCTGAACCCCCGGTCCCGCCGACCGGGGGTTTTTGACGTGTCCTTCCAGCGGCTGGCACGGGCGGCCGGCCTCCGGTACGCTCGGGACTGCGGCAGACGCCACCGGCCGTGGGACCGTGGGCTGACGACAGGCCGCGCCAGGGGGATGTGCCAGTGAGAATCACGGGCGGGAGCGCTGTCTACTTCGCTGTGGGTGCCGTCGGGGTGGTGGCCGCGACGACTCGCGCCGGGCACGTCGCGGCCCAGCCGGCAGCGGGCGCACCGTTGTCGGGACTGACCGCCCAGCAGCTCGTCCGGTTCGACACGGGCAAGGCACGGTTTGCGCGGAGCTTCAGTGAACCGGAGGGGCTCGGCCCGATCTTCAACAAGACGGCGTGCAGTGATTGCCACGACTCGCCCTTCGGCGGCGCCGGCACGGAGACGGTCCTATGGGCCGGCGCCAACAACAAGAGCGGATTCGATCCTCTCGAGGAGCTCGGCGGCTCGCTCTTTCAGATGCAGGCGACGAGTGACATCTGTGAGGAGAGCCCGCCCCCCTTCGCCAACGTGATCAGCCAGCGGGTCACCACCGGCACGTTGGGCTACGGGCTCATCGAGGCCATCCCCGACGGCGACATCCTGGCCAACGCCGATGCGGACGATTCCGATGCGGACGGGATCAGCGGCCGCGCCCACCTCGTCGAAGCGCTGGAGGACCAGTGCACGCCGTGCGAGCCCGGCGAGCTGCATGTGGGCCGCTTCGGCTTGAAGGCGCAGGTGGCCACGGTCCTGACGTTCGCGGCCGAAGAGTCCGTAAACCAGCTGGGTATCACGAACCGCTTCCGCGGCCAGGACAGCGATCCCAACGGCGACAATCCGCCGAGCCTCGCAGCGCCGGACAACTGCGACACGATCCCCGACCCCGAGGACGGGGTCTCCTTCGGCAACGGCATCGACCGGGAGTTCATCGACGTGGTCACGGACTTCCAGCGCTTCCTGGCGGCGCCGCCCCAGACGCCGAGATCCGGTATGGCGGGCGAGCAGCGTTTTGTGGCGATCGGCTGCGCGGACTGCCACGTGCCGGCCTTCATCACCGGCTGCGATGAGCAGATCGAGCAGGCTCTGCGTTGCCGGACGATCACGCCCTACTCGGACTTCCTGCTGCATGACATGGGGCTCAACGGCGAGCCCATCCCCCAGGGCGCGGCCGGGTCGGGGGAGGTCAAGACGCCACCGCTGTGGGGGCTGACCCTGCGCCCCGCCCTGTGGCACGACGGGCGCTTCAACTCCGGTGCGTTCGCCGAGCGCACGCTCGGTGCCATAGCGGCTCACGACGACGGGCTGGGTCTGAGCGAGGCCGCGGCCGCCGCCCAGGCCTTCGAGTCGCTGCCCGCGGCGGAGAAGGCCGCCGTGCTGTCGTTTCTCGGCTCCCTGGGCCGGCGCGAGTTTGACGTCAACCTGGATCACGACGTGACGATCGTCGACTTCCACTTCTTCGGCGGCCCTGACGCTTTCGCGACGTGCTTCGGGAGCGGCCCCGTCACCGCCGACGACCCTTGCGCGTTGCATGATGTCGACCGGGACGGAGAAGTAGACGACGCCGACCTCGAAGTGTTCCTGTCCGTCTACGCCGGGCAGCGCAGTGACTGCAACGCCAACGACGTCCTGGACATGATCGACATCCTGGACGAGACCAGCGTCGACGCCGACAACGACGGCATCCCCGACGAGTGCCAGCCGACGTGCCCGGCCGATTCGGACGGCGACGCCCTGGTGGGCATCACCGAGTTTCTCGGCGTCCTCGGCATGTGGGGCACGTGTCCGCCGCTGCCCGCCCCGTGCCCCTACGATCTGACCGGGGACGGCGTGGTCGGAACCGAGGACTTCCTGACCGTGATCGGCTTCTGGGGGACGTGCCCCTAGAACCTGCGATGCCCCCGCCTCAGAGCAGCGATTCGTTGTCGTCTTCGGCGGTCGCTTCGGGCGCGGGGGTGGTCTTCTTCTTCTTGCGACGGCCGGTTGATTTCGACTTGGGCTTGGTCGCACCCAGCAGCTTCTTGATGTTCGGGTTGGAGCTGAGCAGGCCCTTGAATGCCTTGGCCTGCTCCTTCTCGAGCTCGGCGATCATGACCTCGAGCTCCTTAATCTCGCTTCGCTTTTCCTGAAGCTGCTCCTTGAGGCTGATGATCCGATCGTTGAAGTCCCCCAGGGCCCGATCGATCTGCTCGCCCAGGGAGTCGGCGTCGTCGTGTTGCGAAGAAGGCGTGTGGCCGGAATCGGCCTGGCCCCCCGCCGTCCGTCCCGCCGCCACGTCCGCCGGGTTGTTCCACCAGCCCTGGCTCGTATCCATCGTCAGCTCCTTTGCTTGCCTCGTACCCGACTGCCATCAGCCGCCCCATAACCTCCTCGCGCGGGGAGCGGTCCGATAGACATCGGCCCGGGGACGGCGGGTCTGAAGGCGATTGTCGCCTTGCCGGGGCTGCCGCGAGACGACGCGTCACGGCTCCCCGCGTCCCCGCCCGCACCATTCGCCGACATTCGGCGAGGCGACCAAAGCGGGCGGTGGAGAATGTCGATCTGTGGCGAAGATCAAGTCGTGTCTACATTCAAGATTGGGTGGGATGATGATCCAGGTCAGACTCGTCGCGGTCGGTCTTTTGTGCTCGCTGGCTCCTTTCGCAGCCGCCTTCGGTCAGGCCCCGGCCGGTAAGGACGCGGCAAACGTCCAGCCGCCGGCGACGGTCGAGCCGGATCCCGCGCCGCTGATGGCGCCCGGAGTAGCCAACGATCTGACAACCGATTTCTCGAGAGCGTTCACGTCAGCGCCGCTTGCCTCCGACGGCCCGGCGGCCGCGCTGCAGGCGACCGACGCATACGTGTTCGACAACGGTCCGTACGTGATCGGTTACATCGGCACCTCGACCATTGACGGCGACCTGGACGGCACCACGATCCTGTCGGCCCCGGATCTCCCCGACCTCCTGTTCGTTCCCGAGCTGGACACCGGCGTCGGCTTCGGAATCGGGCTGGGGTATCGGATCGACGAGTTTGCTTTCGAGTTCAACTTCATGAGAACGATGTATGACACCGATTTCGGTGGCGTTCCGTTCGACGAGGCGGCGCTCAACGCGTTCAACTTCGACGTCAAGTACTTCTTCAGCCTCAATGATCCGCTGCAGCCGTTCATTCTCGCCGGTCTCGTGCTCCCCTGGCTGGATGTCGAGAACGGGTCGGTCGATCCCGGCCCCCCGCGCACCAGTGACGCCAGCTACACGGGCGTCGGCGCGAACCTCGGCGGCGGCTTCAACTTCTACTTGACACCGCAGATCGCGCTCGTCGTGCAGGGTGGATACCGGATCATGTACTTCACGAGCGTCAAGGGAGCCTCCGACGACCGGCGGTCCGTGAACGACAACCTCGATGCGAGCGGCTTCTTTGCGTCGGGGGGGATCAGCTTCAGCTTCTAGACCGCTCCGTCATACGTAAAGCATGGGTGCCACGGGCGGCGTGACCGCCCGTGCAGATCACCGCGTGCTCGCGGGGACGAATCCCCAGCCCGCACAGGTCGGTCGGTTTGTCAGATGAGACGGTGTCGTGACGCAAACGGGGCTGGCTCGCCGGGCGCGGCGAGAGCACGGTTGCTGCCCGTCCGGCCGCCACTTAGAATCGGCGGCGATGGATCACGACAAGCTCATTCGGACGCCCGACGCGCTGGACGACGTGGTCCGCGCACTGCGGGCCGACCACAAGTCAATTGCGCTGACCAACGGCTGCTATGAGATCCTTCACGTCGGTCACCTGCGATCCCTCCAGTCCGCCCGGCAGCAGAGCGATTGCCTGATCGTCGCCATCAACTCCGACGCGTCCACCCGCCGGTACAAGGGTCCGGGCCACCCGGCGGTTCCCGAGAACGAGCGGGCGGAGATCCTCGCCGGCCTGGAGTGCGTGGACTATGTGTACATCTTCGACGAGCCGACCGTGGACGGGCTGCTGGAGCAGATTCGCCCGGACGCCTACTGCAAGGGTCCCGAGTACACCATGGAGAACCTGCCGGAGCGGGAGACGCTGAAGCGTCTCGGCGGCACGCTCGTTACGGTCGGGGATCCGAAAGACCACTCCACCACGGAGCTGATCCAGAGGATCGCGAGGCTGCACGCTGAAGCCGGCGCGTCGTGCTCCACGCACAGCTGATGCCCATGCATGTCGAGATCACACGCAGCCGCCGGATCTACGACGGGTTCCTGAAGCTCGATCAGGCCTACCTGTGCCACGAACGGCCCGACGGGCAGATGAGTCCGGAGCTGATGCGTCTCAACGTCGAGCGGGGCGACGGCGCGGCGGTGCTTCTGTTCAATCGCACGGCGAACACGATCGTCCTCACACGGCAGTTCCGCTACGCCAGCTGGAAGCGAGGCGACGGCGGGAGCATCCTCGAGATCCCGGCCGGCATCGTTGGGCCGGATCGCCGCCCCGAAGAGGTGGCGCGGGATGAGCTCGCCGAGGAGGTCGGGTACCACGCCGGGGACCTGCGGTTCGTTCAGATGTTCTACGCGTCGCCGGGCAGCTCGACGGAGCGTGTGTTCCTCTACTTCGCCCAAGCCACCGACGACCACAAGGTCTCTGATGGCGGCGGGGTGGCCGACGAGCAGGAGTACATCGAGGTCGTCGAGATTCCCGTCGACGATCTGCTGCGGATGCTCGACGAAGGCGAGTTGACCGACGCCAAGACGATCATCGCCCTGCAGTGGCTCCGCAGTCAGAGGAAGTAATCGGGCTCGCGCTGGTAATCCGGCTCGATCCCGTCGAGCTTCTCCGGATGGCGGATGAGGTCCTCGATCCACCAGTTCACGTGGTTGTAGAGACACGTGACCTGGCGGCACTGTGTCGAGGCATCGAAGGTCCGCAGGAGGCCGGCCGTGCCTGACAGCGACTCGCGAAACTGCTCGCGGCCCGCGTAGCCGTCCTTGTCGCTGATCCGGCCGTGGGGCTGGTTGCGGTACACGGGGCAGTTGTACAGCCCCAGCGGGCTCAGAACCTGGCGGAAGAACTGCATGTGGCACTGCCGCGGCTGCTGCATGAACTGCCGGTAGCTGCCGTTTTCCAGTACACGCAGGTTGGTCGATTCAAGCACCCGGAACCGGTCCGTCTCGAGACGCTTGGCCTCGTCGAGGTGCCGGCGGATCCGCTCCAGCACGCGCTCGAAGTTCGACTGGTTGTCGTGAAGATCGACGATCTCCGCGTTGTTCTCCGGCGCGCGGGTGAGAAAGGGCTTGAAGGAGATGTAGTCGAACTCATTCACCTTCGCCAGCGTGGCGCCGAGCACGATCTCGTCGAGGTTCTCCACGATCTTCGTGTCGTTGATGAAGGCGCCCTTCCAGGTGATGATGAACGAGAAGCCGAACTGGAACCGGTCGTTGATCCTCTTGATCCCCGGCACGGTTTCGCAGATGTCCTCGAGCCGGATGGTGCGCCGCGGCTTGTGCATGGCCTGGAACGTGGGGTCGGTTCCGGAGTCCAGGGACAGCCGCACCCAGTCTTCGGCGCCCAGACAGTCGGCGATCCGGGCGATCTTCTTCTGGCCGGAGCCGTTGGAGACGATCGACACCCGCAGATCGAGCGACTTCATGTACCGGATGATCTCCTCGAACTTGCGGTAGAGCGTCGGCTCGCCGCCCCCGATCACGATCACCGACCGCAGTCCCCGCTCGGCCATGAGACGCAGCGACTCGACGAGGTTCTCGTGCTTGTACTGGAAGGGCTTGTTCAGGATGTCCATGTCGACGCAGTGGTCGCACGCATAGTTGCATCCCGTGGTGAGGTCGAGGTTGATCGACACGGGAGCCGCGTCGGGCAGGGCGGAGCCGTCGGGGGGCTCGCCCCCCTGCTCGATGATCCGGCGGGCCTCGGCCTGGCTCCGCACGTAGTCCTTGAGACGATCGATGAGCTCGGGGTGTCGGAACTTGCCTGCGAAGTCGTGCTTGGGCGCCAGCTCGACGTGCTTGACCCCCTGCGTGGGCGAGCTCGGCTCCCCGGCCGCGGGCTCCGGCGCCTCAACGATCACGGGCGACCTCGGCTGGGTGACCACCGGCAGGCGAAACGACTTGCCACTGTCCGCGTTCGTCATGAAGTTCGCCTCGAAGGAGCCTTAAGCCGTATCGGCACGCGTGTCGTGCCTGCTCCAGGAGGAGGGCCGCGTGCGGGGCGGCAGCAGCGCCCGGCCACACGCGGGGGGCATCGGGCGGATACTAGCGGGCCGGCGGTCCGTGTCAAACCCCCCGCGACGGTGGAAACCGCTCCAGGAGGGTCTGAGCGGCGTCGACGACGACTGATGGCGTGAGCTCCACCATGCACTTGTGATGCCCCTGCGGGCACGTTCGCTGCATGCAGGGACCGCAGTCGACCTCGAGGGCGAGGTCCACGCACGGCTCGAACCCCGAGTCGCCCCACACCGTGTGGGTGGGGCCGAAGATGGTCACCGTGGGCACGCCCACCGCGGCCGCCATGTGCCGCGGGCCCGTGTCGTTGGAGATCAGCAGATCGAGCCTGCGCAGCACGCCCTTGAGCACGCCCAGGTCGACGTCCGATGACGGAAGGACGACCGCGTCGCCGGTCATGCGGCACCGGATGTCGCCGGCGAGCTCGTCCTCACCGGGCCCGGCCAGCACGACGATCCGCCCGCCGGTGCGCTCGATCAGCGCATCCGCCGCCTCGGCAAAGTGCCGCGCGGGCCACAGCTTCGAGGAGCCGTACTTGGCGCCGGGGTTGACGCCGATGAGAGGCGTGTCGCCGGTGACGCCGTGCGTCTCGAAGAGCCGATCGGCCCGAGCCGCAACCTGTTCGCCGACGTGCAGTTTCAAGGGCCGGTGACAGCCCTCCACGCCCAGGGTCGCCCCGATCGCCCCGTAGAACTCGACCATGCGAAAGGGAACGGTGCGACCCCGTGTGTCCGGAAACGGCAGCCGATCGGTCAGCAGCGGCGACCGGCCGTTGCGGGCGTAGCCGACCCGGCGTCGCGCCCGCGCGAGCCACGTGAGCAGCGCCGGACGCAACGAGTTCGGCAGCAGGATCGCCCAGTCGTATCGGGCGCTGGCGAGCTCGGCCCGCAGCGGCCAGAACCCCCCGGCGTCGGACCACTCGTGGACGCGACCGAGCCACGGGGCGTCGTCGAGCAGTCCGCGGAGAGAGGGCTTGATGAGGAAGTCCTTGACGGCGTGCGGATGGCGGTCGTGGATCGCCTCGATCAGGGGCGTCGCCAGCACGGCGTCACCGACCCATGTCGGCATGACAAAGAGGATGCGCGACGGTGGTTCCACTCGGTCAGGCACAGCCGTCAATGGTCTTCACGCGGAGCACACAACCTGCTCGTGGCTGCCGGCACCCCGCTTCAGCCACGCGGCGTATTCGCGAATTGCTTCCTCGGGCCGATACCGCGGCTTCCAGCCGATGCCGGCCGCCGTCGCCGTGAGGTCGGCGCACGTGTAGTCCTGGTAGAACGCGTAGGGATTGTCGAAGTACTCCGGCGCGTAGTTCGTCCCCAGGGCGGCGTTGAGCAGCTCGATGATCTCGTTAAAGGTCGTGGCCGTCCCGGAGCCGATGTTGTAAATGCCGCAGTGAGCGCCGTCGCCGGCGGCCTGAATGGTGGCGGCCACCACGTCCCTCACGTAGACCTGGTCGCGGGCCTGGTTGCCGTCGTGGAAGATCCGTGGGCGACGGCCGGCCATCATCTGTCCCGCAAGCTGGTGGATCATGCTGGCCATGTGCGCTTTGTGCGCCTCGCCGGGCCCGTACACGTTGAAGTATCGCAGCCCGACCATGTGCAGATGCGGATGATCCGCGCAGGCCTGCCGGTGCAGGTTCTCCATCACCCACTTCGAGAAGCCGTACGCGTTGGCCGGGCGGCCGGCATCGTCGAGTACGAACGGGCGTCTGGCCGCGGTGGCTCCGTTGGCTTCGGTCCCGTAGGTCGCCGCGCTTGACGCCCAGACCAGCCTCGCCCCGGTCTCGATGGCCACGCCGATCAGCGTCTCGAAGGGCTCCACGTTATCGACCATCATCTTCGCCTGGTCGTCGACGGTCGTGTCGGTAATCGCCGCCTCGTGGAAGATGACGTCGGGCTCGAACTTCCGGGCGAGCTTCGGCAGGTCGATCTCGTTGAGCGGCCGCGCGATGACCGTGCCGGTGAAGGTGCCACCGTCGTCGTAGGGATCGTCAACGAGGTTTGCAAAATCGCCCGCTCGCATGTCGTCGATGACAACGATCCGCGCCTGCGGCATCTCTCTATGAAGCTGCCGCACGAGATTCGAGCCGATGAACCCGGCCCCGCCGGTGACGATGATCCTCTTCATAGGGGTACGATACCGCGAATCGGCGGCGGAGACGAAACGGCGGGCGAGCGTCGCTGCAGCGTCCGTTCTCGACGAAGAACCGGGGCATCGCGCTCGTCATGCCGGCGATGACTGAGGCGAGCGCGTTCAGCACGATACCGCACGTTTTACCGCGGGCCGGCGCACCGGTCGCCCGCGCCCCGGCGGGGCCGAACGAACCCGCTTGCAGGCTCCCGGGCGTGGCCCAGGAGCGCCGGGGCTTGCCCCGGCGGCGTCCGGCGGGTACCGTCTGGCTGATCCGCAGATCGAATGCGGGTATCCGACGGGCCGACGCTGTTTTCACCCGAGGTCGACGATCGGACAGGTTTCTTCTTCGGGTGAAAGCAGGTTCTGACATGTTCAACATCTATGTAGGCAACCTCTCGTACGACACGACCGAGGAGGAGCTGCGCAGCGTGTTCGCCGAGCACGGTGAAGTGGTCAACGTGAACATCATCACTGACCGTGAGACCGGCCGGCCGCGTGGCTTCGGGTTCGTTGAGATGGCAGATGCCGAGCAGGGCCGGGCCGCGATCGAGCAGGTCAACGGCCGCGACGTCGGGGGACGCAACCTGACGGTCAACGAGGCGAAGCCTCGCGCCGACCGGAGCCGCGGGGGCGGCGGCGGCGGCGGCCGGCGTGACCGCTGGTAAGGGACTCACCGCGGATCGCGTCGCGCGGTGATGAAGAAGCCCAGGGCCGCGATGAGCCCGATCGCGCCCACAGGCCAGAAGGCCCCTCCGGGCCCGTGGTCGCCGATCCGGCTGACGGCGAGTCCGAGCACGGGGGCGATGACCACGGTGGCCACGCGCTGCGCCTGGCTCTCGAGGGAGAGCAGTGACGCTCCCTGCGTCTCTTCTCCGTGAATGTCGAAGCGGCTGATGAGGATCGGCCGCCAGACGTTGTGCAGCGCATGAAGCGCGATGAAGGCCGCGCTCAGCGCCAGCCACGCGTCGAACCAGGCGGCAGCGAGCAGCACGCCGAAGACGGCGGCGTTGACGCCCCACAACATGCCCGAGGCGGGCTGCTCGCCGCCGGCCGCGTCGGATACGCGGTGGGCCTGACGGCTGGCCACCGCCGCCAGGAGAAAGAGGACGACGTAGACGGGCCCCACGAGCAGCGCCGTGCGGCGCGTGTCCGACCAGTCGGCGGCTCCCAGATACACGGCGGCCGAGGTCACGGCCGCGGCCTCCAGCACCGGCTGGAGGTAGTCCTTGACGGAGGCGAAGACTCCGTCGAAGCCCATCGCCTCCAGCATGAGCCGCCGCAACCGCGGCCTCTTCATGGATGCCATGAGTGTCGCGCGCATGTGCGCGAGCACGCGTCGCAAGGACGTGTCCGCCTCCGGCTCCGCATCGAGCTCCTGCGGATAGCCGAGCAGGTTCACGATCCCCACCGCGTAGGGAACGATCGCGAGCAGGAAGACCGCCGTGTAGCCGTCGCTCACCAGCACGATCGAGGCGCCGATGATCACCGAGGCCACGGAGCCGAATTTGCTCCACGATCGAGTGTAGCCGTAGATCTTGACCCGCTCGTCGGCGCGGCCCTGGAGGCTGAGCCACTTGAAGATCATGGCCTTGTGCGTGCCCGACCGGAAAGCGTCACCGAGCCCGTAGAAGACCATGCCCAGCCCCAGCACGGCGATGTGCTCGGCGACGCCGAGCACGGCGAAGCTCACGATGTACGCCGCCAGCGAGAGGACCATGAACCGACGCCGCCCGCACACGTCGGCGATTGCTCCCGAAGGGACCTCGAAGAGGTTGACCGCGGCCGCCCGGAACGCCACGAGCAGTCCGATCTGGAAGAAGTCGAGACCCTTGGCCAGGAAGGCGAGGTACAGGAACGCCTCGAAATAACGCTGGTTCTTCAGAAAGCCGTACAGGCCGAATCTGAAGATCATCGACGACACGCCGGCCCCTCCGGTCTCTCACCTGAAGCGACCGCGCGTCCCGGTGCGCGGCCGTGCAATCTGTGATGGGTTTATCCGGGACGCATGGTATCATCGGCCATCCACCCGCGCGGCGACGTCTCGATGCGACTTTCAGCCACCTTTGCCCTCGCCGCCGTTCTCTTCTTTCTCTCCGGTGCGCTGGGGCTCGGGTACGAGCTCGTGTGGATTCACAAGGCGTCCCTGTTGGTCGGGGCGACCCAGATTGCCCTGGCGACCGTCTTGACCAGCTTCTTTCTGGGACTTGGGCTGGGCAGCCTGTTCGTGGGCCGCTACCTGCGCAGCCGCCGGTGGTCGCCGCTGTTCGTGTACGGCCTCTTCGAAATCGCCATCGGCTGCTTTGCCCTGGTGTTTCCGGCCCTGTTCGACGGCGTCGAGGTCGTGTACAGCGCGCTGTACCCGCTGTTCGACGCCTTTGGCTCCGGGCTCTTCGTCCTTCGCTTCGGGCTTCTGTTCATCCTCTTTCTCGTGCCGACGTTCTTCATGGGAGGCACGCTACCGCTGCTGCTGGACGGCCTCGTGGCCAGAGACCGCGTGATCGGCGCCCTGACGAGCTTTCTCTACGGGCTCAACATCCTCGGCGCCGTCGCGGGCGTGCTCGCCACGAGCTACTTTGCGATCCCCGGCCTGGGGATGAGCGGCACGAGCCAGGTCGCGGGGTTCTGCAACCTGGCCATCGGCGTGGTCGCCCTGGTCGCCTTTCGAGGCCTCGCTCCGCTGCATCGACCCGCGGGCGCCGCGCCGGCCCCGCCCGGCGTGTACTTCGCGGGGCTGAGCTTCGTCTCCGGCCTGGCCGCCATCGGCTACCAGGTCCTGTGGGCCCGGTACTTCAGCCTGTTCAGCCAGGCGAACGTGCACGTGACCGCGGTGCTCCTGACGACCTTTCTCGCGGCGCTGGCGGTGGGCAGCATGGTCCTCGCGCCCGTGCTCCGGAGCCGCATCCACCCGCTTCGCATTTTAATCTATCTGCAGCCGCTGGTTCCCATCCTGGCCTTCACCTGCTTCGAGCTGTGGCGGTTCGCGCGATTCGACTTCAAGATCCTGGATGACTTCGAGGCGGTGCCACGCTGGTCCTTCTGGAGCGAGACCGTCGACGTCATCTTCATCGCGCCGCTGATCGGGGTGAGCCTCGTCATCTTCCTGCCGGTCGCACTGCTCGGCACGGGGCTGCCGGTCATCATCGCCGCCGCCACTGACAAGGCGGGAGCACTGCGGTCGACGGCGGGGAGCCTCGTCTTCTTCAACACGCTGGGCTCGAGCGCGGGAGGATTCGCCGCCGGTTACATTCTGCTTCCGGGCCTGGGACTCACCGGCGCCTTCGCCGTGCTGGCCGTTGTCTCGGTCGGGATCTCCGTGGCGGCCCAGTGGCGGCTGGGACTTGACGCGGGCCTGACGCGACGACGGTTCCTGCAACCCGGCTATGTCCCGGCCATCGTGGCCCTGCTCTTTGTCGGCGTCTGGAGCCAGGACGACGTGACGCGTCGGACGCTGCAGGAATTCAGCCGCGGGGTCCTGTTCGACGAGGACGCCCTGATTGCGATCGAGGAGGGTCCGCTCACGACGGCGTATGTCTTCGACGGTCCTTACAGCCGGAGCCTGGGGTCGGGCCGCGTGCGTCTCGCGACGGCCCTTCGCTATCATCTGGCGCCGCAGAACCTCCAGGGGTTCGTCCCCGCGTTCTTCTACCCGCGAGAGGGATGGCCCGAGTCGATCCTGGGCATCGCACTGGGGTCCGGCCAGACGTTCGGGGCGCTGCTGCCCACCCCGCTGCAGCGTATGGACATCGTGGACATTTCGGAGGAGGTCGTGACGCTCGCCTTCGAGCACTTCGCCCGTTTCAACCACGGGCTGGGCCAGGACGACCGGGTCACGATTCATCTCGATGACGGCAGACACTTCGTGTCTCGCGCCCGGCAGGAGTCCTACGACATCGTTTCGCTCGAGCCGCCGCCCCCGACCGATGAGGGCGTCTACCGCCTGTACTCGCTGGAGTTTTATCAGCGGGTGCGCGAGGTGCTGCGCGACGGGGGCATGCTCGCCCAGTGGCTGCCCGTCTACCTGGTGACGCCCGAAGATCTGCGGGGCATGATCAAGACCCAGGCTCTGGTGTTCCCCTACACGTTCGTGGTTCAGGCGGGTCCGAGAGACTTCGTGATTCTGAGCATGAAGTGCGAATCCCCTCCGCGTTTGCGGACGGCCTGGGTCGATGGGCGGGCCGAGGTCTTCCGCGACGTGCTGCGACGCAAGCCGATGCGCTGGGCCGGGGACCAGGAGAACTTCTCGGCGTCGCTCGACGCGGTGCTGGCGCTGCTGATCACGGGTCCCGACGACATCGCGCGGATGGAGGCGTCGTGTCTCCACACCGAGGACGACCAGCGACTGAGCTACTCCAGCGGCGATCGGGCGCTGATGCGCCGCTATCTCGGGCAGGGGCTGGATCGGCTGTCCTTCGCCGCCCTGCCCGTGACGCCCTTCGACAATCTTCAGCAGTACTTCGTGGATCCGATCCCCGTCGGGGAGCTGGAGGAGCTTCGAGCCGAGGCATTGTCTCAGTTCGGTGTCGTTGCCCCCCGGCGTCTGGCCGCGGCGAAGGGCAGCTTCGTGATCACGACCGATCCGCAGATCAAGGCGAGGACGGCACTGACCGTGGCCGAGATCTACGCGGGCGGCCACCGGATCGACGAGGCCCTGATCTGGCTCGGCAAGGCAGTAGACTCCGATCCCGTGCTTGGCGATGCCGACAGCCTCGAGACGACGCGCCGATTGGTCCGCAGTCAGTGCGTGGTCTTCGGCGACAAGATCCGCGAGTGGATCGCGGCCCGGCCGGACGATCAACGGGCGGCGCCGCTGGTCGAGGCAGCCGCCGAGACGCTGCGCGGCTGCGACGAGCGTGAGGCCGCGCGCCGATCGCGATATCTCTGGTGGTGACGCCTCTCGAGCGAGTTATCGCCACCGCGATCGAGGTCGATCGCCCGCCTCTCTCGTGAAGCGGTCGCGATCTGCCGATAGCCCCCTGGAGACCGGTGACGCGACGGCGAGGCCTGCCGTCGAGCCGCGCGTCCGGGACGAGGGGAACCAGCAATGAAGTCGACGTGGTGGACGGGCGTCGCTGCCGTGGCAGCGGTACTGATCATGACTCCCGGCGGACTTGGCGACGTCGCCCCGGAGAACCCCGACGGGCGGCTTCGGGCCCGGGTGGCCGAGCTGGAAGCCAAGAGCGCCCGCGACGACTCGCGGATCGCCGAGCTCGAAACACGGCTGTCGTCGCTCGAGGACGACGGCGGTGAGCATTGGATCACCCGGCAACGCGCCGACGAGATCCGCGGTCTGGTCGCGGACGTCCTGGCCGACGCGGACACTCGATCGAGCCTGCTGGGCGGCATGACCGCCGGCTATGACGACGGGGCCGTGATCGCCAGCGACGACGGCAACTGGCTGCTGCGGACGAACTTCTACCTTCAGGAGCGCTTTCTCCTGAACTCGCAGAGCAACAGCCCCGGCGACGGAACCGTCATGGGCTTCGAGAACGCCCGCTCCAAGATCCTGCTCAGCGGCAACGTCGTCAGCCCCGAGTGGTTCTACTCCCTGGAGATCGAGCTGTCAGGCATCAACGCGGGACTGCCCAACGGTGATTCACGGACGGGCCTGCTCGATGCCTTTGCCGGGTACGACCTCGGCAACGGATGGAAGATCGCGGCCGGGACGTTCAAGATTCCCCTGCTTCGCGAGGAGCTGATCGACACCCGCTTCCAGCAGGCCGTGGAGCGTTCCGTGGTGAACTATGTCTACACCGGCGGACGCACCGACGGCTTCATCGCCGAGTACTACGGCGAGAAGATCCACTTCCTGGGCTCCTTCAACAACGGCATGAACGACGTGCTCTACGGGGGCACGGTCGTGACCGGCGGCACTTCGCCCATCAGCTCGACCACCGCGGACTTCGCCATCTCCTCTCGCTTCGAGTGGTTGTTCGAGGGAGAGTGGGACCAGTTCAGGGGTTTCACGAGCCCCCAGGGCGCCAAGCGGGCCATGATGCTCGGCGGCGCGATCCATCTCCAGACCGCCGATGACAACATCGATCTCCTGGTGCTCACCGTCGACTTCACGGCGAAGTTCAACGGGGCCAACGCCTTCGGATCGCTCATCTACACGAGGGCCGACACTCCGGGCGCCGACGCGTCGCCGCTGGCACTCGTCCTGCAGGGCGGCTACTACTTCACTGAGGACTGGGAGGGCTTCGCCCGCTTCGAGTGGAGCGACACCGATACGCTGTCGCCGGACGATATTCTGATTCTCACGGCGGGCGCCACGTACTACCTCGCCGGGTCCCAGGCCAAGTGGACGACCGACATCGGCATCGGCTTCGACGCGGAGAACTTCTCGGTCCCCATCGCCGACTGGCGGGCCGACTCCGCGGGCAGCGACGGCCAGGTGGTGATCCGCAGCCAGTTGCAGCTCGCCTTCTGAGTCGCGGTCAGGCCGTCCTCGCCACGACCAGGACGTCGAAGCTTTCGTCCAGCTCCGACGGATCGCCAACGGGAAAGGCGTACGCCGCACCGTCGCCGTCGACGGCGTCCGGAACTCTGCGGTACACGTCAGTCGTCGTGAACCCCGCCTCGACCATTGCGTCCCTCAGCTCGGGGACGCCCCAGAGCCTCCAGTGGTACACGAAGGCGTCGCGAAGCTCCTGCTCCACCTCGCCGTCCCGGAGAACCTGAAAGTGCAACGCATTGACGACGCGGCCGGTCATCGGATCCGCCTCGCGCTGCTCCCAGACATGCCGCACGGTGCGGCCGCCGGGGGCCGGGTGGTCGCGCCTGGTCGAGCCCATCGCGTAGGCCGACTCGCCGCCGTAGATGTCACAGGCGAAGATGCCTCCGGCGTCGAGACGCCGGTGAACGTGGCCAAGGTACGCAAGCAGCGCCGGCCGGTCATGCCACTCTCCGATCGAGAAGTTACCGGCATAAATGACCTCGACGTGGTGACGGTCGGCCGACGTGTCACGCACCACGTCGCCGTGCACGATCTCGATCGCGTCGCCGAGGCCGGCCCGGCCCAGCGGCTCGTCATCGTGATCCACGGCGATCGCCCGTCCTCCCTCGACCCGCCGCACCCACTCGGCCGAGAGAGCCGCCGTCCCGCAGAAGTCCTCGCCGAGGATCCGCGGCCGGCCCCCGTGGATCGCCCGCAACAGCTCGACCAGCTCCGGCGGCGACTGGACGCACAGCTCGTAGAGCTCGTACCGGTCGAAGGGCGTCACCGCGACTTCAACGGTTGCTTGCAGATCAGGCCCCGCAGGTCCTCCCCGCCGGGGTGAAGCAGCGCCTTGATACGCGCCGGCTCGACGTTTGCGACGATGATGTCGCCGACCTCGTCGTGCACGTCGCTGAAGATGCCCTGGGACTTCATCTTCTGGGTCTGGTAACGGTTGTCATCGGTGGGGCTCACGTAGTGCACGGAGACGACCTTGTACCGGTGAATGAGATACAGGTGGATCAGCGTCATGAGGCGCTTCTTGCGGAGGGCCGGATCGAAGGTGTTCTGGTCGCGGACCGAGAGGATGGTCCGGTCGCGCCGGTCCTGGATCGTGGCGAAGATGACGCTGGCCAGCGTGTCGTCGGCGTCGTTGACGACACGCAGCTCCAGGAGCTCGGCCCCCGCCCGGTGCGGACGCAAGGCAACCCGAAGGGCCGACGGCAGGTCGTAGTGCTGCCTCCAGATCTCCAGCCACTCCTCCAGCAGCCTGGTGGGCACCTCGATCTGGACAAGATGCTGAAACTGCGTGGAGCCCTTGCCCATCGCCTTGGTGGACGCGGTGCGTCCCGTCGAGGCCATCAGGGCCGCGTCGGCGCGGGGCCCGCCCACGAGCGTCTGGGGCGTCCGGTAGGGCGAGTCGAGGAGTCTGAACTTCCTCTGCAGCCGCACGAGCGCAAGCACTCCGTCCTGCCGCAGGGCCGTCGCGAACTCCTCACCGGCCAGTCCGTCAATCTGGTGGCCGCCGTAGGTGATGAAGTTGAAGACGAACCCCAGCTTGCCGAGCTCCTCGGGAAACCGGGCGATCTCCTCGTCCGCCATGCCGGTCGTGTCCCAGTTGAACGACGGTGACAGGTTGTAGGCCAGCAGCCTGTCGGGGAAGTCGTCATGGATCGCCTCGGCGAACCTCCGGGCGTCGGCCAGGTCCGCCGTCTTGGTCTCCATCCACAGGAGGTCGGCGAACGGCGCCGCCGCGAGAGACCGGGCGATCGCGTAGTCGATGCCACCCTCGATCTGGTAGTAACCCTCAGTCGTCTTGGCGAGCTCACAGTCCCAGATGATGTTGATCCCCAGTGATTTTGCCCTGTTCCGGGCGTCGTGGAAGGACGCCCGCGTGGCGAAGCCCAGCCACTCGTCGGCGCTCATCTCGAAGCTCTCGCCCTCGTCGCGGCGGAACTCGATGACGTCGGCGACCGCCTGGGCGTAGGTCTTGAGACCGGCCTCGGCCTGCCAGGCCTCGAGGTAACGGGTCCCGATGGTGTCGAGCACCGCTTCCGGGCTCGAGTCCGGCGTCTCCTTGAGTGTCCGGGCCCCCTCCTCCATGAGCGAGATGATCCCCGCCCGATCGAGCCAGGCGATTGCCTCGTCGTACTCGGGCTCGGACAACTCGAACATGAGGTGACCGCGGATGTCCTCGATACCCAGCTCGAAAAACTTCCTCAGCACGGTGAGATACCCGATCTTGTAGCTGGGCAGCTCGACGTTTGTCGCTCCGAGAATGAACGGGTGATCGCGCTCGTCACCGCGCCCTTCCAGAAACGTCGCCGACTCCGCGTCGGTTCTGGCCACGATGATCCCCGGCACGTTCATGATGTCGAGCTGGAAACGGGCGGCGTTCAGCCGGCTGATCTGCTCGCTGGAGCTGACCAGCACCTTGCCGCCCTGATGACCGCACTTCTTGACACCGGGCTTCTGATCCTCGATGTGATAGCCGGGGACGCCCGCCTCGACGAACCTGCGAATCAGGTTCCGGACGTGGGCATCACCCCCATGGCCCGTGTCCGCATCGGCGATGATGAACGGCCGGTAGTCGATCTCCGGTGAGGCCGCGCGCTGCTTTTCGGTCATTCTCGCGCGGGCGAAGCGCTGATTCCGGTCCGCCGTGAGCAGCGCGCGCACCAGCGGCGCCGCCTCGTCGGGCACCTGGCTCAACGGGTAGCTGGCGAGGTCGGGGCCGGGATCCTCCGAGACCGATCCCTTGGCGGACGTGGCCCACCCGCCAAGGTAGATCGCCTCGATTCCGGCCCGCTTCATGGCGACGGCCTGCCCCGGAGAGTATGGCCCGAAGGTCGTGATCGCCGCGCGCTGCTCGAACAGCTCGCGCAACCGAGTGTGAAACGCCTCGGCCGCCTGTCGGGCGATCGGGTAGTCGTTGGGGATCGTGCCCCGTTGCTCGACGACCTGACGCGGCGCGTACAGCCGCACGATGCCCTCGAATCGTGGGCTCGCAAACCAGCGGGCGACCTCGGCGACCTCTTGCTCCGGGGGCTTCATCGTGCGCTCCGGGGTTCGGGGGAACTCGCGGCATCGAAATCGAGGTTTTCCGTGATCCTCGTGCCGTCGCGGCGGAACGCATCGGTGAACTGTCGCAGCCGCGCCCCGGCCAGACCGAGGTCGTGGTTGTCGAGCGTGATGTTGAGCAGATCGATGTACCACGGCAGCTTGACGTCCGCCGCGACGTAGATCTCGACGATCTGCCGGACGATTGGCAGCGTCGTCGTCTTGGAATCGTCGTGCACGTTGCGGTCGCTGGCTTCCAGGAGCTTGCGGAACTCCTCCTCCAGCAACTGCTTGAACAGGTCCGCCGTGAACGCATCCCCCGCTTTCACGCCCGTCTCGTCGTCGTCGTGCGTGAGCGTGGCGGTCTTGTGCAGCCACTCCCAGAGGATGCTGAGGCGGATCTCGCCGGTGGCCATGTCCTCCATCAGGTACAGGACATCATCGTCCTCGAAGAAGTCCGCCGGCTTGAGCGCGGCCGCCTGGAAGCCCTGCTCGAAGGCGTTGCCGTACTGCAGGGCGACGCTGAGGAGATCGCGGGCGCCGCGGACGGTGCGCGGCGCCGGCTCCAGAAGCGTCAGACCGTCGGCGTCGGCCTGGGTGTACGTGAGGGCGGGGAAGCTCCGGTGAAGCTGGTTGTCCTGGCCCACCTCTTGCCACACGGGCCGGACGATGTGCACCATCTTCCAGTGCGCGACCCACTTGCCGCTGGCGCCTTCGCGCTGCTCGCGTTGGGCGCCGGCCACGGCTTTCGCCATGCTCTCAGCGACGCCCTTCTCCGAGCCGACGGGGATGTTGGGTTCCATGCCGCCCTGCCACAGCGCGCACCGGCCGTCGCGGTCGGGCGTGTTGACGGCCCGCCGGACGCGGTCCTCGTAGTTGCGCATGTAGCCGTAGGTCATGACGATCGCGTCGATGTTGGGATTGACGAACGCCGAATCCCACGCCATCGCATCGGCGACGCTGTTGATGTAGTCCCAGCGGCCCGTGTTGTAGCCTACGAAGTGCAATCCGAGAGCGGCCCGGATCTCCATGAGCTGGAAGGAAGCCTCCAGCTGCTCGACCAGGACATAGGTCTTGATCGTACCGAGAGGTAGTCCGAGGTGTGCCTCGAGCGCCGAGAGCATCTCGTTCCACAGCGCCGCCTCCTCGGCCGTCTGGATCTTCGGCAGATAGAGCACGATGGACGAGCCGCGGCGACGCAGCGACTCGTGGTTGCTCACCACGTAGAGGGTCGCGTCGACGATGGAGGCCGAGAATCCCCTCCCGTCGGCAAGGCGGACGTGCCGATCGTCCAGGTGCAGGCCGCGGGCGCGGTAGATCACCGTGGTGAAGCCGAGCTGCTCCGCCCAGTCGGCGATGATCGGGCGCCCGAAGAAGCTCTCCGCCCACCGGTTCATCTCGCCGGACACCTGCTCCGCGGCATCCATGAACACCTGATCCCGGTCGATGGCGAGCTTGAGGTTCCGTTGATTGTCGAGGGACATGGTGGCCACCTGGCCCAGGGCGTCCTCCCCGTCGAACATCCAGCCGTCGGCGCCGGACAGCAGCGCGTAGGCCACGTTGCGGATGCTCCGCTCGGAGGGGACATTGGGCCTGGCCCCCGGCCCCGTGCCCTGGATCCACTGCCGCTGAAGGTCCGGCGGGATCTCGCTGCCGGCGAAGTCACCGGCCCTGGCCTCGGCCACCGTGATGCCCGTCCGCCCGAGGCGGGCGTCGGGATCGAGAAACTCGAGGCGTCGCCGGTCGCGGGCGCGGGCCGCCCGCCGCTCGATCCGGGCCTGCATGAGGGCCTTGCGATCAGCGTCGAAGCGGGCCAGCTCGTTGAGCGCCGCCACCGCCTCGGCCGTGAAGATGTCCCCATAGGTGCTCACGAGGTCCCGACCGATTTCGAGCACGTGAGTGTCCCCGGATGCACGAACTGTGCTCATGTGTCATCTCCCGACGCAGCCGCCGACGCCGAGTCTACCGCTGCCGCCGGTTGCGTCAATCGACCACGAGTCGCCCGGCCGGCGCCAGCGACGAATTCCGCGCGCAAATCCAGCGCGACACGACACATTCGCCGCGATCCGCGGTCACCAACCGGACGGACTCCGCCGCCGATATCATCAGGGCGTCAGCCCCGGTAGCTCAGCTGGATAGAGCGGCGGTCTTCTAAACCGCAGGTCGGACGTTCGAGTCGTCCCCGGGGCGTTCAGAGGGACTCGCATCCCTCACGTCGTCATGACGCGGACTTTGGGGGCCAGCCGGACTTGAACCAGGGCATGTCCTGCTGGTAGTCGCGCCGCAACCGCAGGATCAGCTGCGCCGCGTGGTGCTGGATGTGCCGGATGTTGTAGACGTGCACCTCGGCCCGGGAGAACGGCAGCCACGAGAACGGGGACCGGACGCTCAGCGATTCAGCGGTCTCCGCGGCGATGACCTCCGACGCCTTCGCCCGGCAGTGCGCGACGTAGCTCCGGATGAACGGCCGCTCATAGAGCGTCACCGGCACCCGATTCTCGAACTCCTCGTAGTCGCCGAAGCCCCCTTCGTTGTCAACGTGAAACGGCTGCCGACGGAAGGTCTGTTCGTCGCCGTCTCCGAGGTAGAAGTCGGCAAAGATCAGCGTGTGAAACGTGACCTGGCTGAACTCGTAGTTCGCGATCTTCGTTGTCCAGGCCGCATCAGGACACTGTTCAATGCACGTGCTCAGCGTGCACAGAGCGGCATCGAACTGATTCACGATGACCTGCTTGAACGTGTCGAGCATGAGCACCTCACCTGGTGGACGGTGGCCGGACGGTCAAGGCTGCAGCCGAGGGTTCGGCATCAGTTTCAATGACGGCAGTTCTCCATTGTGACGACAAGAAAGTCAAGCTATGCGGCCGAGTATCCCGACATCGCCGCCGAACCGGCGGCATCGGCCTTGGCCTGGCCGTCTTCGCTCGCCGTCGCAACGTACGGCGGCAACGCCGGAAGCAACGAATACGCCTGGCCCTGGCGCTCCGTAGCGGCCTGCGGATGCCGGAGCCGTCGACTCGTCGCCCCGCCGCGGACCGTCAGGCGAGCGGGATTATCGGCGGCCTCCAGGCGCACCCGGCCGACCTCAACGGCGCAGCCAGAGGCAACGGCTCGACGGCGCTCGAGGTTGTCGACGGGCGCCCAACAGGGCGAACCGGCGGGTCGATAGGGCTCCAGATGCAGCCTGCGACGAGTCGAGTCAACGCTTCGCCGACGGCCCCGCCGGGGACAGCTGCCGCAGGCGGCGAGGCCGCGCCGACGCCGGCGACGCCCACCGCACCGGCACCGGCCGCCGACACGACCGCCACGGACCGAGCCGCCGGCCCGTTGACGGCCGCGCAGATCAAGGCGATCTCACACGCTCGGCACCAAGGTCGCAAGATCACCCGCGCCGCCGGTGTCGCGGCATTCAGCGGCTGGACGATGGCGTTCTTCTCGTTCATCACGTTGCTGACCGGTCTGTTCAGCGTCGTCTCGCTGCTGCTGGGCGTCGGACTCGCCGCGGTTGCGTACTTCGAGTTGCGGGGCTCCAAGAGACTTCGCGGTCTCGATGACACGGCACCGTTGCAGCTCGGCTTCAACCAGGTCGCTCTTGCCGGGTTGGTCATCTTGTATTGCAGCTGGGGCATGTTGCATGCCCTGTTCGGTCCCAGCCCCTACGACTCCTACATCGCGGCGGGCGGCGAGACAGCCAAGATGATCGAGCCCATCGATCAGATGAACCGTGCGTTCGTATCGGCTTTCTATGCCATGCTGCTCTGCATCAGCGTGATCGCGCAGGGATGCACGGCGCTGTACTACTTCACACGCCGGCGTCACATGATCGCGTATCTCAAGAACACGCCCGACTCGGTCATCGAGATGCTCCGCGTGGTCGCGCACTGAAGCCCCCGCGGTCCAGAAGGCCACCACGGCAGGACCTCGACGGCGGCTTGAATCCCCAGCGAGGCTGGCGGACTGCCTGGTTGCGTCCTGTCACTTCTCACACTTGACGCGACGCAGTCATTATCCTCACGGCCCGAAGCTTTATGACATCGAGCATCGCGGCCGACCGGTGCGCCAGCGTGTCGGGACGAAGCGCGGCCTCACAACGTGTCGCCTGAGGGTGAGCTCCCGTGGGATCGGGGATCGCCGTCGCCAACGGGCTCGAAGGACTTCGATCTGGGCCCCGTCTGGTGCGGCCCCTCCGTGTCGCGTGGACGTGTCTACGTCGGCAGCGGCAACGTGCTCTTCAGTATTGATCCGGACAATGTCCGACCTGGGCTGTCGCGGTTCCAGTTCCCCAAGAGGGACACGGGAACGGTGTACTGCTTCGGGCTGCCCGAATCGGTCCAGTCGATGCGTTGAGCCGGGAAGCGACGGGCAGGGGGCGCCATGCCCCGGACACTCGACGACATGACCGGGGTCAGTCGTTCACCACCGCGGTGTCTTCTGCGGCAGCCTCCAGGCAATCGCGGGTGTCGCGGTAGCTGGCGATCGAGTCGATGGTCGCGGCACTGAACGTGTTGGTGCAGGTGATGCCGGGGTTCATCGTGCTCCCGGGACAGTTGCAGTGAAACGCACCCCACAGGTGCCCCAGCTCATGCGCCGTGAGATCCGTGGCGCAGGAGAAGCTGGCGGTGAAGTCCGACTGGGCGAGGCAGTAGGAGCCGAACGTGCCGAACTGCCCTCCGACGCAGCCGCCCTCACTGACGCAGATGCCCGTGCCACCGATGTCGGCGGCGATGCCGATGGTGTTGCCACTCAGGTTGGCACCCGTGAACAGGTGCGCGACGTCGCGCTCGACGTCCGACCGGTTGTTGGTCCACTCCTGGATGAACTGGCACAGGCGGTTCTGCGCGCCGGTCGCGGTGTAGGGGTCCGACGCCGTCCGGATCAGGACGGACGTGATCTCGTGGCGGATGCCGACCTCGGCCTCGTACTGCAGGTTGATCGCGTTGATGATCGCGTTGATCCGGGCCTCCGCGTCGGCGACCGAGCCCTGCGCCGCGACGAACTCGGTGTCCGTGTCGCAGGCGATCCGGGCAATGAGCACGGTGTCCGTGTGGGAGGCCTCGTCTCGCGACTGACCACCGAGGGGACCCGGACCGTCGGCGCCCGGCGTCCGGCACACGCCGCCCGTGGGCAGAAGATCCCTGTCGTCATACACGGCGTAGGTGTGCGCCGGCGCAACCGGCTTCGGCACGGGCTCCATCCAGCAGCGGCGGCCGTTCTCCAGCCGGACCACCACGTGCAGACCGTCCTGCAGGACCGCGCCGGCCACGCGGCAGCCGGGCCGTCCCCGCACGGCGCCGCTGAGCGTGCGCAGAGGACCGGCCCTCCGGTCGGTCACCCCGCCGTCGGCACCCTGGACGAGCAGCCGGTACCCGGCGGCTCGGACCGAGTTCGGCCACAGGTCGATCCGGTACTGCCGTTGGTCGATCGGCATCTCGACGCTCAGCCTCTGTCCCGGCGTCTGATCGACCGTCTGGCGCACGACACGGCACCGCTTCACCCCGAGCACGGCGCTCGCCTCATCGGCGGTCGGCACCGCTCCCGGCGGCGACTGCGCCGCGGGCGCGCGGCCCGGGCTCTGGCAGGCGGTCATCGTCACGGGAACCGTGAGCGCCACCGCCAGCGACACGACAAGACATCTCGCCCGGGTCAGGTCATTCTGCTGCATTGTGAGGGCTCCCCGATCTGGTGGTCAGCGACGATTCATGCCCCCACCAGGACATGGCGGGCACGGTCGCCGCCGCCGTCCAAGATCGTCGGCACAATCACGGGCGGCATCCGCAGGAATCCCACGAGATTTCCCGCCGTCGGCCCAAGCAACGGCGAGAGCGCCGTTGCGACCGCCTCACGCACCCGTCACGTCACGCGGCCGCCGCGGGCCCGATGATGGGTGTCCCGCACTCGGGGCACCGGTCCGCGGTGGACCCGTACAGCAGGTACCCGCACTGGCCGCACGAGGGCTGCTCGGCCTTCACCTCGAGCCTGAGACCGCATGCATTGCAGGCGGACGGACCGAGCGGAACGATCTGCTTCCTCGCGCAGCGCGGGCAGTACAGCGTGACGCTGCGAAGCTCGCGGGGCAGATCCTGCGCGTCGTGGCGACGGTTGAGCCGGGCCAGGATGCTGAGGGCCATGGCGCCGCACGCGGTCAGGATGGAGCACGCGGCGGCCGCCCGCGCCATCATCTCCTCCTCGAAACCCCAGACGAGCATCGCCCACAGCCACGCCGAGACCGCGCCGGCGATCAGCGTCACGAGGCGTATCCAGCGATGCTCGCCCTTGAGCTCGATACGCAGCAGCGGGTTGGCCAGCGCTACCCAGAACGCGACGGCGATGAACAGGGCCAGCAGATCGTCGTTGCGGATCGCACCGGCCCAGATGTCGCCCACCGCCAGCCACGCCGCGACGACCGCGGACACCACGCCGGCCCACCGCCAGTGACGGCGATCACCGCGGCCCGCGCCCACCAGCGCCGCGACCACGAGCAGCCCGAGCCCGGCCAGCGACCCCGCCGTGCCCCAGAGCTGCAGGACGGTCTCGTAAAAGGCGGACCTGGCGGTGGCCCCCCGCGGGATCCAGACCGCGACCACGGCCAGGAGAAACGACGCGGCGGTGATCACGAGACCGGTCACGCCGGCCACACGCGTCTGGGCCGAGGGCAGCATCTTGACCAGCGCCATCGCGGCGGCGATCGCGATCACCAGGATGCCTGCGGTGCCCAGGATCTCGGTCCCGTCCCAGCGGCCGGGGAGCCACCGGTGGACCTCCCAGATGAGCACCAGAAAGAGCACGAGCTCCGCCAGCACGCCGATGCTCCCGACCAGACCCGCCCCGCGTGTCCGCGGCTCGTCGACCATCGACGTCAACCGCAGCATCAGGAGTGTCGTGAGGGCGCCGGCGAACGTGGTGGCGGTGATGCGCCACATGACATCGTTCGAGAACGCGATGGCGGCCACGGCGGTGATCGCCGTCAGCGCCAGGGCCGCGAGCATCGCCCTGAGGATGTGCTGTCGCCACGTGGACATGACCGGGTCGTATCGGCCGAACCGGAGCCGTCGTTGAGGGCGGGGCGTGGGTCATCAAGCCCGGGGGACGGGTGGTGAGGCCCGCCGCTGCCGGCGCCATCGCGGCGGGACGAGCAGGAGCGTCGCGATCACCAGCCCGGCGAACAGCACGTAGATCGTGGCGAAGACCCACGCGGGCAGCTCGTAGTAAATCACCCCTCTCACGAGACGACCGACAAAGGAGATGTCGTGCTCGACCTGCTGGCCGGCCTTCTCCCGCATGGCGTGCTCCCACTCCGTCAGCGGGCAGAGCACCCCCGCCACTGCGTCCACGGCGACGATCACGATGGCCAGCACATGCAGCGACCGGAAGACCGGGTTGCGCACCCACCGCCAGCGAAGCCGGGCCCCCACGAGCACCGCCGCCTCGCCTCCGACAACGAAGACGATGAACAGAAGGTGCACCACGACGATCACGTCGGCGAGCAGCGCGTAACCCATGTCGTCTCCGGACTGTCAATCCCCACGTCGCGATCAGCCGGACGGGCTCGGACTCCTGGGGTGAAGAAAGCTGTGGCGGTAGTACACCAGAAGCCCCGCGAACACCAGCAGCATCGCCGTCACCGCGGCCCCGTTCCACGCCTGCCGCCGCTGGGCTGACCGCAGCCGGGTCACCATCTCGTGGGTGGCCGTGGTGCGCTGCACCGTCTGGTTGATCTCCCCTACGAAATTGCTGATCTCGAGCATATTGAAACTGTGGAAGATCTGCCGCAGCCGGGAGCGAACCTCGCGGGCCTGGTGGTGCAGCTGCTCGAGCTCGAGGCTGCGATAGCCCCACCCTTCGAGCTCGGCGTAGAGCGCGCCGGAGGTCTGTATGTGCTGCTCCGTCTCGACGAGCAGACTCTTGATCCGGGTCACGGTCTCCATCGAAGACGCGAGATGGCAGGGGCTGCACCGCCCGCCCTCGTCCCGACCGCGCGTATCGATCAGGGCAAGCGTGGGATCCTCGATCAGGTGTGACCCCTGTCCGTGACAGTACAGGCACGTGGGGTCGCCGAACTCGCCGTGCGGGCTGCCCAGGTGCTTCTCCTTGATGTCCGCGTGGCACTTGCCGCAGAAATAGGACACGCTGCGACCGCGGCCGGGGCTGACGAACATCCCCTGGGGGCGGTGCATGAACATGAACTCGGGGTCGCGCTGCAGGTGAGCGGCTTTCTTCCAGTCCTCGTCGGACGCGAACTCTTCCCGTTGCGCGGCCGGGTTGCCCCCGTGGCATCCTTCGCAGCCCACGCCCGCGTCGTAGTGCATGCTGCGCTTCCACTCCAGCTCGACGATCTCGCTGGAGCGGCCCTGCAGATCACGATGGCACTGCACGCACGCGTTGCTGGCGAAGGGATCCTCGGCCGGCGTGACCCCGCCCAGAAGCGTCACCAGCGCAGCGGCGCGGATCATGGACGCACCTCCTGCCCGGCGGGCGGCGGCGCATCGTCGAGCGTCGCGCGGATCATGCGGCGCTCGTGGGCGATCAGCGCGTAGAACACGACCAGCGCCGACGCAATCACGATGAACAGCACGAGCCGATGCCAGAGGTAGACGGCGAAGGAGACCGGCTGCTCCCCCTCTTCCCCGTGCTCGGCCGGCCAGCCTCCCCAGACCGTGAGAACGATGAAGCCGACGATGACGGCGGTGACCACGAGGCGATACGTCCAGCCGGGACGGCGGTGGGCGTTGCGCCGGTACCAGAAGGGCAGCACCAGGATCACCGTGACCCCGACGATCTGGCCCAGCACGCCCAGCGTCTTGCCGCTGATGCCAAGCAGCTCGGTCGGCATCAGCTTGAGCACCTCGTAGGAAGCCAGAAAATACCACTCCGGCTTGATGCCGACCGGCGTCGTTCCGTACGGGTCCGCCGGCTCCTCCGCGTGCAGCATGCCGTGGAGCCCGAACATGTCGAGCACCACGGGCAGGATGGCGAACACCATGATCACGGCCAGCGTGCAGAGCACCGCCGTGCCCATCTTCATGATCTCGTTGGGCCAGAAGGGCTCCAGCTGATCGGGTCGGTACTGCCGGCGATAGTCGACACCCATGGCGGTTTCCTAGAGCGGCCGCGAGATTCCCGTGCGGCGGATCATGGCGAAGTGCCCCAGCATCAGCAGGATGGCGACGGCGGGCAGAACCCACACGTGCAGGGCGAAGAAGAAGCCCAGGGTCTCCCCCGTGATGTTGTCGCCGCGGCGGAGCCAGATCATGATCGCCTCTCCGATCAGAGGCAGCCCTCCGGGGATCTCCGTACCCACCTGCGCACCCCAGTAGCTGAGCTGGGTCCAGGGAAGCAGGTAGCCGGTGAAGGCCAGCCCCAGCGTGAGGCCAAAGAGCATCACGCCGCTCAGCCAGTGCAGCTCGCGCGGCTTGCGGAAGATCTTGTAGTAGGCGACACGCGCCATGTGCATGATCACGAGCACGATCATGAGGTTCGCTCCGACCACGTGGATGCGCTGCACGAGCCAGCCCATGGGGACGTTGGACTTGATGAAGGTCACGCTGTCCCACGCCGCTTCCGGCGTCGGCTTGTAGTACATGAGCAGGAGCATCCCCGTGAACAGCTGCACAAGAAAGACCATGAAGGCGAGGCCGCCGAAGCAGCCGGCCCAGCTCAGCGTCCGCGGGACCTGCTTTTTCGTGACGTTCTTCTCGATAAGCGGCCGGAGCTCGTATCGCTCGTCGAACCACTGTTCCGTGGCGACCCGCAATCGTCGGAGGGTGTGCATCGTCAACTCACGATGATGACGCCGTCCTTGACATCGAACGGAATCTGCTTCAAGGGCACGTTGACGGGTCCGCTCACGATCCCGCCGGTCGAATCAAAGATCGCGCCGTGACACGGGCAGCGAAAGACGGCCGCCGCGGCGTCCCAGATGACGCTGCACCCCAGGTGCGTGCACGACGCGCTCAGAACCAGCGGCCCCTGCTCGTTCACGAGCACGACGATCGGCCGCCCCCGGATCTGTGCATAGTGCGCCTGCCCCGGCGGCAGCTGCTCAAGCGGGAGCTCGACCGGCTTCTCGGCGGCCAGACGCTGCGGGAAGGCAAGGAACGTGAGAACCGGATAGCCGACGGCGGCGACCGACCCCGCGCCGAGACAGCCGATGCAGGCCTTGCAGAAGGTGCGTCGCCGGCAGGGCTCCACGTCCTGGCTCATCCGGGCGTCTCCCTGGCCCGGACATCCCAGGCTCCGCGCTGGCTCATCAGGTGCTCCGCCGCCGTCCGGAAGCTGGCGGCCGCCTCCTCGATCTCGCTGCGCTGCTGGTGAAGCAACCCCATCAGGTAGTGAGCACGCGGCTCACTGGGATGACTCGAGAGGACGCCGCGGAGCGTCGTCTCGGCCTCGGCGACCTCCGCGCCGCCGCGCAGCACCTGCACGTACGCGAGCCCCAGCCGCGCGTCCACCGACTTCGGCACCGAGATCAGCACGGTGCGGAACTCCAGCTCCGCCTCCGCCAGCCGCCCCCGCTGCAGTTGCAGGATGCCCAGGCCGATCCGCGCCGGGGCGTACGTCGGCACGGTCTCCAGCGCCTCGACGTACTTCTCCTCGGCCACCTCGGGCAGGCCGCGGCGCACCAGCTGGCGGGCGAGGCTCGTGAGGCGGACGGCCCGGGTCTGCTCGGGGCTGACCGCCGAGGCCGCCGCGGGGTCGAGGCTCTTGTCGAATTGCTCGGCGCTGAGCAATCCCTCCGAGACCAGCATGGCGTCCAGCGAGACGTCCTTGAACCGGCCGATGTAACCCGCCTGGGCGTGCACGATCCGACCGGCCCCGTCCACCACGACCACGCTGGGGATCACCGCCACCCGGTATGCGCCGAAGGCGCGCCGGTTCTCGTCATGGAGGATTCGCCAGGTGAGATCTGCGTCAGCCGCACGCGCTGCCAGCGCTTCACGCGGCGCGTTCTGCCCCACGATCAGCAGAGGGGTGATCGATCGGTCCTCGATCCTGTCGTCGTCCAGGACCCCTTGAATGTCGGCGTACGCCGAGAGCGTCTTCTCGTGGAACAGCTCGCCGAAGAGCAGCACCACCGTCCGGCCGCCGAAATCCTCCAGCCGCGCCTCCTCGCCGTCAAGGTCGGGCAGGGCGATGGCCGGTGCCTCCATTCCGCGTTTCAGATGAATGACGGCGGCGGCGGGGCCGGCCATCCACGCCGCCAGCGCGATCGCGGGCACGATCCCGCACACGATGCGACGTCGAGTCATGGTTCACCTCTCCCCGCGCCGGATGGGGCCGGGGGCGTCAGCGGCATCGGGCCGCGGTCGTAGTGCTGTGTCGCGTGGCAGCCCGGCGTGCAGCTGCCGCCGGTGTCGGTCTGGAGAAACCGGATCTCCAGCGCCCAACCCTTGCTGCCAAAAGGAACCGAGTCCCGGATGTGGAACGGGTTGCTCGAGGCGTGGACCTCGTGACAGGCGCGGCAGGTGCGTCCTTTTCGGCGGTTGACGTGCAGCCAGTGCAGGTTTCGGTCGCCGTCACGAAAGCGGGTCAGCCCCGTCCCCTGCTCGGTCTCGACGAGCTGGGGGATGTGGCACTCGAAGCACAGCTCGTACCGCTTCGGCTCGAACGGCGCGTAGAACTCGGGCGGGTACGCCTTACGAAGCAGCTGCGTGTGGTCGGCCGCGTGCGGCTCGTGACAGGCCGTGCACGCCCCCTCGAGAATCGGCCCGTGGTGATGCTCGTTGTCGCGGAGCAGGGCCATCATGTTGGTCAGGCTTCGGCCGCCGGTCGTCGACAGCGACCCGTCGTGACACCCGACGCACAGGGCCGTCTGGCCGTCACGCTGCATCGCGGGCAGGTCCGAGCCGTGAGCGCTGTGACAGGCCAGGCATCCGCCCGGCTCGCTCGCCGCGCCATGCACGACCTGGCGGCTCTGCAGCGCCGAGCGGACGTCCTCGTGGCACGTGTAGCACAACCCCGGTGAATCCTCATGCAGCTGGTAGTGGACATCCGACGCGTGCGCGTCGTGGCAGATGAGGCAGCTGTCCTCGACCGGCTGGTGGGGGTAGCGGTGCTCCCGGCCGTTTGACGGGGCCATCTCCGCGTGGCAGCCGAGGCACAGCTGCCGGGGGGGCTCTGTGAGCAGCATCGGCTCCCACGACGAGTGGGCGTCGTGGCAGAGGATGCACGCGCCGGCGGCGACGGGACCGTGGACGAACTTGCTCGCGCCTTCATCGTGATGGCAGCTCAGGCACAGTCCCCGCACCGGATCGGCCACGAGCATCATCTGGTGGTCGGAGCCGTGGGGATCGTGGCACCCCGTGCAGTTGCCCTGCCGGACCGGCTCATGGGCGTACGTGCGGTGCGGGAAGACGTGACAGGTCGTGCACAGATCGGCCTGCGGCTCCGCGAGCCGGAAGCGGTGCTCGCGGGGCTCGTCGTAGGCGTGGCAGGCCATGCACTTCTGTTGGGCCGCCGGCCCGTGCATGACGGGGTGGGTGACGATCTTCGCGTGACAGCCCCCGCTGACACACGACTCCGTCCGCTCGGTCGGCCGCTGTTGAGCCCCGGCCCCCCCCGCCGCGGCCGCCAGCACCACGGCCAGCACGACCGCTGCCGGGGCCACGCCTTCCCGGCGGCCCGGTCTCCGCCAGGCGGAGGGTGGGCAATGACCAGCTTCCCGATCACGCATCAATACAAGCGTGCCGCACGGTCGACCGCAGGACTACCCGTATTCCGCCCCGTTTCAGGGTTCGAGCGGCGTTTTCAGTACCCCGCCTGCTTGTCCACCACGTTCAGCAGCGGATCGCCCGTGCCGAAGCGGCGCAGGTTCTCGAGATAGATGGCCCGGCGACGCTCGCCCGTCAGGGCCGACCGTCCCGACACGTGGGGGGTGATCACCACGTTTCGCATGGCCCACAGCGGGTGGCCGGGCGGCAGCGGCTCGGGGTCGGTCACGTCCAGGCAGGCCCCGGCGAGATGACCGTCCCGAAGGGCCTTCACCAGGGCCGCGGTGTCGACGACCTTGCCCCGGCCGATGTTGACCAGGTACGACCCCCGCTTCATGGCCTCCAGCTCACGGTGCCCGAACATGGCGTGCGTCTGCGTGGTCAGGGGCACACACAGGATCACGACGTCGGCCTCAGGCAGAAGCCGGGCGAGATCCTCGGCTCGAGCCTGGCGGTCGACGTAGGGCGGCGGCGGCGTGTCGCTGCGGCGCGTCGCGAGCACCCGCATACCGAAGCCCTTGCCCCGCCGCGCCACCTCGGAGCCGATGCCGCCGAGCCCCACCACCAGCAGCGTTCGGTTCTGCAGCGCGATCGGCTCGGCCCCGGAGCCTCGCCGGTTCCACGTGCCGCGCTGGGCGGGATCGAGGTAGTACGGGAGATCCCGCGTCAACGCGAGCAGCATCGCGAAGGCATGGTCGGCGATGGTCGGGCCGTGGACGGCTTGCATGTTGGTCAGCACGATGCGGTCGTTGTCCGCCAGCCCGGGCACGGCCAGGTAGCGGTCCACGCCGGCGCTGGTGGACTGCACCCAACACAGCTTCTCCGCCGCCTGCAGGAACTCGACCGTGCAGTACCGGCTGTCGATACCGTGCACCTGCGGCGCCAGACGCAGCGCCTCGGCCCGCGACAGCCCGGCGATCACCCGCACGTTGGGCGCCGTCTCGCGCAGCTGCGCGAGATCCTGCTCGGCCCAGGAGCCGGCCAGGTACGTCAGCTCGACGGGCTCATCGTCCATGGGAAAGGCGATTCGGGCGTGGCGGGAAGAGCCGATCTCGTCGGCGTCCACTCGCGCGGGACCCCGGGTGTCGGCGGCCGGCGTCTGCGCCGCGAGCGGGCCCGCGAGCCCGAGGGCCAGGGCGAGCAGCGATCCGGTGACCACGCGTCGATGGCGGGCGGCCCTGATGAGTCGATGTGCCGTCATCTCGACAGAGCATAGCAACCCCCGGGCCCTATACTGTGTGCCGTCGAACCGGAGGATCGCGTGATGACGCCACGATGGTCGGTTGCGGCGCTTCCGTTTCTGCTGGCGGCTCCGGTCGCCGGGGACGGTTTCCCGTCACACAACGTCACCCTCCTCAGCCATGTTCCGCTGGAGGCGTTCGCCACGAATCCGACCAGCGGCAATGACTGCTGGGGTTACGTGAGCAGCTCCGGTCGGGAGTACGCGCTGATGGGGCTGCGCACCGCCGTGGGCGTGGTGGAGATCACCAACCCGACGCAGCCCGTGATCATCGCCGAGGTGACGCACTCCAGCAGCAACTGGTGCGACATCAAGGTCTACGGCGACCATGCGTATGCCGTCAACGAATCGGGAGGCGGCATCGACGTCATCGATCTGTCGAATGTAGACAACGGTGTCGTCACGCTGGTGCAGCGGGTGACCGACGGCGGCGTGGATCGGAGCCACAACGTCGCCATCGACGAGGAGTGCGGGTTCCTCTATCTTGCGGGCTCGAACCTGAGCAGCGGGCGGCTGGTTGCCTTCGACCTCGCAGACCCGGCGAACCCGGTTCTGGCCGGCCAGATGAGCGCGGCCGAGGGCGACTACGTTCACGACGCCCAGATCGTCTCGTTCACGACCGGGCCCAATGCGGGCAAGCAGATCTGCTTCGCCTCAGTCGGCTCCTTCGGGCTGGACATCTACGACGTGACCGACAAGACCGCAATGTTCCGGCTCTCGCGGACGTCGTATCCAAACCTGTCGTACGCCCACCAGGCGTGGTTGAGCGAGGATCGGCAGCTCCTGTACCTGAATGACGAGCTCGACATGGTCAACGAGACTGTGATCTTCGATGTCTCCGACCTCGGCAACCCGGCGGTCGTCGGCAGCTCCACCTCCGGGCTGACCGCCGGTGATCACAACGTCTACGTCCACGACGGGTTCATCTACGAGGCCGAGTATCGGGGCGGGATGCGGGTCTTCGACGCCGCCGATCCGCTGAACCCGGTGCAGGTCGGCTGGTTTGACACGTACCCCGAGGGTGACAACGCCGGCTTCAACGGGGCCTGGAGCGTCTACCCGTTCTTTCCCAGCGGAAACGTCATCATCAGCGACAAGAACCGGGCGCTGTTCGTGGTGCGGCCCGGGCCCGCCCCCATTGCGTTCTCCTTTCCCGGCGGCGTGCCCGACCTCATCGGTCCCACTGCCCCGGGCTTCGTGATCGAGATCGAAAGCCAGGACGGGTTCGTTCTCGATCCGTCGTCGCCGAAGCTGCACCATGACATCGGGGGCGGCTTCGTCGAGACGCCGCTGATTCCGCTCGGCGGCAGCGCTTACGGCGCCGATTTCGGCGTGCTCGACTGCGCGACCACCGTCCGGTTCTATACGAGCGCGGAGACGACGTCCGGCCTGTCTCTCACCGACCCGCCCTCGGGGCCGTGCGCGCCGTACATCGCCCTGGTCGGTCTCGACGCGACGGTGCCCTTCGCCGACGACCTGGAAGCCGACAACGGCTGGATCGCCGGCCTGCCCGGCGACGACGCGATCAGCGGCATCTGGACACGCGTCGATCCCATCGGTACGGCTTCCCAGCCGGAGGACGACCACACGCTTGATCCCGGCGCCGCGTGCTACGTCACCGGCCAGGGGCCGGAGTTCGGCGGCATCGGCGAGGCCGACGTGGACGAGGGCGCGACGACGCTGCGGACACCCCTTCTCGATCTCACGGGGGACGGAGAGGCCGTCATCAGCTTCTGGCTGTGGTACTCCAACGACTTTCAGCAGCTCGACGCCGACGAAGGAGCCGGGCCCAGCGAAGATGTGTTCGTGATCGACATCTCCGGCGACCACGGAGGCTCATGGTCGAATGTCCTGACGATCGGCCCCTCGGGCGACGGAACCACGGGCGGCTGGACGTACTATTCGTTTCGGGTCGCGGACATCGTCGAGCCCACGGCGGCGATGTACGCGCGGTTCGTCGCCTCCGACGTCGGCAATCTGTCGATCGTCGAGGCGGCGGTGGACGACTTCACGGCCACACTCGTGACCTGTGCCGAGAGCCTCCCCGGCGACGTCGACGGCGACGGGATCGTGGGCATCATCGACTTCCTTCTCGTGCTCGGCGCGTGGGGCCCGTGCCCCCGGCCGTGCCCGCCGTGCGCAGCCGACTTCGACGGCGACTGCGTCGTGGGCATCGGGGACTTTCTCATCGTGCTGGGCAGCTGGACGCCGTAGAGCCGCCTCGACGTCAGGTCTCGGCGCGGCCGCGGTCGTTGGTCTCGTCGGACAGTTTGCGAAGCCGGGCAAGGACGATCGAGGCCGTCTCGCGGCACGCGGGGTCCTTCAGCGCCGACGTCAGCGCGACGGACCAGATGTCCAGCGATGCCTCGACGCCGTCCCCCTCGTCCCGCAGCTCGCGGATCTCGTCCAGCCAGGGCGCCGCGAGGCCCTCGCACAGGCGGTGCCAAAGGGCTTCGGCCGCCCGGTCCGCGGGTCGGGTGATGGCCACCGGCTCCCAGCCCGCCGTCGTGCCCTGGGATCTTGGTGACGGGGTGGCCATCGCTGTCCTGTCATCGGAAGGACCGCGCACCGCAGACCAGAAAACGTCGTCACCACCCGCGGCGACCCGGCAAGCCCCGGTCCCCGACCAGGTGTGATGCGTTGCCCGGGCTGCCCGGGCGGATCGATCGGGGCTCCTGCCCCGTCTTGAGGAGGTCACGCGATCGACGTGTTGGCAGTGAGGTGGGCCGGAATCGCCTTGGAGCCGCCGCGGCGAATCGTAAAGTTGGTGCAGCGGAGGCCCCGCTCGTTTCAACCGAAGATAAGGAATGGTGCGATGAAGGCACAGTGGACGTTGAGACTCTTCGCGGTGATGGGCTTGTGCTGCGGCCAGGCCGCCCTGGCGGCGAGCCCGCCCGATGAGACCACGATCGACGAGATCGTCATGTACGCCGTCGAGTCGTCGAGCCCGGCCCGGCTCATGCGGTACTTCTTCATGTCGGACGTCTTCGTGCCGATCGGAGAGGTCTGGACCACGACCGGTCTTGCCGTCGATGACGTCGAGGCGCTGTCCTGGGTCGGGCAGGGACCGTACAAGGGTCTGTACGGTATCGCCACTGAGGGCGCGACCGAGCAGTACCTGACCCGGATCAACCCGCTCACCGCCGAGGCGACTGTTTATGGGTCAAACCTCGGCGGCCAGAAGATCACGGGCATGATCGCCGACTACGACGCCACCCTTGGCGAGTGGTTCCTGCTCGCTTCGGACGCCGGCGGCAAGCTGAGACGGATCAACGTGGCCAACGGCAACGCCGAGACCGTCGCCAACGTGGGCCACGACTTTGAGGGGCTGGCCCGGAACTCTGACGGCGTCATCTACGCCAACACCCGCACCCGCCTCTACCGGCTCGATCCGATCGTGGGCCACCAGTACGACGTGGTGGAGATCGGCCCGCTGGGACTCTCCAAGGCCGAATCGCTGGAGTTCGCATTCGGCAACGCGGCCCCACCCGTCGATGTCCCCGGCGTGGACGAGAGCTGGACCGAGTTCGGCGTCCTGTTCGTCTTCGACGACAACACCAACCAGTTCGGAATTCTCAATCCCAACACCGCTGAGTTTCAGCAGTACCTGGTCGAAGGCTCGCCGAGCACCTTCAGCAACCAGGACGCCGAGGGGATGATCTTCGTCACCACGATCAACGACCCGCTCTACGGGAGCATCGACGGGTTCGATTGAGACGACTCCGCCGAGCCGGACGCCCGCGCTAGCGGGAAGCGGCCGGCTGCTCACCGTACTTGCGGTAGTGCAGCTCCCGCGCGCTTTGCACCCAGTTGTCCTTTCGAATGCGATTGGGAAAGGACGCCAGCTTGGCCTGGACCCGATCCACGTCCTGCTCGTTCCAGTTCGCGATCTGCCGGTAGGTGGTGACATTGAGGCCGTGAAGCACGCCCTCCAGGACCCGGCCGATGCCGTGGATCTTCTTGAGGTCGTCGGCCCGGCCCGCATCGGCCATCCCCGTCCAGCCGGTGGTCTCGACCACGGGCGGGCCGGGCTCCGGCCGGCGCGGGGCCGGTGGGGGCGTCTGCGATCCGATCAGTGTCTTGAGCCGAGCGATCTCGCGATCGCGCTCCGCAATCGTTCGACGGTGCTGGGCCTCCGATCCGCTCAACCTGGACAGCTCCCCTTGCGCCGTCGTCGCCCTGGCGTGCGATGCCTCCAGTTGTGACCTGAGGCCGGAGATCTCCGTGTCCCTGGACTTCACCGCGGCGTCAAAGCTCGAGGTGTCGGCCCGGAAGCGGTCGTTCTCGCCCTTCAGGGCGTCGAGTCGGGCGCTGCGATCCGCGAGCTCCCGGCGGAGCGACGCCAGCTCTGCATCGTGCCCGGCAATCCGATCCTGCAGAGTCTTGACGGCTGAATCGCGCTGCTGCACGGTGCCTTCGAGAACGCGGATGCGATCGTCCCGATCGCCGATGCTCTTGGCCTGCGACCGGTCACGGCTCTCCAGGTCGGACAGACGCCCGCGGAGATCAGCAAGCCCCTTGTCCTGCCGGCTCACGTCGCCTTCGAGCTCCCGGATCCGCTCATCCCGCTCGCGGAGGACGCCCTCGAGTGTTCCGTAGCTGCGGTCACGGTCGGCGAGCTTCGCCTCCAGGTCGCGGACGGCGCCGTCCCGCTCCTTGACGTCACCTTCGAGAGCGTTGATCCGCTTCTGCTGCTCACTCGTTGTGGCCTCCAGCGTTCGGGCCGCTCGCTCACGCTCCGCAAAGCCGGCCTGAAGATCGTCGATCCTCTTGTTGCGTTCCTGGAGGCTGCCTTCCAGCGCGCGGGCCCGATCGTCGCGCTTGCCGACGTCGCTCGAGAGGCTCTTGATCCTCGCGTCCCGCTGCCCCAGGTCCGTGTCCAGCTTCGAGATCCGCGACTGGTGCTCGCCGAGCTCGCGGCCGAGTCGCTCCACCTCGGACTGCCTCGTGCCGAGATCGGCCTGCATCGTCCGGATGCTCTCTTCCCGCTGCCGGAGCTCGGCCTCCAGGCCCTGGTATCGCCGATCCTGTTCGCCGATGGCGCTGCGGGCCTCGTCAAGCTCGGCTCCGGTGCGACCCAGCTCTTTGCGAACGGTCTCGATCTCCGACTCGGTCTCTCCCAGCCGCCCCTGAAGCCCGTGGAGCTGGTGCTGGTTGTCGGCGAGACGCTGCGCGTAGCTCTCGCGGACCTCGGTGATCTGGCGTTTGGCGCTGCCCCTCGTGAAGAGCCAGCCGAACAAGAGGCCGATGAGGGCGGCTCCGATGAGCCAGCCGAGGATCTCCAGTGCGACGTAGAACATGACGTGTGCTCACTTGCTTGCTAGGGAGTGGAGGCCCCTGTCACCGGGGGCTCGAGACGGTTGATCACTTTTCGGACACCGCGCTGCTCGGCGACGATGCGCCGGGCCTGCTGCGACAGCTCGGCGGACGCGATCGGACCACTCAGCGTCGCATCACGTCCGTCAAAGGAGAGCCCCTCGATCGAGATGCCGCTGCCGCGGAGGGCCGTCCGGCAGCGGAGGTTCAAGTCGTCCTCGACCTTCGGGATCATGACGAACATGCACATGACGGCGTAGACAGCCAACACGGCGACCGCCACCAGCACGAGACCCCTGTTGTTCATCTGAGGTGCACTCCAAGTACGACAGCGCCGCCAGAGCCGCAGATTGGACGAGGTCCAACCGGCGGCTCGATTGATTTCTCTGCCAAGCGTCCTGCTGCGGACCGGTTTGGCCGAGGCCCGGTCGTCAGGAGACCCGCCTCCGGTCGCGTGATTCCCTTACAACGTGCATTCTGCCGCATGGTCGTGAGACCCGTCAAGGTCGCGTGACACGGCGCCGCGGGCCCGATGACGTCCATAACGTGAGTCTCCTCAGGCGGTTCCGTGCTGATCGGCGGGCGGGTGGCCTCCGGGATCGCCCAGATTGCACAACCCGTCGGCGTCGGGTGATGCCGCTGATGTGATGCGGCACCCCCGTCGATAAACGGCCATGTCCATACCGGAGGCGAAGCTCGCCGGAGGATGAGCTCATGCCCGTTCAGTGCCTTGTCGCATCGGTTGTCCTGCTGAGTCTGGTCGTCGCGCCGGCGTCCGCCTGCGAGCAGGAGCCGCAGCCCCCGCCGGCCTGTAAGCCACCCGTGGGCTGCCTCACGCCGCCGCAGTCCTCTCATGACCGGGGCGTCGCCGATGCGCGGCTCGACCTCGCGCGGGGGATCCTGAAGCTCAAGACGTACGGCCCGGCGTCGACGCCGGTGGAAGTGGCCAGGGTCGAGCTGCTCGCAACGCGCTTCGGCGTTCAGCACGAAATCATCGGAGACGGCCTGCAGGCTTCGCCGGAGCTCGCGGCGTATGCCGAGGCGTACAACGCGTGCATCACCCAGGCGATCGAGTCCCGGCACGGTGCGGGCAGCCTTGAGGCCGTGACCGCCGAGGCGCTGCTCCTGGAGGAGATCAGGCTTCTGATCGGCCCGGACGGCGGCCGCGAGATCGACAAAGCAGCCGCCGAGGCCGCTGCCGCCGATCTGACCGCGGGTCGCAGGAGACTGTTCAGGATCGGCTCCGCCACGGGGATCGACGCCGTTCACGACGAGCTCCTGCACCGCAGGCTTCGCGTGGAAACGGCGGTCCTGCACCGTCCGGATCGCGACATCCGCCGCTTCGCCCGCATCTACAACGAGAAGATGAGGCCGGCGCTCGTCGCCCGGTGCGGCCCGCAGGAGTGGCGCCGCGTGGTCGAGGCCGCGGTCGTCGAGGCGGCCCGACGCGACATCGCCGCGGGCACCCTTCAGGTGGTGATCTACGGCGTGCCGGCCCCCGCTGACCTGGAGTATGAGCAGCTCCTGAACGCCCGCTTCGGCATCGAGGTCGAGCTCGGCGGATGCATCCTGCCCGACGAGTACGACCGTGGCCCGTATGACCGGGCCATGCGGCAGGAGATCGAGCGCCGTTTCGGCGAGGGGGTGCTGGAAAGGACACAACAGGAGGCTCGTCGCCTGGTCGAGCGCCGCGGGGACGACCCCGGCGGCGTCTGATCGCACGACGTCACGACCGGGTCATCAGGATCGTGGCTGCCATCAGGTCGTCCATGGGCTCCACGAACAGCCGGGGGCTCCGTCCCGGCCGAGGCTCGAGACCCAGCCGCTGCTCCTGCCGCGGGGTCAGCCGGTGCACGAGTTGCGCCTCCAGCAGGTGATCCATCGCCACCCGTGTCCCCGCCCCGGTCATGTCGAGCGCCGGTGAATCATCAAGGTCGCAATCGACGTCGATGACGCCGGGCTCACCGCTCGCCCACGCCTTGTCTCTCATGGCGAAGAATAGACGGCAACTGTCGAACGGCTGGGTCATCGCAACCTCCGTAAACAGGATAAACTAGTCCGGATTATACCGGCCTCCGTCGGCGCCGATACCCGGAGACGGCCCTGATCTCGTCAGGACGATCCGGCCGCAGGGCGCACCCGGCCGGCCATGCCGCGGGTGAAATGCACGTCGCCCTGGTTGTCCACGATCAGGGCCTCGACGCCCGTCCACGCCTCGGCCACGGCCAGTCCCCGCTCGGTGCCCAGGATCATGAGGGCCGTGGAGAGGGCGTCGGCGAGCGTGGCATCCGCGCAGATCACGGTGACGCTGCGTACACCCCGGCTCGGCCGGCCTGTGCGCGGATCGAGCACGTGGTGGTAGCGGATCCCCTCGTGGATGAAGTATCGCTCGTAATCACCGCTGGTGGAGATACTGGTGTCCGTCGCCTCCACGAAGGTGAAGTAGTCACTCGGTGCGCCGCGCGGGTCGCGCACACCGATACGCCAGGGCCGGTCGCCGCGACGGCCGCCGACCATCATCTGCCCCGCGGCCGAGATCAGGTAGCTGTCGATTCCGCGGTCGCGCAAGGCCCGGGCGGAGACGTCCAACGCGTAGCCCTTGGCGATGCCGCCGAGTCCGATGAGCATTCCTTCCCGCGGCAGATAGACCGTTGCCGCCTCATCGTCGATCTCGACGCGGCGAAAGTCGACCAGCGTTCTCCGTTGCTCGATCGCCGAGTCGCTGGGAACCTGCGGCTGCTCGGTCGTGAAGTCCCACAGCCCCCACAGCGCCGCCCAGGTGACGTCAAACGCGCCGTCCGTGCGCCGACCGATCTCGAGACTTCGCCTGATCACGCCCCGCAGGTCGTCGGGGACGGCGACGGGGTGTCGGCCCGCGGCCTTGTTGACCGCCGACAGCGGGGACGAGTCCTTCCACTCGCTCATGGTCGCGTCCACCTCGCGGAAGATCGCGAAGACGACGTCCGCGGCCTCCCGGGCCACCGGCTCCGGGGCTGTCACCGTGATCGGCGAGGCCATGATCCGGGCCGTCAACGAGACGAATTGCGGCTCGTCGCGGCTGCGGGCCGCTCGGTACCACAGCAGCGCCAGCAGCCCCGCCACCAGGATCGCGGCGAGCAGGAGCGATCGGCGGCTCATGGGACCCATCATACGGCCGCCGCCGCGCGGGAAACGCCGTTCGGCCTCGAGACGTTGAAATGGACGTGCCGTCTTGTCGATGAACAGAAACGGAAGCAACAGTGCGTCCCGCGTTATCGGTCCGGAGTGGTCGTGCAGGAATCCCGACGAGACAAACGCAGCGGCTCGGCGGCCGTGGCCCTGATCGTGGTCCTGATCATTCTGGACCTGATTATCGTCGGGCTGGTGCTCAGCAGCAGCCGCGACCACAACCTCACCCTCATGCGTGTCGAGACGATTCAGGCGTTCTACGCCGCCGAAGCGGGGATGAACATGTCCATCAAGGAGCTGATGGAGGACAACGACCATGACACCGACGGGGTCATCGGGACGATCTCCGACGACTCGAACGACGCCACCGATCCCGACATCGGTGCGGGGCAGGTCGTCGTCTTCTCGACGGCCGATACGCCACTGGTCGGGCAGACAACGCTCACCAGCCGGGGTCGCACCGGCAACGCCCGCCGGGACCTTCAGGGCGTGTTGGAGTAGACCGCGGCGTCGAGATATACGGCCTTCAGGCTGTCGTGCCCGGGCACGCTGGGCGGGCGATCGAGCCTGCGCACGGAAGCCGGGTGGGAAGTCTCCGTAACAGGGCCGCCGGCCCCAACGAGCCCCCGCGTTCTTGCCGATTCACGCAACGGAGGCGCGCCTCTTCGGCACCCGTCAAGGAACCGATAACTCGGAGCACGACCGCAAATGGGCCGCTGTCCGTCTCTCGTCCTGGGTGTCCTGCTGATTGGAATCCTGCTTCCCGCCGGGCGCAGTGTCGCGTCCGTGTTCAACTATCTGACCGCTCCCGTCGAGGTCTCACCCGCCGCGGGCTCGTGGCAGACCGTCAACGTGGCAACCTGGGTCCCGCCCGGAGCCACGGGCGTCATTCTCCAGATGGAGAACACGAGCAACAGCACTCACTACCAATACGCCGTCCGGAAAAACGGCTCGACCGACACCTGGATGCAGACCGGCAACGTGGCCCGCAAGAAGCACATGCGGTTCTTCATGATCGGCCTGGACGAGAGCCGCAACTTCGAGTGCTTCACCGGCGACGTCGCGGTCAAGACTTACCTGGTGGGCTACACGATGCCCGGCGTCACGTTCTTCACGAACGCCGTGGACAAGTCCGTCGGGACGGCGGGAAGCTATCAGGACGTCGATATCAGCGGCGACACGGGAACGGACACGGCCATCGGCGGCATCTTCATCGTCACGGGCTCCTCCGCGCTGATGTACTCCCTGCGCGAGAAGGGCTCGACCGACAGCCGTTACACCGACATCCAGGCCGAGAGTGCCACCGGCGCGTGGGTCGGCGTGGACGGCAGCGAGCTCTGCGAGATGAGGATCGAGACGACCGACGTCGATCTCTACCTCGTCGGCTACGTCACACAGGGGGCGGTCTTCTTCACCAACGCTGCGGACAAGTCGGCGGCGTCCTCCGGGTCCTATGTCGACACCGACATCACGCCGCAGATCGGCACCGACGTCGCCAACGGCGCCCTCGTCGAGTTCAGCCCCACCGACAACAAGAACAAGGACACGGGCATCCGACCCAATGGTGAGTCGTACGACTACTACCGGGGCCTCAAGCACAACTATGCGGCGGTCCGCGTCGACAGCGGCAACCGTTTCGAGCAGAAGGTCTTCTCCGGGCTGATGGACTGCTACCTCGCCGGCTACACGCTGTACGAGCCGGACATCAACTACCGGTCCATCGGGACCAACGCCGCCACCCTGTACTCCACCGGGACGGCATCGATCACGATCGCCAGCAGCGTGATGACCTTCGGCGGGGGGGCGAGCCTGCCCGGCAACATCGGCCAGGGCGACGAGATCTCCATCGGCGGCGACACGCTGTACATCATGAGCCGCGACTCGGCCACCCAGGTGACCATCCAGGGCTTTTCCCCCAACACCCACACCAACGCCGCCTACACCATCCAGCGGGCGTACAACAGCCCGCAGGCGTGGGAAGACGACCGGCAGGGTGACCTGGTGGCGGACGGCCGCCGCGAGGTCGGGGTGGGCTACGACGACGGGCCGTTTGCGAGCCTCCTGTACCTCCAGGGGTCCACGACCGACGCCGAGCATTACATGCACCTCACCGTCGCTCCGGGGCATCGTCACAACGGCATCGCCGGCAACGGCGTCCGGATTGACGCGGGCGGCGGTCTGGGCAACGTCGGCATCCGCGTGCTGGACGACTACACGCGTGTCGACTGGTGGGAGATCACGGGTATCCTCGACGGTTACGCGTGCGTCAACCCCACCAGCGGTGCCTACAGCCGTTTCGAGTACCTGCTGATCCACGACTTCGGCGGCAGCCCGACGAGCCGGGGCATTCACTGCAACGAGGTGGGCATCATCGTCCGCAACTGCATTGTCTACGACGGGCCGACCGCCGACGTCGGCATCCGTCTCACCGGCTTCGACACGATCGTCGAGAATTGCACCGTCTACGGCATCGGCGGCGACGGCATCCGCCAGTACGCGGCCAACACCTCGGAGATCCGCAACACGATCGCCGTCGGCAACGGGACCGACTTCGATTGCCTGGGTACGCTCAACGCCTTCGACTACAACATGTACTCGACGACCGACGGTGGCTTCACGACGGGGGCCAACGACCAGTCACCGCCGTCGGATCTCGAGAGCCTGTTCATCTCGATCGTGCCGGGCTCCGAGAATCTCCGGCTCGAGATGGCCGGCAACCTGGCTCTCGACAACGGCGTGGATCTCTCCAGCGACTTCACGACGGACATCAACGGGGAGACCCGCGTCGCCCCCTGGGACATCGGGGCCGACTGGAGCCCCGTGACCGTCAGCTACCGCTCCATCGGCACCAATGCGGCGACGCTGTACTCGGCGGGCACGGCCTCGATCACCGCGGGCTCCAGGACCGTTACGTTTGGCGGAGGGGCCAGCCTGCCGACCAACGTGGGGCAGGGTGACGAGCTCGTGATCGGCGGCGAGACGCTCTATATCTACACGCGTGACTCGGCCACCCAGGTCGGCGTCCAGGGTGTCGCCGCCGCCACGCACACCAACGCCGGCTACACGATCAAGCGGTCGTACAACGACCTCCAGGACTGGGAGAACGATCGGGGCACCGGGAACTTCGTCATTACGAAAAAGAAGGAGATCGGCGTCGCGTACAACGACGGCCCGTTCACCAACGCGCTGGCCTGGAACTACACGGGCGCCGGCGAGTACAACATGACCCTCACGGTCGCCCCGGGCCATCGCCACAACGGGACTCCCGGCAGCGGCGTGATCCTCGACGCCAGCAGCATCGCCGGGACCGACGTGATCTCGATCAACTCGTCGGGGCAGGTGCTGGAGTGGTTCGAGATCACGAACATCCCGGCCACCTTCGATGCCATCCAGACCGCTACGGGCGTCGTCGGGGGCTACACCTTCAGCCACCTGCTCATCCACGACGGCGACGCCGGGGCCGGGATCCGCATCAGGGACGACGGCACGGTTCGGAACTGCATGATCTACGGGTCGATGGACTTCGGCATCCGCGTGTCCGGGTCGGGCACGGTCGCGACCATCGAGAACTGCACGGTGTACGGGGCGACGCTCGACGGCGTGCACTCCGACATCCCGGCCACGCCCACGGACGTGACCGTGCGAAACACGCTCTCGGTCAACTCCGGGGGCGAGGACTTCGACCTCAGGGGGACGATCACCTACTTCGGGTACAACATGTACGCGACGACGGTCAGCTTCGATCCCGCCTCCTATCAGGGCGGGAACCAGTCGCCGCCGGCGGATCTCGAAGACCTCTTTGTCTCGATCGCCCCCGGCTCCGAGAACCTGCACCTCGAGAACGGCGGCCACGCCGCGACGGACACGGGTCTCGACCTCTCCGCCGATTTCTCGCTGGACATCGACGGGCAGGCCCGCTCCTGGCCGTGGGACATCGGCGCCGACTGGAACGCGATGAGCGTCAACTACCGCTCGATCGGAACGGACGCGGGCGTGATCTACTCGACGGGCAACGCTTCGATCAACCCGGGCGAGCGTGTCGTCACCTTCGCCGGCGGCGCCGACCTGCCGACCAACATCGGCGCCGGAGACGTGCTGTCTGTCGGTGGGGAGAACCTCTACATCGTCTCCCGGGACTCGAGCACTCAGGTCTCCTGCCAGTACCCCGCCGTCCTCACGCACACCAGCGAGGCGTACACCATCAAGCGCGCCTACAACACGCTGCAGGCCTGGGAGGACGCTCGCGACGGCGACCTGGCCGGGGACAACCGCCGGGAGATCGGCGTCTGCTACAACGACGGCTGGTTCACCGACCGGCTCGTCATCAGCGGCTCCACGACGGACGTCGGCCACTTCATGACGCTCACCGTCGCCGCCGGCCAGCGTCACAACGGGGTCCGCAACACCGGCGCGGGGATCAACGCTCAGGGCGGCTGGACGGGACAGGACGCGATCACCGTCGAGGACGAGTACACCAGGATCGAGCATCTCGAGATCAAGGACGTCTTCGACTCCGGGGACGCCATCTTCTTCGACGACAGCCCTGCCGCCGACAACGGCACCGTCATCGGCGTCTTCGTGCACGGCTTCTGGCAGAACAGCAACGCCGCCGTGCGGACAGCCGCGCCGAATACGACGATCCGCAACTGCTTCATCACGGGGGGCACGACCTATGGCATCCACGTGGGAACCGGCGGCGGCGTGACTGTCGAGAACTGCACGCTCTGGGGCAGCGCTGCCGGCGGCCACGGGCTCTATGCCCCGACGGGCTCCATCACCGCGCGGAACACCATCTCGGTCAACCACGGCGGATACGACTTCTACATCGAGACCGCCGGCTCCGCGACGATCGGGGACTTCGGCTACAACCTGTTCTCGACGCACAGCGGCGGGTTCGATCCCAACGGCTACTCCGGAAACAACCAGTGGCCGCCGCAGGACCTCGAGCGTCTCTTCAAGGACACGTCCACACCCGATCTGCACCTGGAGACGACCGGCCATTACGCGGGCAACAACGGCCTTGATCTCTCGGCGACCTTCACCGACGACATCGACGGCGCGACCCGCGTGGACGCCTGGGATATCGGGGCCGACGAGGGAGTCTCCGGCACGGAGGAGCTCGATCCCAAGGTGATCCGCTGGGCCGAGGTCAAGCCGCAGTAGCTCCGGCGTGGTGCCTCGTGTTATCCTGTCCACGACCGGCCGCGCCGGCCCGGCAGGAGCCTCCGACATGCACCGTCCACTCTCGATGGGTCTTGTTGTCTTCACGGCGCTTCTGAGCGGATGTGAGACGCTGAGGGAGGTCGCCGGCGGCGTGCAGAAGCCGGCGGCGAGGATCCGCGATGCGAATCTGCAGGACCTCACGGCCGAGAGCGTCGCCCTGGCCGTGGACGTCGAGGTGACCAACCCCTACGCGGTGGCGCTTCCGCTGCTCGACCTCGACTATCGGATCGAGAGCGGCGGCGCGGTCCTGGCCAGCGGCCGCGCCGACCTTGACGGCTCGATCGCGCCGCGCGCGTCGAGGACGCTGACCATTCCCGCCACCCTTCGCTTCAGCGAGATCCTCGGCGTGCTCGGCGGTGTCCGTCCCGGCGAGATCGTCCCCTATCTGCTCGACGCCGCCCTGTCGGTTGACGCCGGCGGGCTCGGCACCATCGCGCTGCCCTTGCGGACCGAGGGGGAGCTTCCGATTCCCGCCGTGCCCAAAGTCGAGCTCACCCGCATGTCGTGGGAGAGCCTGTCGCTCCAGGAAGCGACGGCAGTCCTTCGGCTTCGCGTGACGAACACCAACAGCTTCACGGCGGACCTGACCGAGCTCGCCTACGGTCTTTCGCTCGCCGACCTGCCCGTGATCGAGACGACCGTCGCGCAGCGGGCGTCGTTCGCGGCGGGCGCCGCGCGCGAGCTGGCGATCCCGGTGTCGTTCCGCCCCATGGACCTCGGAATTGCCGCGATGAGGGTCCTCGGCGGCGAGGGGGCCTCCTATCGCCTCGCCGGCACCATGAGCTTCGACACGCCGTTCGGCCCGATCGCACTGCCGTACGAGCAGGCGGGCGAGACCTTCTTCAGCCGCTGAGAAGAGACCGCGCGGCTCAGGTCGAGCTGAAGAGCCCCGCGAAACCCATGAAGGCCAGCGACAGCAGGCCGGCGATGATCATGTTGAGCGCCGTGCCCTTGACGATCTCCGGGACGCGGGCGAGCCCCGCCTCCTGCCGCAGCCCGGCCAGGAGCACCAGAGCCAGCGTGAAGCCGCCGCCGGCGCCGAGGGCGAAGCAGATCCCCTGCAGGAGCGTGTAATCGCGGCTCGTCTGGGTCAGGGCCAGGAACAGGATCGCGCAGTTGGTCGTGATCAGCGGCAGGAAGATGCCCAGGGCGCGAAAGAGGGCGGGACTGAGCTTGCGGATCAGCATCTCGACGAACTGGACGGTGCTGGCGATGACCACGATGAACGCGATGAGCTTGAGATACGGCGCGTACGGCAGAACGAACGCGTTGAGAAACGACGCGCACAGCGACGTGATCAGCATCACGAAGATCGTGGCCAGGCCGAGCCGAAACGCCGTCTTGAGCTGACCCGACACGCCGAAGAAGGGGCACAGCCCGAGAAAGTAGTACAGCGTGAAGTTGTTGATCACCATGGCGCTGATGAAGATCCAGAACAGATCGTTCATGACGCCGCCTCCCCCGCGTCTCCGATCCCGGCCATCGCGGGCCCCGCCCTGCGCTGCCTCAGCGTGCGCTGCTGCCACCAGTTGAAAAACAGAAGGATGAACCCCAGCATCAGGAACCCGCCTGGGGGAAGGACCATGATCACCCACGGCTCGAAACGCTCACCGAACAGCGATATGCCGAACAGCGACCCCGACCCCAGGACTTCCCGCGTCGCACCGAGACAGAAGAGCGCCAGCGCAAAGCCCAGCGCCATCCCCGCGGCGTCGGCGAGGGCGATGCGGGTCGGGTGGCGGCTGGCGAACGCCTCCTGGCGGCCGAGGATGAGGCAGTTGACGACGATCAGCGAGATGAACGCGCCCAGCTCGCGGTGCACGCGGGGCACCGTGGCCTCCAGCGTGAAGTCCGCCACCGTCACAAAGGTCGCGATGATGATGATGTAGGTCGAGATCCTGACCTGCCGCGGGATGAGCTTGCGGAACAGCGACACCAGCAGGCTCGAACCCAGCAGCACGAACGCGGTCGCCGCCCCCATGGCCAGGGCGTTGACGGCGGTGTTGGTCACCGCGAGCATCGGGCACATGCCGAGGACCTGGACGAAGACGGGGTTCTCCTTCCAGATGCCCTTGACGAACTCGTCGTACGCCTCGGTTGGCTGGAGCGCATCGGCCATGGATCAGTCGCTCTCTCCGGTGAAAGGCGGCGGCTCGGCGGGCAGTACGGGTAACCATCGGGCGTTGGCCTCGTTGATGATGCGCACGACGGCCTGCGACGAGATCGTCGCCCCCGTGATCGCGTCCACCTCGTTGCCCTCGTCCCGCCCGTCCTTGACGACGACGATCGACGGCTCGATGGCCAGCGCGCCGAAGTTGGCTACGAACGCCTCGTCCTTGTAGATCTTGTCACCGAGGCCGGGCGTCTCGCGGCTGGCGAGAATGTGCATGCCGGTGACACGGCGTGTCTGGGGGTCGTATCCGTAGAGCACCTCGATCGTGTCCTGGAAGCCGGGGCCGTCGCCGCTGATCGCCCAGCCGAGAAAAGTGCCTGACTCGTCGTAGGCGGCGTGGACCGCGGGAGCGGTCACCACCTCGTCCTCGGCGACCGCGACCAGCCCGCCGTCGCGGAGAACGAGCTTGCGCAGGCCCGCCGAGCCGGGCACGACCCTGAAGACCCCGAGGCGAAGCTCGCGCGCCTTGTTGGCGTCGATCAGCGGCTTGGTGACCTGGAACACGGTCGCCAGGACCAGCCCCGACAGCATGGCCGCGATGCCCAGCGTCGCGATCATCCGAAACGGGCTCGGCTCCCGCTGCCCCACGGAGACCGTCAGCTCGACGTCGCCGTTCACGCCGCGGGCCTCCCCCGCCCGAAGCCGCGCGGCTGGCTGATGCGGTCGATGAGCGGCGTGGCGGCGTTCATCAGCAGGATCGCGTACATGACACCCTCGGGCAGTCCGCCCCACACCCGGATGAGCACGACCAGCAGCCCCACACCGATCCCGAAGATCCACGCCCCCCGCGGCGTCACCGGCGAGGTCACGGGGTCGGTCGCCATGTACACCGCGCCGAAGAGCAGCCCTCCCGAGCCCAGCATGAACTGCGGCGAGGGGCTGCCCTCGCGGTCGAGCGCCCACACGAGGCCCGAGAACACGACGACGGCCAGGAGAATCGCCACGGGGATCCGCCAGTCGAAGATGCGTCGCACCGCCATGATGGCGCCGCAGACGACAATCAGGAGCCCGCACGTCTCGCCGAGCGACCCGGCCGTGTTGCCCAGGACCAGGTCGGCCAGCGGCGTGGGGACACCCTCGAACTTCATGAGACCCAGCGGCGTTGCCGTGCTCACGCCGTCGACCGGCGGCGCCTGCATGAGCGGCAGCGCCCAGTTGCTCGGCCGCACGGTCGCGAACTCCGTGATCGAACCCTGCTGCGACCAGGTCGTGATCGCCGTCGGGAACGCCGCCTGGAGAAACGCCCGGCCGACGAGCGCCGGGTTGAAGAGGTTTTCGCCGAGACCGCCGAAGACGAGCTTGCCGAGGCCGATCGCCACGACGCCGCCGAGAAACGCCATCCACAGGGCGATCCCCGGCGGCAGACACAGACCCAGGATCAGCCCCGTGAGCACGGCGCTGCCGTCGGCCAGTGACGCCCCGCGGGGATGCGCCGGGGTCAGCGCCCACTCGGTGACCACCGCCCCCGCCGTCGCCGCCGTGAGGACCAGGATGGCGCTGAGCCCGAAGAACCAGACCGCGGCCAGGATCACGGGGGCCAGCAGCAGCAGCACCTCGACCATGAGCCGGGGAGTGGTCAACCCGCGCCGCAGGAAGGGCGCGGCCTGCAGCAGCAGATGCGGCTCCTGGCGGGTCATCCTTGGCCGGCCTTGCGTTCCCGGATCGCCGTCTTCGCCGCGCGGATCAGATGCACCACCGGCACGCCCGAGGGGCACGCGTAGGTGCACGCGCCGCACTCCATGCAGTCCATGATGTAGCTCAGCTCCAGCTCGTCCCATCGGCCGGCGCGGGCCAGCCGCGCCAGCCGCGCCGGGTTCAGAAAGTTGCTGCACGCCTCCAGGCACCGCCCGCACTTCAGGCAGGCGTATTCCGTGCGGTGGTCGATGACGTCCTCGGTGAAGGCGAGGATCCCGCTGGTCCCCTTGAGAACCGGCACGTCCAGCGACGCCAGCGGCATCCCCATCATCGGCCCGCCCATGATCACCTGCCGCGTCTCGTGCCGGATGCCGCAATGGCGAAGCACGTCGCGCACCGGCGTCCCCACGGGCACGATGAGGTTGCTGGGGCGCTCCACGCCCGGTCCCGCCACGGTGACCGGCCGCTCGATGAGCGGCCGGCCCGACACGAACCAGTCGGCCAGGGCCGCCATCGAGCCCACGTTGTTGACGACGATGCCGACGTCGATGGGGAGCTTGCCCGCCGGAACCTCGACCCCGAAGATCGCCTTGATGAGCATCTTCTCGGCGCCCTGGGGGTACTTGACTCGCAGGCTCATCACCCGCATCGGCGCCCCGTCGGGGATGAAGCAGTTGAGGGCGTCCATGCCGTCGGGTTTGTTGAGCTCGACGCCCAGGACGGTCTCCCGCGCGCCGAGCATCGTCGCCACCATCTCGGCGCCGCGAACCACCGCCTCGGGCCGCTCCACCATCGTGCGGTGATCGCAGGTCAGGTACGGCTCGCACTCGCAGCCGTTGATGAGCAGACGCTCGCACCGCCGGCCCTCGGGCAGCTTGTACTTGACGTGGCTGGGAAACGCCGCGCCTCCGAGACCCACGAGTCCGGCCCGCTGCACCTGCTCGATGAACTCGTCGAGCGACAGCGCCCGGAAGTCGATCGGCGCGGCCGGCTCGAGCTGCTGGGTGGACCAGGGGTCGGCCTCGATCTCCAGGCATTCGGCCATCGAGCCGTTGGGGTGTCGGCGGGAGGCGATGGCAGCGACGCGGCCTGTCACCGGGCTGTGCAGCGTCGTCGACACGAAGCCGACCGGGGCGCCCACGACCTGGCCTCGATGCACGGCGTCGCCGGCGGCCACGACGGGCCGGCACGGGGCCCCCGTGTGCTGGCTCAGCGGCAGGACGTAGCGCTGGACGAAGGGCATCCGCTCCAGGGGCAGGTGGGCGGTCTGCTCCTTGTGCTCGTCGGGGTGGACTCCGTGCGCGAAGGATCTCAGGGCGCCGGTGCTCATGACACGCCCTTTCCGTTACCCGCCCGGCTCGTCTGGCCGGAACGTCCGGCCAGGGCCATGAGCCGCTCGGTGATCCGCTGGGTCGCCTCGGTGTGGGCCTGGCGCCGCAACCCGGCGATGCGGGCCTCATACTCCTGCTTGAGCCGCGAGATCTCCGCCTCGTGGGCCGCGGCGAGCTCGCGGTTGGCGTCCTCACGGACCCGGGCCGTGAAGGGCGTCACGACGCCTGCGAGCTCCTGTAGCGTGCGCCACAGACGCAGCCGCCGCTCGGCGTCCTCGACGAGCACCGGACCCACGCGGAGACGCTCATCCCGGACCTCGACGTACGGGGTCCGACCCTGCCGCGCGGCCGGCTCGAGCTCGAGGTACTCCGCGACCGGCGTCGGGGCCGGATCGTCGCCGGTGAGAGGCTCGATGTGCCCGGCGAAGCGCTGCTCGGTGGCGGCCCAGTCGGCGGGCGTGGGGCCCGCAAGTCGCGCGGCCACCTCGGGGTTACCGTCGAGGTCCAGGCAGGACCCGAAGACGCCCCCCGCCGCGGGATCGAAGCGAAGCAGCGGAAACGCCCTCGACTCGACGGCCAACCGCGCCTGCTCGTGAAGCCGCTCGACGGCAAAGCCGTGCCGCTGCGGGCTCGGCGCGTGCACGACCACGAGAGCCGGCCCGTCGTGGGCGAGCGCGCCGAGAACGCCCTGCGCGAAGTGCTCGTGATGCGTCAGCGACGTCTGCACGACGTATGCCCGCCGCGTCAGCGCCGCCAGCAGGGCGAGATCCAGCCGCCCGCCCGCGGGGAAGCTGCCGAAGGCATCCACCGCGAGACCGCCGTCGGCGCCGCCGCCGGCGTCGGCCAGCACGATGGCCTTGACCGGAACGCCGCAACTCAGCACGCTCACGAGCTCACCGACGTCCACCGCGCGATCGTCGCCGACCCAGAAGATCGGAGGGCACAGACCGCGCTCCTCCGGCGTCAGATCCTCGTACCGCAGCCGGGCCAGATCGTCCATGGCCCGCGTTGCCTCCTGGGGACGCTCCAGCTCGATCCGCGCCCAGCGAGTGAGCCGCAGCCCCGCCAGGGCCTGACGCAGCTGCCCGTCGAGAAGCCCCCGGGCCAGATGGCCGGACTCCGCGCCGGTGCCCACCACCACCGGGCCCTGGAACGGGTTGTAGGGAAAGACGCCCGCCCACGTCGCCACCGCGCCCGGAGCGACGGCGATCCCCGCCCGGGCCCGGCCGAGCTTCAGCGGCCCCTCGGTGAGGTGCCATGTCAGGTCCGCCAGACCGCGGGCGACGTCGACGAGGCGGCCCAGACGCGCACCGTCGACATGGCCGCCGGTCACGGCGTCATCGACCCTCGACGACAGCGCTGCCAGGTCCACATCGCCGCGGCCCAGCACGTCGAGGCCTTCGGCAAGCGCTTCGAGGTCACCGGTGGGAAGCGCCTTGGCCAGCGTCTCCTTGACCGCCTCCGCGAGACCCGCTCGAAGCGTCTCGATCTCGCCCAGCTGCTTCTGCAGCCTCGGCTGCTCGTAGAACTCCACCACGGCGAGCACGCGGGCCAGCGCCTGCCGCGCTCCGGAGCCCGCCTCCGCGCCGTCGCCGCCCGCCATCGCGCCCAGACAGTGACGCGACAGCATCAGCGCCGCCAGCGTGCCGATGTCGGGATGGTGACGGGCCCGCTCGATCGTCTGGCCCGAGGTGTCCGGGAGAGCGTGCTGCAGCGCCCACAGGCGGCGGGCCGCGTCGAGGGTCTCGGGCGTCTGCGGCTCGGCGCGGATGCCCCGGCCCTCGCACGCGGCAAGGACGAGTCGCGGGCTTTTGCACGCCTCCGGGTTGATCGCCAGCGAAAAAAGCTCCCCCGAGCCCGGGTTCTGCGACTCGGGTTCGTCGAACAAGACCCGCGTCCTCGCCACCGGCAGCGCCCCGACCTCGTCGAGGACCGCCGCCATCGCCTCGCCCAGCGACGCCCTGCGTGTGTCGTCCATCGGCTCCACGACCGAGTCAAAGGCCGCCCGCAGCAGGGCCCCGGCCGTGACGGGCGGATCGTCGCCCGCGATGAGCGTTGCGGCCTTTCGGGCGACCTTCCCCGCGACGGCGCGGAGGGCGTCGGCCGGCCGGCCGCGCTGACCGGCAAGCTCGATGCCGGCGTCAAGGAGCGCCCTTGGCGTGATGACCAGCGGCGCCACGGCGCCGTCGGGATCGGTCATCCAGAGATCGGGGCTGCCGTCGCACGTGGCGGGATCGAAGACGGGCAGCACGTCGCGGGCATCGCTCACGTCGCGAAACGTCGAGCTGAGCGCCGGGACCGCGCCCGCCGCCAGGCAGGGATCGGCGGCCAGCGCCTCGGTCCGGCCGCCGCGATAGAAGAC
>JBFGEG010000003.1:0-68983 GCA_041580235.1 Phycisphaerales bacterium
GCCGTGGCTTGCCGGCACCGCGCTGGTGGGCGCGGTGCGCACCCACGGTGACCAGCGGGCCGTGGAGACGGGTCCGTACGCGTCGCTGCCGTGGCGGCGGGATCCCGGCCGCGCGGTGATCGATCTGCGGTCGTGGGATGAGGTGGGCCAGTGAGCCGGACAAGAGTGAACGGCCAACGGCGAGGTGCGTCGCGGCAAGAGGCGGGGTCAGAAGTTGACCCGCAGCGCCAACGCGACGGTGGGGGCCGGCTCGTGGTCCTCACGCGTCAAGGGCCGGCCGTTGAGGTCGTCTACCTTGAAGCGGCCGCCCACGACGAAGCCGCCGTAGAGATCGATCTCGAAGTTCTCGTTGAAGCGGTATGAGATGCGGGCCCAGAACGGCACGCTCGTGTCCTCCCCGACGCCGTTGGGTGCGAACCCGGTGGGGCCGAGACGAAACCGCCGGTACTCGTACCGGAAGCCGGCGCCGAACTCAAAACCGCTGCCGATGTCGTAGATGAACTCGAGCCCGGTATAGGCGAGACCCACCGGCCCGGCCACGGACGAGACCTTCATCTGATCATTGATCGTCCAGTCCAGGATGAGGATCGGGTACACGAGCAGGTCGTCCTTGAGCTGCGTCGAGATACCCAGCCCGCCGCCCCAGACGAGGTTCTTGCTCGAGATGAACATGATGCCGACGAAGCCGCCGCCGGTGACCGCCTCGTCCCAGTCGGCGCTGCTCTCTCGCGACCCCATGACGAACGGCCCGAAGATCATGGCGATGTCGTTGGTCATCCACCACTCGATGCGGGCGTCGAACGCCAGGGTCTGAATGTCATCCCACGGATCCCCGTTGACGGGATCGAGTGTCGTGGCGCCGGCGAAGTCGTAGTTGTCGAAGAGGAACCGCAGGTTCAGGTCCAGGCGGAAGTCCCTGGCGATGTCGGTGCGGGCCCTGATGGCGGCCGCGATCCGGTTCATCTCGACGGTGCCCGTGGTGTCGAGGTCGGTCTCGAAGATGAACTGGTAGCCGGCGTCCACGGAGAACGTGAGGTCGCTGCCCGGCAGCGGCAGCTCCTCGACGTCGCCGATCGGGTCCTGGGCCCGGCAGGGCGTGTGGACCGCGCCGAGGCCGAGGGCCGCGGCGGCGAGGGCGAGAATGGATCCCTGCAAGCGTCTCACACGAATGCCCGTCCTATCGGTTTCGGGTGTTCGGGGCAATCACTTTTGTCCGATAGTGAAAGCCATGATCGATCGGGGCGGGCGGGGGGCTGGACCGCGGGGCTCATCCCCGCATCCGCAGGCAGTAGACGATCCACTCCAGCACGAGCAGGCCGAGGGCGGCGACGGCCAGTCCCGGCCAGAGCTCGAGGGGGGCGGCCTCCCCGGGCGCGGCCGCCTCGGCCTCCTGGGCGTTGACGACCAGCGATCGCCGTGGACGGATGTCCGACTCCGCGTCGCTGATCATGTTCACCGCGACCCGGTCCATCGGGGGCACGGCACCGCGCACGGCATAGAGACCCACGCGTCGCAGCGTCGGCAGCGCCACCTCCTCCCCCGGCTCGACGGGCACGGTCACGGCCAGCGGCCCCTTCACCGAGAGCTCGGTCGCGTCCGGCCGCGCCCGCACGATGATCGGATCGCCGGGCCTGAATGACAGGGCGGCCTCGCCGGCGGCGAGCATGAGGTAGTCCACCACGTTCTGAAGGAAGACCGTGATGCTCACGTCCATCGGCCAGTTGCTGTCGGTGAGGCTGAAACCGACCAGCACGTGACGGGCCGGTCCCGCCGCCAGCACCGCGATCACCGGACCGTCGGGCCCCGTGGCCAGAGCCGTCCAGCCATCGGGAAGTTCGAAGCCGCCGACCCCCGTGTACACCAGGGCGTCGAGCGAGACGTGCCGCATGATCGGATGCAGACGGTCCCAGCTGAGCACGCGGGCCGCGCGGCGCCCCGGCGGGCGAGCGGACACCCCCTGCCCGGCCGCGCCGAACGTGAGCGTCGGCACGGAGCCGGGGTCACGCGGCGCCACCCGATCGAAGACGATCAGGTCGAGCTCGTCGTCGGCCCAGGGCCAATCGAGATCGACGACCGATCCCGGCTCCGCGCCGGCGGGCAGCACGGCCAGCCGCTGCGGCTCCATCGCCTCCAGCAGCCCCAAGAGGAACCGGTCAGGTGCGGGACCCGCGTGGATGAGGCCGACACGCGGCGCCACCGGCGGGCGCAGGACCAGGGCCGCGGTGTTGTCGGCGGACAGGTCATCGCGGTGACCGCAGGTGAGCGTGAGGACGGCCGCGGCGGGGATCTCGACCGACGACGTGAAGGCGGCCTCGCCGAGCCCGTCAGGCCCCGCCGCGGGTATCCGCGCCGGCTTGATGTCCACGGGCTCGCCGTCGACGCGGAGGGTGACGGTCGTCTCGACGGGCTGCCCGCCGGCGTTGACCAGTCGGGCAAAGACCAGCACCCGTCCCGGCTGCTGGTAGTCGCGGCGGGCGCTGAAGGCGGCAATGCCGACGTTGTTGACGGGTGACCCCGCCTCCGGCCCCACCCCGACGAAGCGGAGGTTGCCCGCCCGGAGGCTGAAGCCCCCCGCCGACGAGGTCGCGGCGGGCTCCCCCACGCCGCCGTCGGAAATGAGCAGGACATCGGGCGGTGGCTGGTCGGTCGTCTCGTCGCGCCGCGCGAACGCGCCGGTCAGGTTCAGGGCGGCGTCGAGGTCGGCCCGCTCGTCGGTGGGCTCGATCGAGTCGATCGCCTCCAGCAGCAGCCGCCGGTTGGACTCGAAGCCGGTGATGACCTGGGCGGAGGAGGCGAAGGCGACGACCATGAGCTCGGCCGGCTCGCTGCGGCGCCCGAGCCGCTCCACGACCTGCCGGGCCGCGTCAAGGGCCGCGTCCAGCCGGCGCCGCGTCCCGCGCTCGGGATCGACGCCGCCCGCTTCGAGGGCGTTCATCGACGCGCTGCGGTCGATGAGAAGGACCACGCGGCTCGCCGAGGTCGGCGCCTGAAGCACGGGGCGGGACAGGGCGGCGATCAACGTCGCCAGCAGCAGCAGCTGCAACGCCAGCAGCAGAGAGCGGCGCAGACGCTGAAAGGGGACATTGGCCTGGAGGTCCTCCGTCGACGCGTGCCACAGCATGGTGCTCGCCATGCGGAGCGTCTGGCGGCGCAGCTTCAGCACGTAAAGCAGAATCAGCAGCGGCACCGTGATCACGGCCGCGACGAGCGCCCACCATGGGTTCAGCAGGGACACGTTGAATGACCGGGTGGCCGGAGACTCCGGGTTTGATGGCTCAAAACCGAAATGTCCTACACCCCCACTCCGACATCCGCCGGCAGCGTTTCGACGATGTTCTGCAGGATCTCGTCGGTCGTCTTGCCTTCGGCCTCACCTTCGAAGTTGAGCAGGCACCGGTGCCGCATCGCCGGCAGCACCGCCGTGCGAACATCCTCCACGGACACGTTGGCCCGCCCCTCCAGCAGCGCCCTGACCTTGCCGGCCAGCACCAGAGCCTGTGCCGCCCGGGGGCTGGCTCCGAAGCGGAGGAACTGGTTGACCATGGGCGTGGCGAGCTCGCCCTGCGGATGCGTGGCCATCACGAGACGCACGGCGTAGTCCTGGATGTGCGGCGCAATGACCACCTGCCGTACGAGCTTCTGGTGCTCGAGGATGGCCGGGCCGTCGAGCACCTGCTTGAGCGAAGCCTCGGCCCCGGTCGTCGTGCGGTTGAGGATTTCCGCCAGCTCCTCCCGGTTGGAGTAGCCCACCTCCAGCTTGAAGAAGAACCGGTCGAGCTGAGCCTCGGGCAGCGGGTAGGTTCCCTCCTGCTCGATCGGGTTCTGCGTGGCCATCACGAAGAAGGGCTCGACGAGCCGGTAGGTCTCACCGCCGACGGTGACCGAGTGCTCCTGCATCGCTTCCAGCAGCGCCGACTGTGTCTTGGGCGTGGCCCGGTTGATCTCGTCGGCCAGCACGATCTGGGCGAAGATCGGGCCCTTGCGGAACTGAAACTCGCGTCCATGCTCGGTCTCGACCACGATCGTGGTGCCCGTCACGTCCGCGGGCATGAGATCGGGCGTGAACTGGATGCGGGAGAACGTCAGGTGCAGCGCCTGGGCGAGTGACCGGATGAGCAGGGTCTTGCCCAGACCCGGCACGCCCTCCAGCAGGGCATGGCCGGAGGCGAACAAGCACGTGAGAACGCCGTCGATGATCTCCTCGTGGCCGACCACCGCCTGCTGGATCTGGCTCTTGGCGCTGTTGTAATCGTCGCGGAACGCGCCGGCGGCGGCTTCCACCCGGCTCAGGTCGGTTGCGGTCATGGGGATCTCCGGATGCGGTTGGAGAGCATCCTATCGCATCCCTTTCGGTTTCTCAGGACCGGCTTCATTTCGAGGTGGTATTGGGTAGCGCCGTCGATTAGCGTGTCGGCAGGTCACCGGGCGTCCCCATCATCCCGCCCGGAGGCCCGGCCCGAAAATCGCCACATGCAAGGGACCATCAGATGACCATACGAAACCTCGCATCCGTGCTCAGTGCTCCGCTGCTGGTCGCCGGGGCCACGGCGGCCGACACGTTCACCGACACCTTTGAAGCCAGCCAGAACAGTGCCGGCTGGACGATCAACGGCAATCCCAACATCGATGATCCCGGAGGCAACCCCGGCGGCTGGCTGCACAACCCCCTCGCCGACACACCCTTCCCGGTCGTGCGATCGGACGTCAACGTGCCGTCGCGTTTCGTCGGCAACTACCGCGACCTGGGCGTGACGACGATCAGCTTCGACGCGCGGCTGCTGTGGCGGGACTGGGGCGATCCGGTCGGGTTCGAGATGTCGATCATGCTCTGGGACACCCACGGGACCTCCGACCCCAGCGACGACGACTACGCCTATTTCGTGGGTCCCAACGTTCCGTTGATGGGCCAAGGTTGGGTTCACTACGACTTCGACATCCCCAGCGATGACACCAGCGCGCTGCCGGCCGGCTGGAGCGGCGGCTACTTCGGGGACCCGGAGAACTTCCGACCCGGCGTGGACTGGAACGACGTGATCACGAGCGTCGACCAGGTGCAGATCTCCTGGCTCCACCCGGCGTTCTTTGCGATCTTCGCCCAATGGGACGTCGGGATGGACAACATCTCGATCACCACCGTCGACGCGCCCTGCGTCGGCGATTACGACGGTGACGGCGAGATCGGGATCGAGGACTTTCTGTTCGTGCTCGGCAGCTGGGGCACGCCCGCCGCCGACATCGACGGCGACGGCGACACGGGGATCGCGGAGTTTCTGAATGTCCTGGGCAACTGGGGACCGTGCTAGCGGGACGCACGAACGCAGGAAGAGGCGACCGCCGCGCAGAACCCGGTTCCAGGGACGCCGGGTAATCCTGAGCGAAGCGAGGGCTCAATTGTGAGGCAGGACGCCGAACAATTGACATGACTCATCCGCGGCAAGGATGCCGCGGTTGGGCGGGCAGGATGCCCGCAGCAGACTGACAAACACACATCGCGCAGGCCGCGGTTGGACCGGCAGGATGCCGACAGCAGTTCCGAGAACCGTCCGCAGCGCAGCCCTTACTGGCGCCGAGCTGCCAGGGCGCCGCCGCCGGCCGCCGGCTCGGCGATCTCGATGAGGACCGGCCGCACGCACGCGGTGTAGCCGGCCCAGATGAACAACAGCCCGACGAACTCGGCGATGTAGAGTGCCTCGACCATGCCCGCCTTGGCCATGCCGCCGCCGATGCCCGGCAGCAGCGCGCCAAAGGCGATGAGGCTGTTGCCCAGTGCCCGGTTGCCGGCACCGGTCTTCGCCGCGAAGCGAAAGGCGCTGTAGATCGCGCCGCCGACCAGGAAGAACGCCGCGTAGCCGTTGAGCAGTGGGGTCATCGCCCGCACCCACGGCCACGCGAGAACGGATCCGCTGGGCTTGTGAACCTGAAGGGCCTCGACGTTGACCGGCGACAGGATGACCAGCACCGCCATCAGAAGCATGTAGGGGACGGTCACGGCCGTCAGCAGGTGAGCCGTGCGTCGGGGCAGCAGCAGGTACACCGTCCCCTGGGCCAACGGGTAGCCGCCCAGGAGGGCACCGGCGATGTACCAGGCCTTCGTGAGCGCGATGGTGTTGCCGGCCAGGGTGATCGTGGCCTCCAGTGCCGTCCCCAGCCCGTAGGCGAAGACACCCGCCGCCCACCACAGCAGATGCGGCCCGGAGCGCCGAACAACGTACCGGTGCACGAGGATCGCGAAGAACGCGGCCGAGAGGACCGTGGTCGCAATCGGCAGATAGTGAACGGCCTGGGCCTGCGCAACGATGTGCATCATGGCGGTGAGAACGTCCAGTCGGGCCTGGTCGCCTTGTCACACCAGTTTCGCATGTCCTGCATCTGGCCCTCGTCGTAGGCATGCGCGGAGCCGTCCAGCAGCCCGACGACCGCCCGATTGGAGTGGTGCCGCAGGGATACGTGGCCGAACTCCGCTGGGTCGGCGAGCGCGTTGAAGCTCGACGCCCACTGGCGCTCGTTGAGATAGGGAGGATTGATACGGAAGTAGCCCTCGACCGCCGTTCGGCCGTCGGGCAGATCGTGCTGCCAGCTGCGAGCCGATCCGAAGACGATGAGCCGGGCGGGGTTCCTCACCTCTGACAGTCTCGAAACGAACAGCTTGCCGAAGTACTTCTGGAACAGGTCGCTGGCGAGGCCACCGTCCTGGTAGTCGCCACCCACGAACGTCGCGTTGATACCCAGCGAAGGGTAGAGGCTCGCGAGGTAGTGGTAGTCGTCGGAGTTCGGCTGCGCTTCGAGCTCCTGCAGAACCCATCGATCGAGGTACATGCTGCGCAGGTTGTGGCCAAGGTAGCCCGCCAGCCGCCACGGGTATCGCGCGGCCAGGATGCCCAGGCCCGACAGCTCGTTGCCCGCCTCATCGAAGACGGGAAGGGTCTGCCCGCCGACGAAGTAGTACCCCGGCATCAGGGCGGCCCGGTGGTCGTAGGAGTAGGAGCCGTACGCCACCATGAGCTGGCGGGCCGCGGAGAGTTCGCGGGCCATGGCACCGGATCGCTGGACCGTGCGTATGGACACCAGGACGATGCCGAGGATCACCGCAATGATCGCGATGACCACCAGCAGCTCGATGAGCGTGAAGCCGGAGGGCCGCGTCCGTCGGTTGTCGGCCGCGCGTTTCGTCAGCGTGAGGCGTGCTCTTCCCATCAAAGGCCTCAGATTCTCCACCACCTTTCAGGAGCTTACGCTAGACTAGTTGCGACCCAGTTTCAATAGTCCGGTTTTCCCATATCGGGACCCGGACGTTTGGCCAATAATGCCTCGCGGTCGTCCCACGCCCCGGACCGCATGGTGTGTTGAAAGGGATCTCGTGAATCGCATCTCCCTGCCGGGCAGAATCTTGCTGTTTGGGGCGATTCTCGTCTTGGCGCGGAGCTCCGGTGCGCAGCCGATCGACGTGCACTTCTGCTGGCCGACGCTCGACCGTTGGATGTACCCGTACAACACCGAAAACGGCTGCCAGCCGGACATTGCGGTGTTCGGGGGCCTGACCACCGACGGCGTCTTCGATCCCATGTTCGACAACCGCGACGCCCAGATGCTGATCGGTTTCAACACCTCTGTGCCCGAGCCGGCGCCGGAGCTGTGCCCGGTCTCGCTTCCTGAACCGTGCGATCCGTCCGTCACCCCCGTCGCGGCCGGTCAGGGGCCGGACAATTACTACGTGACGTGGGCGAGGGTCACGGTGACGGTCTTGAGCGACCTGACGTTCGCCTACGATCCGACCCCGGATCCGTGGCAGAGCTGGCTGCCCCCCGCAGACCCTGACTACGTGCCCGACCCGGACCCGGGTCGTCCCGTCGAGCTCTTCGGTACGGCCTTCCGCCATGGCTGGAGCGCGTCGACGTTTCCCGAAAACGGGCCATACTGCGACAACTGCAACTGCTTTCCCCCCAACATCTGCAAGATGACACGCAGCGCCTTTCCGACCGATGCCGCGACCTGTGGCGTCCGGGACATCTCCAACAACGTCGACGACCGGTTTGATGCCGTTCCGTTTGCCGTCGGTGTCAATGACACGCTGACGCCGGGCCAGCTCGTGCCGAAGGAGACCGAGCTGACGTTCGACATTCAAATCGGCGACGACTGCATTCAGGACTACCTGCAGGCCAGCCTCGACGAGGGGATGCTGGACTTCGTGATCGCATCGATCTTTCCCGCCGAGCAGCAGCAGGAAGGCACCTATCCGAAGTTCTTCTCCAAGGAGAACCTTCTGGTGGTGGCCGGCTTCGTCGAGGCGACGCGGCTCGACATGACCGTGCTTCCGGGCCCTCACGGCGACATCGACGGCGATGGGGTCGTGGGCATCGATGACTTCCTCGCCATCCTGGGGTTGTGGGGGCCCTGCGACGAGCCGTGCCCGCCCACCTGTCTCGGCGATCTCGACGGTGATTGCCAGATCGGCATCACCGACTTTCTCATCGTGATCGGTAACTGGACCCTGTAGCCGCCTCGACGCGGCCCCATCACGAAGAGAGAGAGGGAAAGGAACTCTTCCAACATGCTGGGAGTGGAGAAGGGGCGTCTGCTCATGACGCTGTCAATCGCTTTCGTCTGCGCCGGCGCCGCCGGCGCCGCGACGGTGCCGTTCACCGAAGATTTCGACTCGGGTCCCGCTGACTGGCGGGACAACCTCGGCGGGCTGCCCGCCTGGGTCCCGTCGGGGGGACGTGACGGCAGCGCGTACGTGACCGCAAGCTATCTCGTGCCTGATCAGCTTCCGACGTTCGGTGAGATCATGTTCCGGGCCCAGGACGAGTTCGGCAGCAGCGGCAACAATTTCTTCGGCAACTGGATCGCCGATGGCGTCAAGGAGTTCAGCTACTGGGTGCGTCACGACGCGCCGGGCCCGCTCGACGTCTTCGTCCGCCTCGCCTCGCCGGTCAACTTCCCGGGGGCCGTGGGAATCAACTTCGCACCGGTGCTGCCGGGTGTGTGGACGCAGCTGGTGGTGCCGATCTCGTCGACCAGCCCCAATATCATTCTGGAGGGCGGGACGTACGCGGACGTCTTCTCCAACATCGGCCACGTGCAGATCGGCATTGTCAAGCCCGTTGAGTACATCGGCTTCACGATCACCGTCGACCTCGACAAGGTCTCGATCACTCCGGCGCCCGGTGGGCTGGCGCTGCTGGCGTTCGGCGCACTCGGCGTTCGCCGCCGCCGGCGAGAAAGCTCTTAGCCGTCAACCACGAGGGAAGCGGCCGCGCCGACGCAGCACCCGGTTCCAGGGACGCCGGGTCATCCCGAGCGAAGCAAGGGCTCAGTTCCGAGGCTGAGGGCCAGGCCGCGGCATGGATGCCGCGTTTGAGCCGGCAGGACGCCGAGGGCAGTACGAGAGACACCCGCTGGGCAACTACACCGACACAGGCTCGATCAGCTCGTCGCTGATGTCCGCCACGGACTGGAACATCAGCCTGGCCGAGTCGATGAGCGCGACCGCCTCCGCCTCGGAGAAGCCGACCGCGTCCATGTCCCGCTTGAAGGCGAGCCACCGCTCCTGCTGGAGGTCGCCGTGAGGGTCGAGGTACGACAGCCCCGGCCCCCGGTCGAGGCCCCACGCCTTGTGCAGAGCCCTGGCGATGAACTTCGAGCCGTTGGTGCTGCCCTCCAGCACGTAGAGCATGCCCAGAAGGGCCACCGGCGCGTCGCGGGCCGTCCGGCCGATCTCCCGCACGAGGGCGGCGGCGGCGGGCACGGCGGTCACTTCGTCGGGGTCCGCGCCGAGAAACGTGAGGTCCTGCTCGAGCTGTCCCTGACGCTCGTGGTAGTCGCGAACCACGGCCGCAAAGGCCGGGTGCCGGTCGGCGACGGTGTCGATCCTGTCCTCCAGCGCCCGGTGCACGAGATACATCTGGCCGAGAAACGCCGTGTAAAGCCCCCTCGGCAACGTGCCCTTGACCAGCTTGCGTTGAAGCTCGCGGTCCTCGGCCATCCGGTGCAGGTCGTTGGTCGCCGACTTGAGGCGACCCATGATGTGCGTGGTCGTGTTGCCCATGCGCGTGCCCCGACTCGCCCCGGCTACAGGCTCCAGATCACCAGGGACAGCGCGATCCCCAGCCACACGAGCCCCTTCAGAAGGAAGAAGAGGAAGCCGGCGCCGATGACACGCTTGAGCCAGACAGACATGACAGGATCTCGACTACAACTGAGATTCAATCTCAACGCGTGTGGAGTCTAGGAAGATCACCACGGCTGTCAAGGGGGGCGGCCCGGCGAGCGCGGCGGGGGCCAGTGCGTCCTGCCGTCGGCGTCGTGCCGGTCCAACCGCGGCATCCAGAACCGGGGGCTTGGCTCATGGCTAGTGACGCATGGCTACTGTCGAGCCTCTGTCGGGAGCGAACAGGGCGTCGTGCAGCGCGCGGGTGGAGGGGGCGGTGTCGCCGGAAGCAATGGCGGCGGTGACGGCCAGGCGAGCCGGCTCGTCCTGCCCGGCCAGAGAGTGGAGCACGGCAGCCATGAACAACGCGTCGGTGTCGCGGCCGGTCGCGGCCCGGCCGGCGGCGTCCTCGGCGAGCGCGTGGACTCGGCTGACGACGCCGTGCCGGAGGGCGAGCCCGCGAAGGGCCGCCGCATCCCGGGCCGCGACGCGACGCATCGCCCACACCGCCGTATCGTTCTTGCCCAGTGTGGCCGCGGCGAGGCCGTAACCAACCTGATGCTCCACGTCGTCCATCGACCGCAGTGCCTCGACCGCAAAAGCCGTCAGGGCCGCCCGGGCATCACCGGCCGCCAGCCACACCCAGGCGCCGCTCGCGGGGGAGGGCGCTGCGCCGGGCACCGCGTCACGCTGCGCGGCCGGTGACTCGACGATCCGCACGACGGGCGGCGCCGAGGAGCGCTGGTAGTCCGGCGTCACGACCGGTGCGTACGCGGGTTCGACCACGATCACCTCGTACGGCGCGGTGTACCGGGAACCGTGATACGGCGGGGCGCAGTAGCCGTCGCCCGGACCGTGGAAGCGCCGCACACTCCGCCGGGTCCGCGGGTCGCAGAACCCGGCGTCGCCGAGGCCGTGGTGGCGTCGAATGCCGCGGCCGTAGAAGTCGGCACGGCCGTGGTACCGGCCGTGCACAGCGGCGCGGAAGCCCGGCCGGTCGCAGCGCCCGCCGCCGTCCGCCTCGCCCGGTGCCGCCAGCACCAGCAGCGCGGCGAGCCCAAGGGCCTGGCGAGCGATGGTCATGGTGTGCTCCTGGAGAGTGTGTGAAGCTCGCGGGGGGGCAAGCAGCGTCGGCCACACCGCCCGCGACCACCCCGGAGCTCACACATTAACAACGACTTTCGCCGCCCGCCTCTTGTTCCCGCGAAAACCGGATTTGCATGTCCCGGCCGCGGCGGGAGGCCGTCACCGGCGTTCTCCCTACGCCCAGAAGGTCGCACGGACCTCGAAGAAACCGGCCAGCAGAAAAAAGACGACGCACACCACGAGCACGACGACGGTGGCGGGACGGTTGCGTTGCTCGCCCACCCACGCCCTGCGGCCGTTGAGCAGCAGCAGCGTCACCGCCAGCAGGGGAATGAAGGCGGCCCCCATCACCGCGTAGTACTTCTGCACCTGCCGCAGCGGATGGGTCACGTGCACGAGGGGGATGACGGCGAGCGCCAGCAGGTACGCCCGGTAGGGCGTGCTCCCCGTGTTCAGTGCCGTCGGGTGCCCGGCGATCCGCGACCACGCGTCGGCAAAGATGGACGGTACGGCCTGCCACACCCCCAGCAGGCTGCTGAAGACCGCGGCCCACGCGCCGGCAAGAAAGACCCAGCGGGCCGCGGGCCCCAGGCCGTCGTGGAGCTGCGCGGCGAGCGCCACGATCAGATTGCTGCCTCGTGCGTCCAGGGTCATGCCGCTGGCGATGATGACCATGGCGATCCCGAACAGGGCGGTTCCGGCATAGGCCGCGGCCAGGTCGATGCGGCAGGTGCGCAGCTCGTCGACCGTCGTGCGCCCGTGCTCCCTCATCCAGTAGCCGTAGCACAGGATCGTCAGGGTGCCGCCGACGCCGCCCATCAGGGCGATCGTCCACGTGAGTCCGCCGCCGGTCGCCTCGGGGATCGAGGGCACGAGCAGGCCCCGGGCCACCGCCATCCAGTCGGGCCCGATCATGGCGGCGGTCACCACGACCGTCACGAACATGACACCGACGCACACGGCCATGATGCGCTCGAAGAGCCGGAATCCGCCGGCCCAGGCGACCAGCACGCCGGCCGCACTGTGGACCGCGGCCAGCACGAGCCGCGTCCGATCAGGGTCGTCGCTGAACGGCAGGATGGCCTGGGCGGTCACGCCGCACGCGCTCATGAGGGCCGCGCCCACGAAGAAGCTCCAGGGCAGCAGGTACAGGAGAAACACGACGGTAACGGCGGGGCCGAGCCTCGTGATGGCGCCGTCCAGCAGGGTCTGACCCGTCGCAAGCTGCCAGCGGGCCAGCCCCTCGGTGAGGGTGAACTTGAGCAGCGCTCCCACGGCGACCGCCCACAGGATGGCCACGCCCAGCCGGCTGCCGGCAAAACCCGCCGTGGCGAGGTCGCCCGCGCCGACGCCGGTGGCTGCGACCAGCAGCCCCGGCCCGATCACGGCCAGCAGCGTTCGTGAGCGCGGCGCCATCCTCGGTTCGCTACCTTACGTGACATGGCCGCGCCGCGTGTCCGGTGGGTGGTGGGGGTCGCCGTCGTGGGGCTTGCGGTCGCGCTGGGCGCCGCGGGTCTGCTGTGGCTGGTCACGGCCAGGATGGTCTCGCAGGCCCGCCACGAGATGCTGGCCCAGTCCGCCGAGCTCGCCATGGAGCAGCTGAGCCTCGCCGTGGATGCCTACGCCGACCGGCACGGTGGGATGCTGCCGCCGGCCGAAGACTGGGTGGAGGTGCTGCGTCCCTGGACCGCAGACGACATCGACGACCTGCTGCGTTCGCCCCTTCAGGAGAGGGCCCAACGGGCGTATGCCATGAACCGGGCCTTGGGGGGTCGTCACCTCGCCGACGTGGCGGCCCCGACGCGAACGGTGCTCTTCTTCGAGATCGAGCCGGGCGACCCGCCGTCAGGGGGGCCCGAGCTCCTGCCCGCGCGGCCGCGGTCGACGTTTGGATTCGTGATCGTGTTCGCCGACGGCCACGTCGAGCTCGTCGGGCGGTCCCGGGTGGGGCGTCTGATCTGGCAGTAGCAGCGGGCACGGTCCCCGGCCGTAGATGCGACCGAACCGACCCAGCTTGGCGGCACAGGTGGTCGATCAAATGCCCTCTGCGACCGTAGACGAGCGCGGCTTCTTACTCGGCTTTCTGGATCTGCCAGTACTCGAGCTCGACGGGGGCCTGGCGACCGAAGATGGTCACCAGGACGCGGACGAGCCCCTTGTCGGGCAGCACCTCGTCCACGGTGCCCTCGTAGCTGGCGAACGGGCCCTCGGTGATCGTGACGTAGTCGCCGGGGGCGAACTCCATCTTGACCGTGGGCGTCTCTTCCGGGCGCCGCGAGTCAAAGAGCATCTTCTCGACTTCGTGCGGCGCCATGGGCGTGGGTCGCCCCGCCGTTCCCACGAAGTCGCCCACACCGGTCGTCTCCTTGATCAGGAAGAAGACGTCCTGGGGGATGCGCCCGTCGGTCTCGAGCCGCATCTCGACGAAGATGTAGCCCGGGTAGAGCTTGGTCTCGGTGACTCTGGTCTTGCCACCCTTGAGCGTCTTGGTCTTCTCCGTGGGCACCATGATGCGCCCGACGCGATCGACGAGCCCCTCGATCTGGACCTTGCGGAGCAGCGTCTCGCGGACGTAGCTCTCCTTGTTCGACGCCACGCGGAGCACGAACCAGTCCATGCCCTCGCGGTACATGGGCAGGTCGGTGGCGGGATCGAAGGCCTTCTCGTCCTCCTCCTCGCCGGTCGGCTTCGGGGCCTCGGCAACCTCCACGGCCGGGGCCTGCGGGGGGTCCTTGTCGGTCACGGCATCCGGTGCGGCGTCGGCATCGGCCGGCCCCGTCTCGATCTCCACGGGAGCCGGCGGCGCGTCACCGGCGGCCCGGTTCGGGTCACCGAGCTCCAGGTCGGGGGTTGGCTGCGTGGCGTCGGCAGGCATGCCGTGCTCCTGGGAGGCGTCTTGAGGGGGAGTGTCGTGTGGAATGTCGGTTGGCGGGCGTTCGCCCATCGTGGCGGCTCCGGATCAACCGGCCGTTTCGAGCACGTCGAGGGCCCGGAACATGATCGAGTAGAACAGGTCAAGCAGTCCGATGATCACCGAGACGACGGCTGTGAGCCCGATCACGACCCACGTGGATCCCATGATCTCTCTGCGTGTCGACCAGTTGACCTTCTTCATCTCACCTTCCGTGGCGATGAGGAAATCGACGACCTTGTTATGCCGACCGATCAGGTAGTAGCAGATGACGCCGAAGACGGCGATGAAGACGACGGCGACGGCGGCCTGAAGGTAGATGGTCTCGAGCGAGCCGATGCGGACACCGGCCGTGGTCTTCCAGAGCCAGCTCGCGCCCATCAGAATGAGAAGGCCCGCGGCAACGGCCGACATCATGCGGGTCCAGTACCCCTGCCCTTCTTTGTAGATTCCGGCGGCCATGCGGGCGACGGCTCCTTTTCGATTCAGGTCTGACGGGATGAACACGCCAGGGGTGACTCGAACACCCAACCTGCGGATTTGGAATCCGCTGCTCTGCCAATTGAGCTACTGGCGTCCGAGAAGCTCGACTCCCCCTATTGGCGAATGGCTATTGACTAATGGCTCTCTGCTACTTCCGTTTGATCTTATGCAGCGTGTGCTTGCGCAGCCGCGGGCTGTACTTCTTCATGCCCGCCTTGAGCTTGTCGGCGATCCCGCCCTTGACGCGGATGCTCGTGCGGTAGTTCAAGTCGCCGCATTCGCTGCACTGCAGCCACACGAACTCGCGATCCGCTGATCTCTTGCCCTTGCTCTTGGCTTTCTTGGCCATGATTCCGCCCGATGACTGAGACTACTCCAGGATCTTGGTCACGACACCCGAGCCGACGGTGCGGCCGCCTTCGCGGACGGCGAAGCGGAGCCCCTCCTCCATGGCGATGGGCTTGCCTTCGAGGTCGACCTTCAGCGTCACGTTATCGCCCGGCATGCACATCTCGGCTCCGCCGAGCAGATCGAGCTTGCCGGTGACGTCAGTGGTGCGGAAGTAGAACTGCGGCTTGTAGCCGGAGAAAAACGGCGTGTGGCGGCCGCCTTCCTCCTTGGTCAGAACATAGACCTCCGCTTCGAACTTGGTGTGCGGCGTGATCGAGCCCGGCTTGCAGAGCACCTGGCCTCGCTGCACGTCCTCCTTCTCGATGCCGCGAAGCAGGCAGCCTGCGTTGTCGCCGGCCTGCCCCTCGTTGAGGGTCTTGTTGAACATCTCGACGCCGGTGACGACGGTGTTCTTGTTCTGCGACATGAGCCCGACGATCTCGACATTGTCGCCGACGTTGACCATGCCGCGCTCGATACGGCCGGTGACCACGGTGCCGCGGCCCTTGATGGAGAAGACGTCCTCGATGGGCATGAGAAACGGCTTGTCCACCTCGCGGGTCGGCTCCGGCACGTAGCTGTCGAGGGCCTCGATCAGCTCGTCGATAGCCTTGCACGCCTCGTCGTCCTTGCCCTCGGACTGCATGGCCTTCAGGGCCGACCCCTTGATGAGCGGGATCTCGTCGCCGGGGAAGTCGTACTGCGTGAGCAGCTCGCGGACCTCCAGCTCGACGAGCTCGAGCAGCTCGGCATCGTCCACGGCGTCCACCTTGTTGAGAAACACAACGATGGCGGGGACACCGACCTGGCGGGCGAGCAGGATGTGCTCGCGTGTCTGGGGCATGGGGCCGTCGGTGGCCGCGACCACGAGGATTGCGCCGTCCATCTGGGCCGCGCCGGTGATCATGTTCTTGATGTAGTCGGCGTGACCGGGACAGTCGACGTGCGCGTAGTGCCGGTTGGGAGACTCGTACTCCTGGTGGCTCGTGGCGATGGTGATGCCGCGGGCCTTTTCCTCCGGCGCATTGTCGATCTGGTCGAATGTGCGGACGTCGGACATGCCCTTCTGCGCCTGGCGCATGGTGATGGCGGCGGTGAGGGTCGTCTTGCCGTGGTCGATGTGACCGATCGTGCCGACGTTGACGTGACTCTTCGTCCTTTCGAATACGGCCTTAGCCATTTCGGTACGTCTCCAGCAGAGAGGAAGAGCCGGGGGCTCCCGGCGATGATCGTTGGTGCCGTCGAACGTGGACCTCCCACGTCGACGGGCGTTGTGGTCGGCGGTGAGTCCGCCGTGTGTTGAAGCCACCGAAGGGACTTGAACCCTTGACCTCACCCTTACCAAGGGTGTGCTCTACCACTGAGCTACGGTGGCCTGGTCGGCGGCCTGCTCGGTGACCAGTGGCATGCCCCGATGAAAAACCGTCCCGAAGCGGGACGGAAGGCGAATGGTAGCCGTTTCGCCCGCCCTGGCAAGGTCCGGTGGACAAGCAACGGACTTATTTTAGCGGCTTTGGGCGGCCCGGTGGGCGGGGGCCGGGCCGGGAGCTCAGGACGTGGGGGGCGAGCGGCTGTCGAGGCTGCGGATCCTGATTCCCCGGCCCTTGGGGCCCTCCAGGTCGTCGATGGTCTCCCACTCGTTCTGGGTCTCGATGTGGCCGTCCAGGAAGAGCATCAGGCAGACGTCGCCGTACCGGAAGTCCACGTGGAACTCGACGTTGCGCTTGTCCTGCAGCGCGTCCCAGAGCCGGTAACGGTCCTCCCACGGCTGGATGATCTCTCCCGCGAAGGAGTCCACCAGGTACATCGACCGCTCCGGGGCCCGGATCTGGGCGGTGGTGTACCAGGCGGCGGGGGGGGCCGGACTTCCCGTGCGGATGTCCTTGGCCTCGCAATCGGCGTTGAAGAAGTTGTTGGCCGCGAAGTAACCCGGCCGGCCCGCCTCCGAGGCCCCCGGCCCGTAAGGCGTCGGCAGATTGTGAGCGCTCTGGTAGCTGTTGCGGGAGTTGATGGCGGCCGACCGCAGGGGGTTCTCGAAGTCGTAGGCGCCGAACTCGTCCCACCAGTCGTAGAAGAGGGAGCCCGGGGCGTCGTAGCGGAAGTCGTGGCCGAGCGCCGGATCGGCACCGACCGTCTCGGGGAAGACGCCCAGCTCATAGACCGTCCAGAGGATGTCGGTCCAGGTCCCGGCGTGGAGCTTGCCGATGAGCGGCTGGGTCTGCATGACCGACCTGGGCTTGCCCTTGTACCCGTCGAGGTTTGGCCGGCACCCGGAGTCGAAGTTGTAGTTGAACTGGCTCGGCAGCACGAAGTCGCGGTTCTCGGAGCTGTAGAGACCCATCCACGTGCCGATCTGACGCATGTTGGACATGGACTTGGTCATGAGGCCGCTCCTGCGGAAGGCCCCCAGGGCGGGAAAGAGCAGACCCAGCAGCAGGGCGATCACCCCGATGACCACCAGCACCTCGGCCATCGAGAAGCCACGCCTGGATGTGATTCGGCCGATCATGTCGGTCTCCCTGCGAGAACCCGCTGCCGCCCCGTCTCAGAACGATACGCAGAAACCGGCCACGGGGTGCGGTGTGCAGCCAAATGGCGACTTGCGAGCCTCAGGGAAACACATGCCACGCCGCACGGCACGGGCGGCTCAGGACCGCCGGATCGAATCCGGCGGTCCGTACCGGAGCGAGTGTCGGCCGGACGGCCGAACGGAGCGCTCTGACTAGCGTATCGAGTGGGTCTCGACGCCGGTCCTCTCCGCGGCCTCCTCGATGTCGTCCTCCACGGCGGCAAGCCAGACGGGGGCGCCGAAGAGGATCATCAGGGCGAAGATCGCCAGAGCGCCGAGCCCGATGAGCTTCCAGCCGACGAAGATCGCGGCCAGAACAACGGCCAGCGCCGCGATGGGCGCGACGATGATCACGCCAAGACGGAATCCGGCTCGCTCCGCGGCCACGATCTCGCGGGCGATGTCCGGTGCGATCTCCTCGGTGTCCGGCTCGTCCTGGGCCGGTGCCCCGGGAACCGCGACGCTGCCGGCCGTGGTGCGAGCCCAGACGCGGCGGTCGCGGAGCTTGATCGCGACCATCAGCGCATAGAAGATCCCGACGAAGAGTGCGGACACGACGGCTCCCGGCACGAAGAACGCCGCCACGGAAACGCCGGTAGCCAGAAGCGAGGCGAGCAGCAGAGCGAGGAGGATGGTCGGCAGCCCCTGCTGCCGTGCGCCGCGCTGGTGGTCTTCGCGAGCGGGATCGATCTGGACGGTAACCGCCATGTGAATCGCTCCGACGATGATCATACCAGCCTCGCTCGTTGCGCATCGCACCGCTCGCGACGGCATGACGAGAAAAACTTCGTGATGAATGTCACGGATCGACCCAGGGCTGAGTCGCGACGACGAGCGGTCGGCTACGGGCACGCGCCCCAGCTGCCCAGCAGAGTCAGGAAGTCGGCGATGCCGATCGTGCCGTCGGCGTCGATGTCACAGGAGCCGGCGCTGCCCCACCGGCCCAGCAACGCGAGAAAGTCGGCGATGCCGACGCTGCCGTCCTCGGCCCCGCCGCAGTCGGCGGGGCAGCAGGCCGTCTCGAAGACATGGGCCGCACCCGCATCGGGTCCGCTGTCGTCGTCCTGGTCGGCCCCGACCACGATGCCGTCGCCGCCGATCGCGACCGATGCGCCGAAGTGATCCAGGGCGGCCCCGTTGGGATCCAGAAGCTTGCGCTGCTGGGTCCACGCCGATCCGTTGAGCTCGAACACGTAGGCGGAGCCCGATCCGTCGCCGTTGTCGTCGTCGACGAAGGCCCCGATCACCGCGGTGCCGCCGGCGACCGCGACCGCGTGACCGAAGCGGTCGCCCGCCTCGCCGTCGCCGGCCAGCAGCTTCTGCTGCTGGCTCCAGCGTGCGTCGTCGGATGCGAAGACGTACGCCGAGCCGGACCCGTCTCCGTTGTCGTCGTCAATGCTGGCCCCGACCACGGCGACGCCGGCGTCGACCGCGACCGCGACCCCGAAGTGATCACCCGCCGACCCGTCGGAGGCCAGCAGCTTCTGCTGCTGGGCCCAGACCGATCCGTCGTGGCGAAAGACGTAGGCGGACCCCGCGCTGGGCCCCGGATCGTCGTCAAAGTACGCTCCGATGACGGCGACGTCGCCGTCCAGCGCCACCGATATGCCGAACTGGTCATGTGCTGCGCCGTCGTCCGGCAGGAGCTTTTGCTCCTGGTTCCACGTCGAGCCGTCATAGCGGAACACGTAGGCTGAGCCCGAGAAGGTCCCGTTGTCGCCGTCCTGGTTCGAGCCGACCAGCACCGCGTCACCGCTGGCGGCCACCGAGATCCCGAACTTGTCATTGGCGTCGCCGCCGTCCGGCAGGAGCTTCTGCTGCGGGTTCCACGCCGTCCCGTCGTGCCGGAAGACGTAGGCCGCCCCGGCCGTGACCCCGTTGGCGCTGTCGGCGAACGCGCCGACCACGATGACGTCGCCGCTGACGGCGACCGTGTATCCGAACAGAGCGCCCTCGGCCGCGTCCGGGGCTTCGAGTCGCTGCGAGAGTGACCACACCGCACCGTCGAACGCGAAGACGTACGCCGCGCCGGCATTGGTGCCGGCCCCGTCGTCGCGGTGGGCGCCGATCACGGCCCAGACCCCGTCCGCCGCGGCCGAGACGCCGAAGTGATCGCCGCCGGCCCCCTCGGCCGCCAGAAGCTCGGTGATATCACAGGCGCCGCGGCACACCCCGGCCGCCACCATCGAGCCGGCCAGCAGCACTGTAGCAGACGTGGTCCCGGCGCGTACCCGCATCGGCCTTTCCTCCCCTCCCGCGCGACACCGATTGATTATAGATGGGGCGAGACCTACGGAATCGTCCGCTCCGGCGGCGGCAGCTCACCGAGGTAGAGCACCTCCAGCGCGGGTCCCAGACCGGGCACGTCGAAGTAGTAGAACGCGCCGCCGTTGCCGATCTCGCCGCCCTGGATGATCGTGCGGCCCTGACGCAGCAGCGCGTCGCGCGCCGCCTCCATCGCGGCGCGGGTCGGATACAGCAGGCAGGTGTGATGGAAGCCCTCGCCGTGCTCGCGCAGATGCTCCTCATACACGCTCTGGCCGGAGACCGGCGTGAGCAGCTCGAGGTGCGAGTCGCCGACCTGGGCGATCGCCACCTTGAACGTGATCGAGGTGTCCTGGCCGCGAAGCCGGCACGATTCAGGCGTGATCGTCCAGACTCCGAAGCTCACGCCCAGCATCTCGGCGAGCGACCGGGCGGTTCGGTCCATGTCACGAACGACAAAGCAGGCGTGATGCAGCGTGGCGCAGTCGATGACGGACATGGGCACCCGAGCCCCCGACCTGGTCATGGTCAGCCGAGGTTCATGGTCATCAGGAATTCAGCGTTGGACTTGGTCTTGGTCATGCGGCCGCGGAGAAGCTCCATGGCCTCGACCACCGACATGTCGCTGACGACCTTGCGCAGACGGGTGACGAGGTCGAGCTCCTTGGGATCGAGCAGCAGCTCCTCGCGTCGCGTGCCGCTGGCGGAGATGTCGATGGCAGGCCAGATGCGCTTCTCGACCAGCTTGCGGGTCAGGTGAAGCTCGGCGTTGCCGGTGCCCTTGAACTCCTCGAAGATCACCTCGTCCGCCTTGGACCCGGTGTCGACCAGGGCCGTGCCGAAGATCGTCAGCGATCCGCCGTCTTCGATGTTGCGGGCGGAGCCGAAGAACTTCTTGGGCTTGATCAATGCCTGCGTGTCCACGCCACCGGTCCCGATCTTGCCCGTGGACGGCATGGCGTTGTTGTATCCGCGGGCCAGACGCGTGATCGAGTCGAGCAGGATCACCACGTGATCGCCGTACTCGACCATACGTCGCGACTTCTCCATGACCATCTCCGCGACCTGGATGTGCCGGGACGCCTCCTCGTCGAAGGTGCTGGCCACGACCTCCACCGCGTCGGGCGTGTTGCGGCGGAAGTCGGTGACCTCTTCGGGCCGCTCGTCGACCAGCAGCACGACGACCTTGACGTCCGGGTGGTTCCTCGCGATGGCGTTGGTGATCTGCTGGAGGATGACCGTCTTGCCGGCACGCGGCGGCGAGACGATCAGGCCGCGTTGGCCGAAGCCGAACGGCGTGACGAGGTCGATGACCCGTGTCTCGAGCAGTTCCGGCTCCGTCTCGAGCATGATCCGCTTGTCGGGGTGCAGCGGGGTCAGGTTCTCGAACGTCGGCAGATCGTGCAGCAGCGCCGGGTCGCGGCCGTTGACCTCCTCCACCCGCAGCAGCGCGAAATAGGTCTCGGTCTCCTTGGGCGGCCGGATCAGGCCGCGGACGATCTGGCCCTTGCGCAGCCCGAAACGCCGGATCTGTGAGGGGCTCACGTAGACGTCGTCGGGCGATGGCAGATACGAGTACTCGGGGCTGCGGAGGAAGCCGAACCCGTCGGGCAGGATTGCCAGCGTTCCCTCGCCCATCATGAGGCCCTGCTTGCGGGCGCGAGCCCGCAGGACCTCGAACACCAGCTTCTGCTTGGGCAGGGATGTGTAGTCCTCGATGCCCTCCTGGCGCGCGATCTTGGCGATCTGCTCGGAGGGCATCCTTCGAAGCGTGGCGAGGCTCAGGTCGTCCTTCTTGGCGAGCTCGTACTTGCCGTGCGCCTCGTCCTCGATCGCGGCGGCCTCCGCCTCGAGCTCCTCGTCGGTGGGAACCTCGCCCGGCTGCAGCGTGACGGTCATCGCGGCGGCGCCGGGCTTCTTATTACGTCGTTTACGGTACTTTCTGGTAGCCATAATGAGTCCTGGTGCTCCTGCGGTCGGCAACGCGCCGGGTGGGCTCCTGTTGGGCGTGGTGGGGTGTGGGATCGTCCGATCCAGGACGAGGCTGTATTGCCGCGCAAGACCCTGGTTGTAAGCGGACGCGTGCGACGACGCACGATTGCTGAGGGCGGCAACCCTCGGAGTCGTCAATCGACCCAGACGTTCACCGGCAGCACGAGCCAGCTCAGCTCCGGCGGGTTTGAGTCGTGTCGTTCAGGATACGGCGGACCTGCTCGGTAAGCTCCTTCAGATCGCCGTTGTTGCTCACAACATAATCGGATCTTGCACGCTTCTCGTCAAGCGGCAGTTGTGAAACTTCTCTTTTCCTCAAGTCATCCTCGGTCCATCCACGGGAGGCCGCCGCTCGAGCGAGCCTCACGGAGAGATCGGCATCGACGAAGATGACCGCATCGCACTCGGCGTCGAGGCCTGCCTCGAACAGGAGTGGTGCGTCAATCACGAGGGCCCGGGCATCACTCGGCGCGGCGTCGAAAATCTCCCGGCGACGCTGCTCGATCCACGGATGGACGAGAGATTCTAGGCGTTTCAGCTCCGGGGGACGAGAAAAGACGATCCCGGCCACCGCGGCCCGATCGATCTCGCCCGACTCGTCGAGCACCTCCCGGCCCCACCATCCAACGATCGTCTCGCGAATCGCCGGGTCGCGCAGGGATTGCCGGGCCAGGTCATCGCTGTCGGCCACGACGCAGCCGAGCTCGGCAAGCACCCCCGCCACGGTGCTTTTGCCCGAACCCACGCCACCGGCGACGCCGAGGATGGGAGGACTCACCTGGCCACCCTGGTCCAGGTGGTCTGGCCGTCGGGCTCATCCTTGATCGCGATTCCCATCTCGATCAGCTCGTCTCGGATGACATCGGCCTCGGCAAAGTTCCTTTGGTCGCGGGCGTTCTTGCGCTTCTTGATGAGGACTTCGATCTGCGCCTCGTCGACGCCGGCATCGCTCGTGCCGGCTTGGCCCTCGAGCTCCAGCACGCCCAGCGTCCGCAGCATGGTCCGCAGTGACTCGAGCTCGCGGGCGACACCACCGTCGCCGGTTTCGTCGCCGGCCTTGGTGTAGACGCCGACCGCCTTGTTGAGCGCGCCGATCGCACCGGCGACGTTCACGTCGTCGGACAGGGCGGTTGTGAACGTCTCGAGCGAATCGGTCAGGGGTGTCCCCCCGTCGGCGAGACCGCCCCCGCCCTCCAGCCGCGTCTCCAGTCGACCCCAGCGATCGACCATCCGTTGGGAGTCCTTGAGGCCCTGGAACGAGAAGACCGCGTTGGAGCGGTAGTGGGTCTTGGTGAGCTCCAGACGCACCGCCGCCGGCGAGGCGCCCTGGGCCAGCAGATCGGCCAGCGTGTAGAAGTTGCCCTTGCTCTTGGACATCTTCTCCCGCTCGACGGAGAGGTGCCGCGTGTGGAACCAGTAGCGGGCGAAGAAGCGCTCGCCGGTGGCCGCGCACGCCTGGGCGATCTCGCACTCGTGGTGGGGGAAGATGTTGTCCTCGCCGCCGGAGTGAATGTCGATCACGCCGTCGGTGTCGGCGCCGAGCAGGCTCTGGGCCATCACCGAGCACTCCAGGTGCCAGCCGGGATAACCCTCGCCCCAGGGGCTTGGCCACCGCATGATGTGCTGGTCGTCGGGCTTCCAGAGAAGAAAGTCCGCCGGGTGCTTCTTGACGGCCTGATGGGCGGCGTCGATGCGGCCGCCGGCCGCCTCGCGGAGCTTGTCGAGGCTGTTGCCGCTCAGACGCCCGTACTCGGGAAACGAGCGCACGTCGAAGTACACCACGCCGTCATCGGCAACGTAGGCGCTGCCCTTGTTCAGCAGCGATTCGATGAGCGCGATCATCTGCGGGACGTACTGGGTCGGCCGCGGCATGAGCTCGGGGCGGGTTTCGCCCTCGAGTGCCACCTTCAGGCCCAGCCGCCGGGCGTCGGCGAGGAACGCCTCGGCGTAGTAGTCGGCGATCGCGTAGGGGTCACCGGGGTCGATGTCGCCGGCTTCACGCGGCAGCGTGCCCGCCTTCTTGGCCTCCAGCAGGCGGCGGCTGGCGACCTCCATGCGGTCCTCGCCCTCGTCGGCGGTGTCCTCGGTCATGTGGCCCACGTCGGTCATGTTCATGACGTGGGCGACCTGGTAGCCGAGCAGCTCCAGGGTGCGACGCAGCAGGTCGGCGTTGAGAAACGACCGGAAGTTCCCGATGTGCGCGAAGTCGTAGACGGTCGGCCCGCAGCTGTAGAACGTCACGCGCTTCTGCGCGGGGTCGAGCGGCGTGAAGATCTCCTCGGTGCCGGTGAGCGTGTTGTAGAGACGCAACGACATCCACGAGACGGTACGAGCGCCGGCGGGTATCGGCAAGTGGTCGTCACGCCGGGAACCGCGGCCGGCGCGGTCGGGCGGGCTCGCCGATGCACACCTGCCCCGCCGGCAGATTGCCGAACGCGCTGGAGCGGGCGGCGAGCAGGCAGCCGTCGCCGAGGGTGACCCCGGGGCCGACGAAGGCGTCGGTCGCGATCCACACGCCCTTTCCCACGCGGATGGGGCGGCGCACGATGCGCATGTCGCGGCGGCGATAGTCGTGGGTGCCGGCGCACAGGTGCGCGTAGGGGCTCACCCGCGTCTCGTCGCCGATTTCGACGACCCCCATGCAGTTGATGATCACCTGGTGATCAATGACGACGTCGCGGCCGATCGTGAGGTTCCACGGGAAGTAGACGCGGACGGACGGCGCGATCCGAGCCGACCCGTGCACGCTCGCCCCGAAGACACGCAGCAGCAGGATCCGCCACCAGTTGAAGGGGCTGGGCCGGAACAGGAGCACCCGAGCGATCGACCAGCAGAAGCTGCCGAGCCGCTCTCCGATCGTCTGGGGCAGAAACGCGCGACGCCGGGGATCGCGGATCTCGGTAGGGGCCGGCTCGCCGGTCTCGACGGGAGCGGAGTTCGCAGTCATGTCAGCACCCGCTCCTTGATCGGCTTGGCCGGGTTGCCCACGAAGACCTGACCCGGCGCGAGGTCCTTGTAGGTGCTCGACCGCGCGCCGACGACGCTCAGCGACCCGATGGTCACGCCCGGTCCGACGAAGGCGTCGGCCCCGATCCACACGTCGTCGCCGATCGTGATGGGTGAGCGGATGAGGCGGAACGAGCGATCGGTGTGGTCGTGCGTGCCGGCGCAGAGGTGGGCGTACTGGCTGATGATCGACCGCTTGCCGATCCGGATTGGGCCGAGCCCGTAAAGGATCGCGTGGTCGCCGACCGACGCTTCGTCGTCGATGTCGATCATCCACGGCACCTCGATGTGAGCCGAGGGGCGGATCGCCACGCCCTGCCCGATCCTGGCGCCGAAGAGACGCAGCAGAGACGCACGAAAGCGGTACCAGTTGTGGAAGCTGACCCGGAAGATCGGCTTGCCCACGAGCATCCACAACGCGCGGCCGACCTTCTCCTTGAAGCTCCAGGGGCTGGCCTCCGGCTGAATCTGGACGGCGGCCTCGGCGAAGTCCGCCGACGAGCCGCCGTCGCCGCGGTCCGGGAGCATGACCGGTTCCCCGCCCTCGGCCACGGCCAGACCGCCCTGGACCGGCGGTGGCGTGTCGTCCGGGATGGCCCGGCGGCCCCTCTGTTTCGCCTGGCGACGCAGCTCACGGAGCTTGAGCACGACCATCGCGTCGTACATGCTGATGAAGCGGCAGAACTCCAGGCCCGCCCGGCCGTCGAGGATGCCGAGACGCAGGACGTACATGTAGAGGAACCGCCACAGCCCCGGCAGCGGCGCGTGCGGCATGACCCAGCGTTTCAGGAGGCGGCGCCGTCCCGCCGCACGTGTCAGGTGGGCCGCCTCGCTGCTCGGGTTGCCGTTACTCATCTCCCGGAAGATCGCCCGCGCCTCCAGCGTCGAGTAGCGGTTGTGCTTGGCGTAGTAATGCTCGAGGCCGCGGCGATCGTCGTGGATCATGGCGTCATTGATGTAGCCCACCGGCTCGTCCATGATCACGTGCTCGTGGACCTCCCGCGGCTCGTAGCGGCCCTTGCCCTTCTTGAAGAAGCGCAGGTTCCAGTTCGGGAAGAAGCCGCAGTGGCGAATGGGCTTGCCCATGAAGTACTGAACCCGATTGATGAAAAACCCATTCTCCGGCACGGTCTCCGGCGGGTGGGAGGCGGTGTCCACCAGCCGCCCGCGGAGCCGCGGCGTGATGACCTCGTCGGCGTCGACGATGAGAATCCACGGTGACTCGAAGGGCAGGTTGTCCAGCGCCCAGTTCTTCTGGCGGGCGTAACCCTCCCAGTCGTGGTGAACGACCTCGGCCCCCAGCGAGCGGGCGATCTCCTGGGTGCCGTCGGTCGAGCCGGAGTCGACGACGAAGATCTTGTTGGTCCAACCCTGCAAGGCGCGCAGGCAGTGCGGCAGGTTCACCGACTCGTTGTGGGCGATGATCATGACGTCGATCATGGCGGCACCAGGGCGTGTGCGAGCCGCGGTCACGCGTCGTTCCCGGCCGCGGGCGGCTCCGGGCCCGCGGCCCGCAGGGTCCGCGGGCCGGTGGGCCGGGCAGGGGTCCCCGTCGCCACGACCCACTCCGGCAGATCCTTGAAGACCGACGATCGCGCCCCCACCACGGTGCCGTCGCCGATGGTCACGCCGGGCCCGACAAAGACGTCGGCGGCCAGCCAGCAGCGGCGGCCGATCGTGATGGGCCGGGGGACCAGCGGGTGCTCGGCGTCCTCGTGGTCGTGCGTCGCCGCACAGAGATAGCCGTACTGGCTGACCGTCGAGTCGGCGCCGATGGTGATGGGGGCGACCGCGTAGATGTCAACATCGTCGCCGATGCAGGAGTTCTCATCCATCGTGAGGTTCCACGGCGCCCAGCACCGCGCCCGCGGGTAGACCCGCGCCGTGGGGTGCAGTCGGGCCCCGAAGCCGCGCAGCAGCAGGTTGCGCCACCGGTGCAGGTTACGCGGCGACGGGCGGAACAGCACCACGTAGACGATCGACCACATCGCCCGCGCGGCGCGGTTGCCCAGGCCGTGCGGGCTGTCTCGCCGGGGGGCGGGCGCCGGCGGCGTGGACCGGGGGGGGCCGGTCGAGTCGTCGGCGGGCGGCGCCGCTGCCTGGTGATGGGCCGGGGCCGAGCTCATGCGACGCCTCGCTCGAGGATGTCGCAGAACCTGTTGCACAGCACGTCCTTGCTGAGCTGCCGGGTCACGATGTCGCGGGCCCGCCGCCCCATGGCCTCCAGCTGCGAGGCCGGCGTTCGGATGATGGTCTCGATCGTGGCCATGGCGCCGTCCACGTCGCCATGCTGAATGTGCCAGCCGATCTCCTGCTCGTTGATGATGTCCGAGACGTGGCAGGGCTCCGGGCCCAGCAACAGAATCGGCCGGGCCACGGCCATGGCTCCGTACACCTTGCACGGGTGGACGACGCCGACCACGGGGTCGCCGACCGACACCAGGTGGACATCGGCGGCGGACAGCGAGTACCTGATCTGCGACAGCGGCTGGTAGGGCAGCGAACGGATGTTGGCGGGTCGGTGACGCTCGATGGTGTCGTCGACTTCCGGCTTGCACACGCCCCCGCCCACGAACATGAACACCAGCTCCGGCCGGTCCTGGAGACGCAGGGCCGCCTCGAGGATGGTGGTCACGGGGTTGGTGATGCCGTGGTTGCCGCTGTACATGATGACGAAGCGGCCATCGAGCCCGTGCTCGGCGCGGAAGGGGTTGTCGCCGTGATCGACCACGGCGAGGTGATCGTCGTGGGGCCACGGCGGCATGATGGTCTGCTTGTCGCGCACGTCGCGCTTGCGATTGAGGCGGTCGGCCATGAAGCGGTCCAGAACGATGACATCGCGGGCCCGCTTGAGAATCCGGCGATTGAGCCAGTTGAAGACGCGGGCCGGCAGCGACCGTTCGGTGATCCGGCCCAGCTCGATCATCTGGTCGGGGTTGAGGTCCATCACCCAGTACTTGATGGGCACCCGGCGCACCGCCGCAATGACCATGGCCGCCACCGAGCACATCGGCGGTGACGTGCTGACCATGATGACGCCCAGGCGGCGGGTGAAGACCCCCCGCGCGATGCACTGGAGCATGAACGACGTCCCCGCCAGCAGCCTCAGGGTGATCGAGCTCTTGCCGAACGACGATAGCGGGAGCCGCCGCACCCGGACGCCGTGGCGGTGCTCGCGGGCGGGGTACTTGATCGATGGGTCGTCGAAGCCGCGGTTGGCCGCGAGCACGACCACCCGCCAGCCGCGGGCGGCCATCATCTCGGCGGCGTCGGCCACGTGCTGGCCCACGCTGGCCGGGTCGGGCGGGTAGACCTGGCTGAGAACGAGGAGAGTGGAAGGAGAGCCGTCAGCCATGAGCCGTCACCCGGGAGGGTCGAACGCCCGCCGGAAAAGGGGGGCCGGGCTCCCTTGTCCTTCGTGCCTTCGTGCCTTCGTGCCTGAATCCCCCTACGCGCTGGCGGCCTTGGCGCCGTGCTTGGCCATGTACTCGTCGTGGATCCAGGCGTAGGTCCTGGCCATCCCGTCGCGGAGACGGGTGTCCGGCTCCCAGCCGAGATACTTCTTGATCAGCGTGTTGTCGCTGTTGCGGCCGTTGACGCCCTTCGGTGCGTCGAGCTTGTACTGACGGTTCAGCTTGATGCCGGCGATCTCCTCCACGATGTCGACGAGCTGGTTGATGGTGACGAGCTCGTTGGACCCGAGGTTGATCGGCTCGAGAATGTCGCTCCGCATGATCATGTCGATGCCCTTGAGGCAGTCGTCGATCCACATGAAGCTGCGGGTCTGCTTGCCGTCGCCCCAGATCTCGATGTCGTGGTCGCCGGTCGCCTTGCAGTGGATGACCTTGCGGCAGATGGCGGCGGGGGCCTTCTCGCGACCGCCGTCCCACGTCCCGTGCGGGCCATAGACGTTGTGGAAGCGGGCGACGCGGCACGCGAGCCCGAAGTCCTCCATGAAGTGGCGGCACATGCGCTCCGAGAAGAGCTTCTCCCACCCGTAGCCGTCCTCGGCGTCGGCCGGATAGGCGTCCTCCTCCTTGAGGGCCACGACGTCCTCGCTCTTCTGCTTCTCCTGGTTGTAGACGCACGCCGAGGAGGAGTAGAAGAAGCGCTTCACGCCGCAGTCCTTGGCGGCCAGCACCATGTGGGTGTTGATGAGCACTGACAGCATGCACAGCGCCTTGTTGTTCTCGATGAAGCCCATCCCGCCCATGTCGGCCGCGAGCTGGTAGATCTCGGTCGCATCGTCGCACGCGGTGTAGCAATTGCCCTTCTCCTGAAGGTCGAGCTGCAGGTTCTCCGCCGCGTCGTGGACCTGATACCACTGGTCGAACGGCTTGATGTCGACCGAGCGGACCCGGTTGAATCCGCGGCGCAGCAGATCCGCCACGAGGTGACCGCCGATGAACCCGCCGCCACCGGCGACGACAATGAGCTGATCCTTCTTCATCCCCATTCCTTTCCGTCTTGCCTGAGCCCTCGAAAGGGCCGTATCCGGTACGTAGCAACCGCCCGCCCGGGTTCGGATTCAGTGCGGCTCCAAGTGGTCCGGTAGGGGCCGAAGCGGCGACGGTGACCTATTTTCGCAGGACTTCGTCCTCCGCGGCGAGGACTCACAGCCCCAAAACGGGGGTCTGTCCAAGGACCTCAGCCCTTGAAGCTGACCCTGCCGCCGATGAGGGAGTCGGTCCTGGGATCGCCGGGAGGCGAGGCCGGGTCCTGGGCGGGGGCGTCGGCGAGGTCGCCGGCGGCCGCATTCTCCTCGGCCAGCTTGGCCAGCAGCATCGTCCAGGTCTGGTGCTCGTACTCCAGCAGCCTGATCACCTCGTCGAGGATGGCGGGCTCACGCTCGTGGCTGGCCGCCATGAGCCGCGTGTACATGAAGGTGTACAGGCCCGACAGCCGCTTGCACAGGTCGGGGGCGTGCTCCGGCTGCAGGCTGTTGATGAGCTCCAGGATGATCTGCTGGCAGCGGGTGATACCGTTGAAGACGGCCTCGTAGTCCTGATCGATCAGACCCTGCCGGGCCTGGCGGGCGAACTTCAGTGCCCCGTCAAAGAGCAGGAGCCGCAGCTCCGCCGGGTTCGCGGTCAGCACCTTGGTCTTGAGGTAGGGGTTGGGCTCCGACGTCGCGCTCATCTGGGGTTCTATCGGACGATCGGAGGGCCGTCTTTGGCTCACCTCAAGAGAGCAGGCCCTGGGTCAGGGAGAGGTTGTTGATCAGCGACAGCAGGGCGTTCTGCTGGCTCTGGAGCTGAGCGAGGGCCGTCTCCATCGCCGCGAACTCCCGCTGGAGCTGCTCGCGACGGCGGTCGAGGCGATCGTCGAAGTCGTCGATCCGGTCCTCGGTGAGATCGATCTGGTCCTGGATGCCCTTGTCGGCCAGGGTGACGGTGCCGTCGATCGAGTTGGTCAGGCCGTCGAGCAGCTGATCGAAGAGGTCGGCAAAGCCGAGCTCCGAGAAGGACTGCTCGTTGCTCGTGATGGTGACGCCGGGCGAGAGCTGCTGGGTGGTGGTGGTCGTGCCCGAAAAGGCGGTGAAGAGGTTCTCGACGGCCTCGGCGTCCTCCTCGTAGGCGTCCTCGAACTTCGCGCGGTCGAAGGTGAGAGTACCCTCGGCCCCGACGCGGATCCCCACCTGGCTCAGGTACTGGAACTGGGTGTCGACGCCGACCGCCTTCTGCTGGATGGTGCGGAACAGGGCTCCGCGCACCTGAGCGGTGGTGGGGTTGCCCAGCAGGGGTCCCCGCTCCTCGGTGTCGACGTTGTAGAAATCGTACTGGTCGATTCGCCCGACGGCGTCGTTGAAGGCAGCCACGAACTCCGCGACGTCGTCCTCGATGGTCTGGGTGTCGCGGGTGATCGTGAGCGTGACGGGCTCGTCGTCGGCCGAGAGCAGGTCGATCGAGACGCCGGGCAGGACGTCGTCGAGCGTGTTGGTGCTTCGCTTGATCAGGGTGGCCTCGGCGGGGTCGTCGGAGCCGAAGAAGACCTTGCTGTCGACGGCCTTGGAGAGCGTCGTGATGCCGAGGCTGTCATCGCCGTCGTCGATGACGAGGTCGCCGTCCGTGCCCCCGATCTCCGACGAGAACACGACCTTGTAGGGAACCGCCCCTACGCCGGTGTTCAGGATCGAGGCGGACACCGGGATGCCTGCATCGTTGACCTTCTGCACGACCTCGCTGAGGGTGTCGCTGTTGTTGAACGTGACCTGCTTCTCGTACGATCCGTCGATCGATCCGCCGTCGGTCGTCGCCTGTCCCTCGAGGTTCAGGTCCCGGGCGGTGGAGCCGCTGATCGACTCGACCTTGATGAGCCCGGTGGGAACCGGCGACAGCGTGTTCTCCAGGAGAATCCCGTCGCCGGTGTCGTTGACGCGGGCGGTGACGTCCACGCTGTTGGCGCCGGCGATGGCGTTGATCTCGTCGATGATGTCAAAGACCGTCGTCGAGTCGGAGCCGATGTTGACCGTCGCCTGCTCGCCCTCCCCGTCGGTGATCCGGAACGACCCGGAGCCGATGCCACGGCCGTAGTTGAGCTCGGTCAGGCTCGTCCCCTCCGCGACGTAGCGCAGCTCCAGATCGGTGCCCCGCTGGCGGCTGGCGGCGATGCCTCCGGGACCCGTGTCGATGCCCAGCTCGGCCGCGGCCGTGTCCGTGACGATCAGGTTGCCGCTGCCGCCGGACGTGTCGACGATGGTCAGGCCGTTGCCGGCGCTGTTGGCGATCGCGGTGATCTCGATGGAGCCTGAGGCGTTGATCTGGTCGATGATGTCCGACAGCGAGCCGTCCTCGTCGAGGGTGAAGGAGTCGCTGCCGCCCTGCCGGTCGGTGATGTCGAGCGCGGTGTTGCCGCTGAGTCCGTTGCCGCCGTTGAGGCTCCGCACGAGGACGGAGTTCAGCCCGGCGATGAGGCGGTTGCCGTCGATGATGCCCCCGGAGGCAACCACGCCTTCCAGGCCCAAATCGCGGGCGGCGTAGGCATTGGTGGGGCTGGCGGTGACGGTAAAGCTCGCCATCGGGCCGCCCCCCACGATGTCCTCGAGCTGAATGCTCACGCCGTCGGGCGCGATCGAGGCGACGACGTGCCCGCCGTTGATGACCTGAAAGGTGTCCTCGGCGTTGTTGATCCGGTCGATGACCTCCTGGATGGTTACGGCCGCGGGCGTGTGATCGGCGTTGGGAATGATGTCGCCGTCGAAGGACGCGGCGGGGACGCCGGTCGTCTCCAGGATCCCCAGGTCGTCGGCGGTCTGGGTGTCGAGGGGGCCCGCGCCCAGGACCTTGAGCAGCCCCGACCCGCCGGTGTTGTCGGTGACGGTGAGCTTGTCGCCGTCGGCGTGGATGGAGATCGTGATGTCGCCATCGCTCTGGTCGTTCACGCGGTCCATGAGATCCTGGACCGTGTTGATCCCGGTGAGGTCCACGAGATGCTCGATGCCGTCGCGGTCGACGAACTTGATGTCCTCCGTGGAGTCGCTGTTGGTCGTGACCCCCAGGCCGTTGTTGAGGTCCTCGATCAGGGTGCTTGTGGTGATCGGGTTGTCCACGCGCCCGAGATCGATGTCGAATTCCCGGCCGTTGCGGGTGGTGATCTTGAAGTCGTAGCTGCCGCTTCGGATGAAGACGCCGGTGTCATCGTTGAGCGACGCAAGCGGAGAGAAGCCGCCGAGGGTGCGGATATCCGTGCCGGTGATCGTGCCGCCGACGTCCGTGCCGGCGATACCCAGCTCGGTGGCCGTCGTGTAGCCGCTGGCATTGGCGATGGTGAGGGCGTCGCCGGTGTTCTCCGTGACCACGAGGTGGTCGCCCTCGGTGGTCGCCGTGACGTCGGCACCGGAGTTGTTGATGGCGTTGATGACCTCGCCGATGGTCGTGGCCGCGCTCAGGTCCACCGTGGTCGACGCCGCACCGTCGGTGATCGTGATCTTGCCGCGGGCGACGCCGATGCCGCCCCGGAGGTCGGCCAGCTCGGTGTCCGTGGTCACGAACCCCTTGCCGAGCTCGAAGCTGAGGCTGCTCAGGTTGAGCGGCGTCGTGTCCGTGTTCGTGAAACCCTTGGAGAGCTTCTGGCTGGTGGAGACGAGCTGCTTGACCAGGAACGAGTATGACCCCGGCTGCGCGGCACCGGTGGCGGCCGCCGTGAGGACGCTCGCCTTGCTGCTGGTGGCCAGCGCCGCGTCGAAGGTGTTGTCGATCCGAAGACCTTTGGACGAGGTCTTGAGATTCAGCAGGCGTGCGTTGATGTCCAGCAGCGCCGTCTGCTGTGACTGCAGGCTGGCCAGACGCAGCTGCAGGTTGACCTTGCCCCGGCCCTCCAGCGCGATGAGCTGATCGATCAGCGTGGCGGTGTCGATTCCGCTGATCAGCCCGATGCCGGTCGTCAAGCTGCCCATGGTGCGTGTGGGTCCTCAGGCGGCCTCGGGCCACCGCGCCTCGTCGTCGGTCACCCAACCCGGCCGGTCGAGCCCCGTCTTGCGGAGGACGAGCAGGTCGCACACCCAGGCGGACAGCGTCCGCTGGAAGAGCTCTCGCGCCTCGGCGACGATGCGATCAGCCTCGGCCGGCGTGGGCCACTGCGAAATCGGCAGGCTGCGCGCAGACTCATTCATGTTGGGCATCAGACTCCCAGCAAAGCTCGAACCAGCTCGGTCACGATTGGCAGGGGGCCGTGGGACCTGATCTGAGGGCACACCAAAGGTTGATCGGCGGGTGCCCCCGATCACTTTGCACGGAGCTTGCGCGTCGAAGCGCAAAGTGGTTATCGGCCGCGCAAAAAGCAGCATGGACGGACAAGCCGCACATGGCATCCGGAGCCCCCACTTGATTCGGGCAATCTATTTGCGGACGGTGTACTTCCCACGCGAGACCTTCCTGAAGGTCTTGCGATTGCCGATCAGTGTCTGATTCACGATCGTGCGGAAGTTCTCACTGCTCGTGCGATAGCCCGCCCGCCGGACGGCCCCCGCCGCTTCGGAGACCGACAGCGTCCGGTTGTTCAAAACGCGTCGCAACGCATCGACGAGGATCACCGTGTTCTTCGGGCGTTTGCGGTCGCGACCATGCGACGGGCTCGAGGTCGCGACGGTGACGGTCGCCGCGGCCTGGTCGGCGATCTCCACCTCGAGCGTTTCCAGCTGCTCCAGAAGACGGCGCCGCTGGCGGTGCAGCGTCTCCAGACGTCGCTCGCGCCGTTTGATCTCGGCCTCGAGCTGGGACAACGGAACGCCGTGGAGACGGTTGCGGCTGGCGGTCTTGTCCGCCGTCCTCTTGTTCTTCTTCGTCTTCTTCGTCTTCTTCGTGTGCGCGGACACGGACCGCCGGGCGCTCACTTTCGTCGTTGGCATTGAGTTGCATCCCCTTGCGAGCAAGAACAGCCCAGCCGCGTCGCCAAACGCGGGCGAGATGGTAAGGCGACACGTCCGTGGCGCCCAGCGCGGATGCCTTCGGCGTCCGAAGACAGTCCGATTCAGCCATGTACCGAATTGTGAATGAGATTCATCGACAATTGCGCGTACGCACGCGGCTGCCGGCCGTCACCGTCGCCAGGAGTCGGCGCTGCGCCGGGATCACAGCGTGTCGGTGTCGAAGCCCAGACGCTGCATCAGACCCTCGAACTGATCGTGCGTGTAGAAATCAATGACGAGGCGACCCGCCCCCTTCTGCTTGCCCGGCTGGACCTGGATCTTTGTGCCGAGGTGCTCTCCGAGGCGTCGCTCGAGATCGAGGCGATGGGCGGGTGCCGCGGACGTCGCGGTGCGGGTGCGGGTGCGTCGAGGACCCAGCAGCGACTTCACGCGGCTCTTGAGCGTGCGGACGGACCAGTCCTGCCGGATGGCCATCTGCGCTGTCTGCTGCCGCAGATCAATGTTAGTAAGTGCTAACAATTCGCGAGCGTGCGCGTGAGTGAGCTGCCCGGATCGCACCGCGTTACGGCAGACGTCGTCGAGATCGTGCAGACGCAGAAAGGTGGTGATCGTCGAACGGTCGAGCCCGACCTGGTCCGCGACCTGCTGATGGGTCAGCCCGAACTCGTCGGTCAGACGACGGAAGGCATCGGCCCGCTCAAGCGGGTTGAGGTCCTCGCGCTGGATGTTCTCGATCAGTGCCCACTCGGCCGCGGCCTGGTCATCGAGCTCGCGAATCACGGCCGGGATTCGGGCGAGCCCGATTCTCTGCGCCGCCCGCCATCGGCGCTCCCCGACGATCAGCTGGAACCCCCCCGTCGCGTCGGGCCGGACGACCAACGGCTGCATGAGGCCGGCCGTGCGGATCGAAGCGGCGAGGGCTTCGAGGGACTGCTCGTCGAAGTGCTGTCGGGGCTGTTTCGGATTGGCCCTGATCTGCTCGGTGCCGATCAGGCGAATCTCGCCCTCGTCCGGTGGGGGGAGGTGTGCATCCGTCGATGGCGGGGGTGACGGGCCTGGGGAAGCGGCCGTCTCGATCGGAACCGCCGTGGACATCAGGCTCGTCAGCCCACGGCCAAGCCGCCGGCGGCCCGGAGGGCTCTTGGACGCATCCTTGCGTGGCATGGTTGGCTCTCCTTCAAGACGCCACTCGCCATGTGGCGCGAATCACCAAGAGGTGCCCCATCGTACCGCCAAACACGTCGACGCGTGAAGCCAGCCCCGCCAGGGCCTCTGGAAGCTCAGCTCGGCGACGATGTTATCGGACGTAGGCGGGCGGGGACGTGCGCATGCGGACCCTGCGGGTGTGGCTGGATGGGGTGCCTTTCGGAAGGGCGCCGGAGCGAACATTGCAGGCCCTGGCGGGGGCCTTGAGTCGCCCTGGTTCCTGGTCGATACGCCCTGCGACCAGGGATGAAGGGGGGCGCGAGGGCCATGGCCAAGGTTGCCGCAGCATCAGCGGAGCAGGATGTCGTTGCTCGCCTTCAACGGGCGGAGAACGAGCTGGAATCGCTGCGGAGAGAGCTCGATCACACCCATCAGCTGGCCACCCTCGGCACCCTCACGGCCGGCATCGCCCATGAGATCAACAACATCCTGACCCCGGTCCTGGCCTACGCCCAACTGGCCCGGTCCAATCCCCACGACACAAACCTGCGGGCCAAGGCCCTGGAGCGGGCCATCGCCGGTGTCGAATCGGCGGCACGAATCACCGAGGCCGTGCTGGGCTTCGCCCGGACCGACCTGGGCGACGATCACGCCAACATCCTCGAGGTGATCGAGGCTTCGCTGGCCTGCCTGGCCCGAGACCCGGCGCGGGACGGGATCAACGTCCTGGTCCAGGTCGCCCCCGATGCCCTGGTCACCATCCGGCCGCTCGCCCTGCAGCAGGTCCTGCTCAACCTGACGCTCAATGCCCTCAACGCGCTCAAGGGCAAGCCCGGCGAGCTCAGGATCACGGCCCAGCACACCGACGAGACGACGCGGATCACGGTGGCCGACAGCGGCCCGGGCATCCCCGACGATGTCGCGGCGACGCTCTTCCAGCCGTTCGTGTCCGGGCACGCCGGCAACGGCAAGACGGCCACGGGTCAGGGTGGATCGGGTCTCGGCCTGGCCATCTGCAAGCGTCTGATCGAAGACAGCGGGGGCACCATCGCTCTTGACGATCCGGCCGCCGGCCCGGGCGGGGCCTGCTTTACGATCGTCCTGCCGACGTTCTGTCAGGATCAGGATCAGTCGTAGAATCAACCACGATCGCGTAAGAACACTTGTTGATTGCGTACGATACGCGTTGTACGGCGATCTGATCCCGATCAGTCGTGAACGATCGCGATATTGGCCGGATCGATACACACACTCACCTTCGCCGGAACTCGACGGGCGGCCGAGCCCAACTCGAGCACCTTGAACAGCGTCCCGCCTTCGAGCTCGAGCTGGTGCTGCACCAGCTCACCCAGATACGTGGTCGCCACGAGACGACCGGTCAGCCGGTTCGTGTCTGCGGTCCCGGCGTCGAGCCGCGCCGACTCCGGCCGGATCGAGCAGATCACGCGGTCGCCCGCCGCGCCCGCAGCTGATGTACTGGTCAGCGTGCCGGCGGGTGTCTGCAGCCGCGTCAGGCCGTTTCGAACCTCGACGATCCGTGCCTCGAGAAAATTCGTCTCGCCGAGAAAGCCGGCCACGAACCGTGAGCAGGGGTTGGCATAGAGATCACGAGGCGTGCCTACCTGGGCCACCCGCCCGTTCCGCAGGACCGCGATGGTGTCGGCCATGGAAAGGGCCTCTTTCTGATCGTGGGTCACGTAGACGGTGGTGATCCTCGTCTCCCGGCAGAGACGCCGGATCTCATGACGCATCTCCTGGCGAAGCACCGCGTCGAGGTTGCTCAGCGGCTCATCGAGCAGCAGAACCTGCGGCTCCACGACGAGGGCCCGGGCCAGGGCCACCCGCTGCTGCTCGCCGCCGGAGAGCTGGGCCGGCTTGCGTCCGGCCAGCGCTTCCATGTGCACCGCGCGAAGCGCCGCCCGCGCCCGCTCGGATCGCTCGGCCGATGCCACACGCCGGACCCTCAGTCCGTAGGCGACATTGTCGAGGACGGTCATGTGCGGCCAGAGGGCATAGCTCTGGAAGACCATCCCCGTGTTGCGCTTGTTGGGGGCCACGGCCGTCACGTCGCGGTCGCCGAAGCGGATGCGGCCGGCGTCGGGCTCCACGAACCCGGCGATGAGCCGCAGCAGCGTCGTCTTGCCGCAGCCCGAGGGGCCCAGCACGAAGAAGAGCTCCCCGGCCGGGATGGTCAGGGAGACGTCATCGACGGCGGTCGTCTGGTCGAACCGGCGGGTCAGGCCGTCCAGGACGATGCTGGTCATGCAACGCCAAGGATAGCCGCCGCACCACGCGGCCGATGGGGCTCGGGCGGGCCCGACCCGGTATGCTGTGAGCCCATGGACGGCGCCGCCAGGCAGATCGAGCAGCTCCGCGAGTGGCGTCAGCGGCGCGAGTGGGACACGGCTCTCGGGCCCTTGATCGCCCGCAAGAGATCCGAAGTGAAGCGGGCGGAGAGACGTCTCGGGTCCTTCGTCGATCTGTGGGAGGGCGTCGTCCCCGCCGACCTCGCCGTTCACACGCGGGTCACCGGCGTACGCGGCGGCGTCGCGCACGTCACCGTCGATTCGTCGTCGACGGGTTACGAGCTCGATCGGCAGCTCCGCGAGGGTCTCGAGCAGAAGCTGCGGGCGGCGTTCGGCAAGACGCTCATCCGCGTGCGTCTGAGCGTGGGGGAGCTGGCCTAAATATGCTACTGTAGCATATCTGAGAGCGCTCATGCCGATTCGGCTTGTTGCCATAACACACCGCTTCGGCAGGCAGGTCGTGCTGGACGATGTTTCGCTGCACGTCCGGCGTGGTGACACATACGGCTTCATCGGGCACAACGGCGCCGGCAAGACCACCGCGATCCGAATCGCGCTGGGCTTGTTGCGTCCTCAGTCGGGACGCGTGCTCGTGGACGGGATCGACGCGGCGCGGCAACCCCGCGAGGCCCGCTGCCGCGTCGGCGGCCTCGTGGAGGTGCCGGGCTTCTACGGCTGGTGGTCCGGGCGCCGCAACCTGATCGTGCTGGCGCGTCTTCAGGGGCTGAGCCGGGCGGAGGCCGTCCGCGAGGCCGACCGGCTGCTCGACGAGCTCGGTCTCGGCGGCGCCGGCGCCAAGCCCGTCCGCGTCTACTCCCAGGGCATGCGGCAGCGTCTGGGAATCGCCCAGGCGCTCGTGGGCGACCCGCCGTACGTGGTCCTTGACGAGCCGACCAACGGATTGGATCCGCAAGGGATTGACGACGTGCGGAACCTGCTTCGCCGGCTGTCATCACAGCGCGGCACGACGATCCTTCTGTCGAGCCACCGACTGCGGGAGCTGTCGGACCTCTGCACCCGGATCGGGGTCCTGCGGCAGGGACGGCTGCTCGTCGAGGAGCAGACGACGCGGCTGCTCGCGTCCGGGCCCCAGCGCTATCACGTCAGGACTGACTCGACCGAGGCGGCCCTCCGGAAGCTCGCGGCGCTGGGGGTCTCCTGCGAGCAGCGCAGCGGCGACGAGATGGTGGTCGACCTCGGCGACCGGTCGCCGGGGGAGGTTGCCCGCGCCCTGGTCGACGCCCGCCTGGAGCTGCGGGCCTTCACGCCGCATCTGCCCACATTGGAGGAGATCTACTTCCAGTACACGCGTGGCGAGACGCCCGCCCTTGCCGATGCCCAGGACGCCCGAGACGAATCGCCCCAACGGCTCGACGCCGCCGGGCGCGCCGTCACCCCGTGCCCGCGACCGGTGCTCAAGGTCGTCCGCTACGAAACGCAGCGGTGGTGCACCCGGTCCACGGTGCCCGTGCTGCTGGCGATCCCCGCCCTCGTGGCGGTGCTGCGGGTCACGCGGCGCAGCCTGGAGGTTCGCCGTGACACGGGCGAGGTGGACCAGGGGACGCTGTTCAGCACGACTGACGTGACGGCGTTCGAGGGCGTGGCTCTGGGGCTGCAGAGCGGGCTGCCACTGGCCGCGGTGCTCATCGCCGGACTCGCCAGCCAGTCCATTGCGGCGGAGCTCGGCCGAGGCACCCTGCGCAACCTCCTGCTGCGGCCCGTTCGGCGGGTCCACGTGGCCGCGGGCAAGGCCCTCGTCCTGCTCGGCTGCACGCTGGCGGCGTACCTGCTGCTCGTCGCCGGGACCTGGCTCGTCGCCGCCACCGCCTTCGACTTTTCCGGCGTCGTGGAGATCCTGCCCAACGGGCAGCGATTCCCCCTCGTGCCCGCCGAGCAACTGTGGCCGGACCTGCGTCGTGCGGTGGCGGCGCCGCTGCTGCCCCTGGCGGCCTACGCGGGTCTCGGGTTCCTGGCGGGGGCGATCGCCCGCAACGCCGCAGCCGCGCTGGCGCTGGCCCTCGGCGCGGTCGTCTTTCTCGACCTCGTGCGGGCCGTGGCCCGTCCCCTGGAGGCCTGGCTGCCGTCGGCGTATCTTCCGTCACCCCTGTCCGACACGTCCTACCTTCACTACTTCGCGGACCTCGCCACCGGGGTCAGCAACGCGACGTTCGCCTACGCCCCGACGGCGGTGCTCGTGCCCATCTTGTGGGCCGGGACTGCGGTGCTGCTGGCGAGTGTCATGCTCATGAGGAGATCCGTTCCGTGACCGTACGCGTCGTGCCAATGCTGCTGGTCGCCCTCGCTGCTGGCGGGTGCGCCGTGCCGCTCAAGCTGCCGAGGCAATCTCCGCCCCTGGCGGACATGCAAGAGCCTCTGGCGCTCGCCGAGGAGCCGAAGGACGAGACGACGCGGCGTCAGCTTCCGCGTGGCGGGTTCACGGGGATCTACGTCGGAGACGCCCGCCGCTCGCTCGATGACCTCACGGGGGAGGCTCAGGGTGTGCTCGTCACGAAGGTCATCGAGAATTCGCCCGGCGACGCCGCGGGGATCGTCGCCGGCGATCTGCTGCTGTGGGTGTCGCAGGCCGGCGAGTCGTCACCGCCGCAGCCCCTGGGCTGGCCGAGCGAGTGGCGGCAGGCCGAGTTGTCGGCCGCCCCCGGGACGACGTTACGGCTGGGCTACGACCGGGCCGGCGTCGACCGCGAAGCCCGTCTGGACGTGGTCGCTCGCATTCACCCGCCGGGCCGCCACGCCGTCAAGTCGTTCCGCGAGGAGCAGCGGGTCGGTGTCGTGGTGAGAACGGCGACCGAGGTGGAGGCACGACGGGCGGGCCTCGCGCCCGGGGCGGGAGCGGTGATCGTGGGCCTGTCGCAACGCAGCCCGTGGCGGGCGGCGGGTCTGCAGTTCGAGGATCTCATACTGGCGGTGAACGGCCGGGAGATCGCTGATCCCCAGGTCCTGCTCGAGGCGATCCGTGATTCCGGTGAGACGATGACCATTGTCTTCGTGCGCGACGGCGAGCGGCGAACCGTCGAGGCTCCACTCTCGCGGCGGGAGACGGAGACCAAGGAGGTCTCGATTCCTCTTCTGTTCAGCTACCAGAAGGACCGCGGGGTCACCGAGACCTCGATCCTCATGGGGCTTTTCGGACTCAAGAAGACGTCGGCGGCGTGGCGGTGCACGCTGCTGTGGATCATCACGTTCACGGGCGGCGACGCGGACCGGCTCGAGGAGGTGAGCTCATGACCAGATGGGTCGCGTTGGGCGTGGTCGTGACGGCGAGCCTCGGTGCCCGGCCCGGGGTGGTGGTCGCGGAAAATCGAATCGCCGTCGTCACGACCATCCAGCTCGACAAGGGGCTCGCCGTCGACGAGGCGACGATGGCTGATATTGACGACGACGGGGCGTCGGACCTGCTCGTCGTGGCGGGCGGCCGGCGGAGCCGAAACCTGCTCATCTATCGGAGCCGCCCGGGGGAAGCCGGGTTCGAGCCGGCGCCCGACGCCACGCTCGAGCTCACCGCCGACGTCGTCGGGTACGCCGCCGGCGACGTGAGCCCGGACCCCGGCCGGGAGATCGTGCTCTTCTCGGCCCGCGGCGTCTACGCCTGGCAACCCGGCCGGGAGCGTCAGCCGTTCGTCAAGCTCATCGACGCGGATTTTCTCTGGCAGCTCCCGCAGCCGCGTCGGACGGTGTCGTGGCAGGATGGCGTTCGCGACCTCAACGGCGACGGCTTGGAGGACCTGCTTGTGCCCGAAGCCGGCGGCTACCGGCTCGCCGTGCAGAGCCGCATCGCCGGGGCGGAGGCCGCGTTCGATACCGTCAACGTCCTGACGCTTCCCGCGGAGGCCGGGGACGATCCGCAGAAGCGGTCCGCGTCGATTCTGTACGTCCGCCGAGACCAGGGAAGATTGAAGTTCGAGATCCGTCGTCCCGCCGATGCGGGTGAAGCGACCGGGCCGCTGCTGGATGTGATGACCAGCGTGCCCGCGCCGCAGCTGGTCGATTGGGATGGAGACGGCGACCTCGACCTGCTGGCGCTGGCCGACCGAACGCTGCACGTCTGGATCCAGCAGGACGGAGGCCGATTCGTCGACGTGCACCCCGACGGCTTCGTCTCGCCGGTGGCCTATGACCGAGGGCGGCTGTTTGACGTCTCCTGGGGCGCCCACGCCGCGGACCTCAACGGCGACCGGCGCGTGGACTGCGTCATGCTCGCGGGAGACCAGCGCGCCAGGGACGTTCGAACGCAGGTGCTCGTGTACGTCCAGCCCGCGGGTGGGAACGCCGGCGCTGGACCGGCGGGTTCTCCGCTGTTCGGAGCCGACGGCATTCCGCAGCAGGTGCTGGTCATCGGCGGGTTCGCCGGCGAGGCCCGCCTCGACGACGTTGACGGCGACGGGCGACCCGACCTCGTCGTGAGCGCGTTGCGGCCCGACCTGTTGGACAAGATCGGGGCGCGTGACAGCGTCGAGGTCGAGTTGTACGTGTATCGCAATCGCGGCGGGCGTTTCTCCACCCACCCGGATCTCACGCACGTGCTGCGGCTTCCGACGAAGGAACTGGAAGAGATGAACGACGGGGTTCTCGCCCGATTCTTCGCCGACGTGACGGGCGACGGCATCCAGGAGCTGATCGCGCGCGAGGAGCCGACCCGCGTGAAGGTGCTGCTGGCCGTGGCTCGAGGCGGGCGACTCTCGCTGGCCGACCGGGCGCTGTGGCAGACGCGGTGCTCCGCCCAGGCACGGCTGAGGATCCCCGACCGCGGCGCCCGCGAGCCGCCCCAGCTTCTCATTCTGGAGAAGGACCAGGTTCTTCACGTGAGGTTTCCATGAGCCGCCGACCGCCCGACATCCGGGTCGCCGGCCGCCGCCTGGCGCGGCTGGTCGCTGCTGCGCTGGCCGTCCAGGCCCCGGCCGTGGACACGCGGGCTGACGATCGCGTCGCGGGCGCGAGCCCCACCTGGGTGCGAGGCCAGGTGGTCGAGCCGGACTTCGGCGTCGCGGCGTCCCGTCTCGTGGACCTCGACGACGACGGCGGCGAGGAGCTTCTCATCGTCGGCCGCCGGGGCGAGGTCCAGACCTGGCAGTACACCGACGGGCGTGCGAAACAGACCGGGATGCTCGAGCTGCCCGACGCCAGGCGTTGCATCCTGGCCCTGGCCGACGTGCGGGGCACCGGTCGCCCTCAGCTGGTGGTGGCCTCGCCGGCGGGCGTCGTCGTGTACCGAACCGGGTCCGGCGCGGGTCTGGCCGCAACGGCTGAGGTCCTCTCGTCGCGGGCCCGCTTCCAGCTGCGGGTGGGCGAGCCGACCTTTGTCTCGTTCGTGCAGGACGTCAACAGTGACGGCCGGCCCGACATCGTCCTGCCCGCCGGTGATTCGTGCGAGCTGTGGCTTAGCGATGGCGATGCCCTGCGCTCGGCAGGGCGGCTCAGCGTGCGGATGAAGCGGGGGCGTACGACCACCGCCGCGGCGCTCTCCGATCGCCTCGAGGACTCCTTCACCGTCCCCCGGCTCAAGACCAGGGATGTCAACGGGGACGGCCGCCCTGATCTGCTCGTGGAGGAGGGGCGCCAGCGTCACTTCCATATGCAGCGCGACGACGGGACCTTTCCGCCCCGACCCGATGTCTCGGTGAATCTGGACATCTTCCGGGACACGACCTCCAAGGCGTCGGTCCGCCCCGGTCGCACGCTGGCGGGTCCCGATCGGGCCAGCTACGAGATCACCGATCTCGATGGCGACGGCATCACCGACTACGTCATCGCCCACCGCCGGAAGGTGTGGATCTTTCATGGGAGCCGCCAGGGCCCGCAGTTCACCGAGCCGTCGGTGATTCTCAAGGTCGCCGACGACGTCACGCTGCTGCTCGTGCTGCAGCTTGACGACGACGAATACCCCGACCTCTTTCTGCTGAAGGTCCAGGTGCCGACGGTGGCGGCCATCGCGATGGGGTTGATGGGCAGCCTCGAAGTGGAGATCACCGCGCTGGCCTACGCGAGCGTTGACGGAGCATCGTTCGCGCCGAGTCCGGCCCGGCGGGGTGAGCTGGCGGTCAGCCTGCCCCCGATCGTGGACATTCTGAAAAACCCCGAAGCGCTGCTGGAGCGTGTGGACAACGCGGCGCAGAAGTTCGATACCGGCACCACGGGCGACCTCGACGGGGACGGGCGGCCCGATCGGCTTCTGGTGACCGCCGATGGTCGGCGAGTCCAGTACTGGCGGGGGCACGAAGACGCCGATGCGGAGCTCGACGCGCGTGAGCTGGACGACGCGCTGCGTCGGTTCTTCTTCGAGAACACGAAGCGGCAGTGGAATCTCGACGAGATCCTCGAGCTCATCGGCAAGCTCGCCGAGCTGCGAGCCCTGCGGATCACCGGCGATCGACCTCCCGATGATCTCTTCCACCTGGACATGCCCCAGGGAGCGGTATTGAGAGGCATGAAGACCGGCGACGTCGACGGGGACGGGCGTGACGAGGTGATCGTGGAGTTCACGACCACCGCGTCCGAGGAGACGACCAGCTTCGGAGTCTATGAGCAACGGGGTGGGTGAGACCCGCGCCGCCGCTCGTGCCGGCCTGCGCCGCGCGGCTTCACCCGTTCATCGGCCGCCGTTGCGTCTCCGTCGCGTTCACTGGTTCGGACAGGGACCCCACAGGCCCAGCACGGCCAGGAAGTCGCTGATCCCCGTGTCGCCGTCGCCGTCGATGTCGCCGCCCGGCGTGCCCCAGGTGCCGATCACGATGAGAAAGTCGCCGATGCCGACGTGGGCAAGCTGGTCGCACGCCCCGCTGCTCGTTGATCGCTCCATCGTAACGCGCGTGGTGATCAGCCGAGCTGCAGCGTGTCGGGGATCGGCTGCGGGCGGCCCTTGCGGTCCAGGCAGACGAGGGTCGTGGTCGCCGTCGCCAGCAGCTCGCCGTCGCGGAACAGGTCGTAGGCATGCTCGATCTTGGCGCGGCCCACGCCCGTGATGGTCGTCTGCACGACGAGGTTGTCGTCATACCGTGCGGGGCGTTTGTACTGGACGGCGAGCTTGGCCACCGCGAAGAAGACGCCCTGCTGCTCCAGGTCCCGGTAGCGGGCCCCGGCGCCGTCGCGCAGCAGCTCCGTCCTGCCCATCTCGAACCACACGGGATAGGCCGTGTGATGGGCGACGCCCATGGGATCGCATTCGGGGTAGCGCACGCGGACCTCGATTCGTCCGGTGCGCGAGGATGCCTGGAGCCCGGTCATGACCGCCGATAATAGAAGACCAATTCCGAAAGAACGACCCATCCGACTTCGCTGGAGTGTTCTGATGGCCGATCAATCGTCATGAGCGGATCGGCGGCGGTCCCTCGACCGATTCAACCAACGCGGGGGGTCAGCGCGTCGGCTCCCCGGACCCGGAACCGGGGCTCTGGTGGAGGTCCAGCATGGCGAGCATCCTACTTCGCGACGTCGTCAACGAAATGGCCGAGATCGGCGACAACCACCACGCATTCCTCGATCTGGAGACGGGTGAGATCACGAGCATGAACGACAAGCAGCGGGCCCTCGTCGAGGACGGTGTGGGCGACACGCCGCTCGAGGACTGGCAGCTTCGGTTCAGGAACCGCCTGCGTTCCGGCGAGATCGTCGAGCTGCCGGGGAAGTTCGAGCACAAGGAGTACTCGGTCGTCGAGTCCTTCTGCGAGACGATTCGCGAGAAGAAGCAGCGCGACAAGCTGCTCAAGGCGATCCGCGGCAAGCGTGCCTTCCGAGACTTCAACCGACTCATCGGAAAGTACGGGCTCACGGAGCGCTGGAAAGGCTTCCGAGTCCGCGCGTTCGAGCAGCTGGCGATCGCCTGGCTCGACGAGCACGATATCGCGTATGACAAGGCGGCGTAGCGCGCGGCGGGAGCCTGTCAGTCTGCTGCGGGATCCTGCTTGCCCGACCGCGGTTTCCATGCCGCGGACCGGTTGTGTCGATTGTCAGGCATACTGCCTGACCATCGAGCCCTCGCTTCGCTCGGGATGAGCCTGCGTCCCTGGAACAGGCTTGCTCCGGTGCGTGCTGACTCTCGATTGGATCGGGCGGGGCGGCGGACGTCTTCTTCCCCAATGGCTCATGGCCAAGCCTTCGAACCCCTGACCCCCAACCCCCAGTCACGACACACACGGCCCCCAGTTGCCGAGAACGATGAGGAAGTCGGAGATGCCGACGACGCCGTCGCCGTCGAAGTCGGCCGGGTGCCCCGGGTTTGGTCCCCACGCGCCGAGCACGGCCAGGAAGTCGTTGATGCCGGTGGTCCCGTCCCCGTCGGCGTCGCCGTTACACGGAACGTAGCCGCTTCCCTCGAAGTAGACGAGCGCCTCGTTGAATGCATCGGGGCCGATGATCGAGCCCATGATGCGCCCCGGGAGGTCGTCGGCGCCGGGGTGGATGCCGCCCCAGATGCGGGAGAGGCTGCACTGGTCGGACGCGTCGTAATACTTGGCCCACTGGAGCGTCACGTCCACGCTCGGCCCGTCCTCGAAGACCAGGAACTCGTTCTGGGGGCAGTCAAACTCGCCGAGACCGCCGGGAAAGTACTCGGAGCCGGTGAGCATGGTCATGACTTCGGCCGCGGCGCGGCTGTAGGTGCTGTGGCCCGAGACATAGCCCGCGAAGGGAGGCGTGACGAACGTGGGTCGCTGGTACGGCCACCAGTTTTCCGCGAGGATCCACCCCACGCCGGCGGTGTCCGTGTCGGGGTCGTTGATGAACTCGGGCCCGCGCCAGGCGAGCAACGCGATCTTCCCCTCCTCGCCGGCGAGGTGCTCGTGGCGCTCGCCGGCCGCAGTCGTCTCGGAGGTGACGACCTCGATCACGCCGGGGTGCAGGTTGATGCCGTTGGGATCGAACGACGGTCCGGCGCCGTCGGAGCACTGCCCCTGGTCGGTCATGTAGCGGATGGCCGAGATCGGGCGGAGGTAGTCGTACCAGCCCTTGACCCCCCAGGACGCGATCGCCACGTCGTGCATGGTGCCGGCCATCGCCAGGTACGCCTTCACGTCCCACTCCAGGTCGGGCAGGATGGGTCCGGAGCCGCCGAGCTGCTTCACGAAGCCGGGGTAATCCGAGACATAGTTCAACACGACGAACCAGTGTCCGGGCGGGGTCTCCGAGTCGGGCCCGTCGGCCCAGAACTCGGCGAGGATCCGCACGTAATCGCCGCGGGGGACGATCTGCGGTGCGTAGGGCTGGCCGGTGATCGGGTTCAGCGTGTAGCCGGTGCCCCAGTCGCCGCCGTCGTTGAGGTTGTAGTACGACTCGTAGTCGGCCGCGGCCGGCAGTGGGGCGTCGCCGATCGACGCGGGCGAAATGTCCCACATGACCCCGTCGGCCGGGTCGAGGTGGCTGCTCCAGATGGCCACCTGCTCGAAGCCCCACTTGTAGTAGTCCTCGCCGACCCCGTTGATGTGCGGCGGGGGGCCGGGATCGTGAAAGACCCAGTAGTCGAATCCGTCGCGGTTGTAGATCGTCAGGTCATCGGGGGAGAGTGAGAAGGAAGTCACCTGGCCCCACTCCGGACTGAGAAAGTCCGGGTAACCCGTCGCCACCGGGTTGCCCGACTGGTCGACGAAGTACTCCAGGGCCAGCGGCTGCCAGCGATTCGTGTCGATGATGTCGGGGTTGCCGGGAAAGTCGGGAAACAGCGGTGGGTTCACCGGCTCGTAGAAGAGGTTGTCATATCCGCCCGCCTCGTTGGCGTTGTCGTTGAAGCCGAAGAACAGAACGTTGACCGCGATGCGATTGTCGATCGCCGCCGGACTGTTGCCGACGGTTCCCGTGTAGTCCTTGTCGTACCCCAGGGCATCCATGAGCGCGTCGAAGGACGCCAGCGACTCGTCGGCGCCGGGCGACTTCGCGAAGCGGGCCCGCAGGATGCGATAGGCGGCGTAACTGATGGCCTCCTCGCGCGCCGCCTGCTGGTCCGCCGCGAAGTGGCTCTCCGGCGTCAGCCACGGATACGCGTTGACGGAGTAGACCGCCCACGCGTCCCACATGCCCAGCGAAACGTGAAACAGGTTCCGGGCGTGCACCGTCGGGCGAGCGTAATCGCGCCGGATCGCGCCCAGGAGCTCCTCGTTCCATTGCCGCGCGACGGACTGACCGCCGGCCGCCGCGGGAATCGCCAGCAACCCGACCAGAACGCCGAGCACGCCGACGGACCGCAGGCCTTTCGTTCCATTCGTCCCGGACATCACAGCCCTCCTCGCGACGTGCGGACCTTGCAGTCGGTTGTCAAAGGCCCACCTGTGGGAGCGTACTGCCCAAAGACGGCGCCCGCAAACAAAAACCGGACAGTCGTGCCGCCCGCCCGTCACTTGCCCACGCAGAAGGTGGCGAAGATTCGGCCGAGGACGTCGTCGGGGGCGATGTCACCGGACAGTGCGGCCAGGTCGTTGAGGGACGAGCGCATGGCGGCTGCGATGAGCTCGGGCTGGGGCAGCGTCCGTTCGAGTCGCGCCGGCTGCAGAAGCTCGATCGCTTCGCGCAGGTTCCGGCCCGCCGCGCGCAGGGCGGCCCAGTGGCGCGGTCGCAGTGCCATGGTGTCGGCCGCAATGCTCACGGCGCGATCGGTGAGGCGTTCGGCGATCGCGGCCCGCAGCTGGTCGAGACCTTCTCCGGTGTGCCCGCTCACGGCGAGATCGCCCCCGTGGCCGAGATCGCATTTGGTCCGGACGATGAGTGACGGCGCCCGACCGGAGGCGCGGCTCGTGGCCGCCTCGGCTCCGGCCGGGATGCAGCGGAGCACCAGGTCGGCGCGCTCGAGGGCGAGGCGGGCCGCCGACTGCATCAGGCGGTCGAGCGCCTTGGTCCGGTCATCGGCGGCCCCGGCCAGGTCCACCAGCATGACCTCGGCTCGGCCGTGGGGCGTGTCGATCGTCAGCGGCTCCGTGATTGCATCACGCGTGGTGCCGGCGATCCCGGAGACGACGACGCGGGGGCGGCCCAGCAGGGCATTGAAGAGCGTCGACTTGCCGGCGTTGGGCTCTCCGGTGAGCACAACCCACGGAATCGCCTCCAGCTGCTCCGTGGGCACCGAGCGGCTCAGCTGTCCTTCGATGCGATCGCGCAGGGCCAGGAGACGATTGAACAGCGCCTCGGGCGATATGGCGACGACGTCCTCCTGATCAGTGAAGTCGATACCCGCTTCCACCAGGGCCAACGCCGCCGCCAGCTCGTCGGCGAGCTCGCAGGCGAGCGCCGCAAGCCGGCCGCTTGACAGCTGCCGCGCCGCTCGCAGCTCGGCGTCGCTGCGGGCCGCGATGGTGGCGGCGACACCTTCGGCCTCCGTCAGGCTCATCTTCCCGTTGAGAAATGCGCGGGCCGTGAACTCGCCCGCCTCGGCCCGGCGGGCGTCGAGGCCCCGATCACCGCCGGACTCGATCAACGCGTCGACGACGCGCTCCAGCAAACACGGGTTGCCCGGCAGCTGGATCTCGACCGAGTCCTCGCCTGAATAGGACCCCGGTCCCGGAAAGACCAGCACAAGACACGCGACATCAAGGCCGGCGACGCCGAGCCGGGCCCGCTGGGCGCCGCGTGACCACGCGCACGTCAGGTGCGGCCGCAGCACGTCGAACGCGGCGTCTCCGCTGACCCGCACGATGCCCCGCACCGACCGCCCCGGCGGCGATGCCACAGCCAGAATGACCGAAGCCGTGTCCATCAGAACGGCATTATGCCACCCGTGAAGCGGCAAGTCGCTCCGCGACTCGTCAGCTGCGGCGAGCCCGGAGACTCACTTGCGCTTCTTGTACTTCTTGGGAGGCCCCTTGCGCTTCTGCTTCGCCCGCTCCAGAGCGTCGGCGTACATCCGGGCCTGCAGGTCCTTGCCCTTGCCCTTTCGCTTGGGCTTGTCCTTCGGCTTGGGCGGGTTCAGGTCCATTTCGTTGATGTGCTGGCGGATGTAGCGGCTCTCGATGATGCCCAGGAAGCTGGAGGTGCAGATGTACAGGGTCAGCCCCGAAGGAGCGCTGTAGAGCATGACCGGGAACATCACCACCATCATGACCTTCATGATCTTCTGCTGCTGGATCTGCTCCGGGGTCATCGACGGGCTGGGCGGCGGCGACATGTACTTCTGCTGGATGAAGAAGACCACGCCCAGGAGGATCGGCAGGGCGTTGATGCCGGTCACGTTCCACAGGAAGAACTTGAACGGCTGGGCGAACTCCCAGAAGAAGTGGTCGGCGGCGCTGAGATCGGCGAGGAACGGCCAGTCCCAGAACAGCTGGAAGCCTCCCCAGAACGCCGGCTGGTGACGCAGCTCGAACGCGAAGTAGAGCATCGCGTACAGCGCGATCCAGATCGGCATCTGGAGGAACATCGGCAGGCAACCCAGAAACTGGAAGGGGTTGACGCCGCGTTCGCGCATGAGCCGCATCTGCTCCTGCTGCAGCTTCTTGGGGTCGTTTGGGTACTTCTTCTGAAGCTTCTCGATCTCCGGCTTGAGGTCGCCCATGACCTTGCCGAACCGCTGCATGTTGATCTGCGCCTTCTTGGTCAGCGGGTGAAGCAGCGTCCGGACCACGACCACCAGCAGGATGATCGCCACCCCCCAGTCCGCAACCACGAAGTGGACGGCCGAGAGGAACTCGAGCAGCCCGCGGGCCAGCCACTGGAAGGTGCAGACCGCGCAGAAGGCCGACATCTGGTACAGGATCAGGCCCTGCATCCTGAGCGCGGCCAGGGGCTGCTTCTTGGCGAGGATCTCGCGCTCCAGCGGGCCGGCGTACACGCCCATGTCGAACGTTGTCTGCTCGCGGGCGGGGATGACCCGGGATGGACTGTAGAGACCCGTGAACAGGACTTCGTCGCCTTTGGCGCCGGAGGCGTCGAGTCGGATCTCGGAGACGACGCTGCTCAGGGACCGGTTGCCCTGGACGACGTTCGGCGACGCGACGTCGAGCGGCGGATACACGGCCAGCGCGAAGTACCGGTTCGTCGAGGCGAACCACGAAAGCTCATAGCCCTTCTTGATGCTCGTTTCATTGGGCCAGAGCGAAAGAAGCTCCGCCCACCGCGCCCCGTCCTGCGCGGTCCTGGACTTATCCACGCGCTTCAGAGCCTTGCGGCGCTCGACGAGCAGGTCGCCGTTGCCGGAAGCCACCATCTCGGGGAAGCCCACCGCGTCAGGCAGGTAGCCGAACCGGAATCGGCGCATGTCGAGATAGCGGGAGCGGTCCGCGATGAGGCCGCCGGGGCCGTACTGGATCCACAGCACCTCCAACGGGTCGTCGGTGAGATTGGTCACACTCTGGCTGAGCGCCAGCTTGTAGTCAACGGTCAGCTCGAAACGCCGCTCGATCCGGGCGACGGGGTTCTCGTTGCCGTCGACGATGGTCGATTCGAAGACGCCCGCCGCCATCTCCTTCCACACGGTCCGGCCCTCGCCATCACCGTCCGTCTCACCGGCCATCAGGGACACGGCCTCTCCGTTGATCCGGATCGTATTGGCGGCGAGCATCCCGACAAGAACCTGCCGCACCTGTCCGGTCTCCAGGTCGATCCAGGAGAAGGGCTGCGCCTTCTGCAGGATGTAGCGGTGGCCCTCCGGGGGAAGCGGCGGCGGCTGGCGGACGCCGCGATCGAGCGCCTCGTAGTGGGCGCGGGCGGCGCGGCTGTCGGCAGCGGTCAGCCAGTACTTCGAGAGCGTGATCTGCTCGATCGCGGCGCCCTGAAGCGAGAACTTCACCTCCATGACGGCCTGCCGCGGATCGAGCGATCCCAGCGTCTGCGGTGCCGCGGCGGGGACCCATGCGCCGTGCAGCCCCTCGATCGCTTCCACCGTCGGCGAGGCGACCGGGGGAGGCGGCGGCTCCGTCGGCGGCGCCGCGTCCGGGCGCGCCGCGCCGCCGGTCTCGTCAACGTCGCCCGCCGCGGCGCCGGGCGGCGCGCCGGTGCCCTCGGCCGTCACCGACTCCGACGCCTCAGACGCGGGCGTCTTCGTGCGTCCCGGACCCACGACCGTCACCAGCGCCACACCGGTGGCGAGGCCGATCACGGCCAGAGTGATGACGACACGTCGGAGTTGAGGAGTCATGCCGGCGGGTTGTGCCGGGTGGCGAGGGTGTTTGAGGAGATCAGGCGATCACCGGCCTTCATAGAGCCGTTCCCCCAGCCAATCGAGCAGCTCCGGGATGGCGCGGATCTTGGACACGACGGCTTCGATATCGTACTCCAGACGGAAGAACCGAACGCAGTCGTCCTCGACGATGGCGTAGCTGGCTCGGGGGTCGAGATCGCGGGGCTGTCCGACGGAGCCCGGATTGATGATCGCCTTCTCGTCGTCCCGCAGCTTGTACACCCCATCGACATCATCAGGCGGGTAGAAATCCGGCTCGTCCGTGAAGACGCCGGGCACATGGGTGTGTCCCACCAGGCAGTACCGGTCCACCAGCTCGAAGATCTGCTGCATCTTCACGGGCGAGTTGAGCGCGTCCTCCGGAAACAGGTACTCGTTGATCGGCCGCCTTGGCGTGCCGTGCACGCAGAGGAAGCTGTCCCACGTCACCCGGACCCGGAGCCGGCTGAGGAACTCCCAGTGCTTGGAGGCGTGCTCCCGGTCCTCCTTCTCGAACTGCTCGCGGGACCAGTACGCCGCCTGCTCCGCCGCCAGGTTGAAGTTGGTCGGCTCGTAGACGACCCCGAAGTCGTGGTTGCCCATCAACGACCAGTCGCAACGGTCGGCGACGATCTCGACGCACTCGATGGGGCTCGGCCCGTAGCCGAGGATGTCACCAAGGCAGATGATGCGATCGACGGCCTGCGAGTCGATGTGCGCGAGCACGACGTTGAGCGCCTCGATGTTCGCGTGGATGTCGCTGATGACGGCGGTTTTCACCGTGGAAACTCCGGCCTCCAATCGAGGCGGATGCTAGGAGCCCGGGGCGGGAGCGTCAATGGCGGCCGGCCGCCGCCTGTGCTTACAATGGCGGCTCGCAGATCGAAAGGGCGACGAACAGGAGCCGCACGTGGCTGACGGCAAGCATTATGACCTGATCGTAATCGGAGGCGGACCGGCCGGATACGTCGGCGCCATTCGGGCCGGGCAACTTGGACTGAAGACGGCGTGCATCGAGCGCGACAATCTCGGCGGCGTCTGTCTGAACTGGGGATGCATTCCAACAAAGGCCCTGCTGCACAACGCGGAGCTCTACCGCGAGGCGGTGACCAACGGCGCGGAATGGGGACTGGAGTTCGAGAAAGTCAAGGTCAACTGGAAGAAGGTCATCGGCCGCAGCCGCGACATCACGGGTGTCATGAACAAGGGTGTCGGCTTCCTGTTCAAGAAGAACAAGGTTGATCACTATCCGGGACACGCGAAGATCACCAGCGGCGTCTCCGGCGGTAAGCCCTGCCGGGTGCAGATCCACGAGCCCACCGGCGATTACTACCACGGCACGGGCGACAAGCTCGTCGAGACGCTCACGGCCGACCGCGTTCTCATTGCGACCGGCGCCGCTCCGAAGGAGCTCCCCTTCGCGCGGTGCGATGGTAAGACCATCATTTCCTCTTACGACGCGATGAATCCGGCGAAGCGGCCCAAGTCGATGGTCATCGTCGGTTCCGGCGCGATCGGGATGGAGTTCGCCTACTTCTACAACGCCTTCGGCACCAAGGTCACGGTCGTGGAGATCATCGACCGGATCCTGCCCGTCGAGGACGACGAGATCTCGAAGGTCGCCGAGCGGGTGTTCTCCCGACAAGGCATCGAGTTTCACACCGGCCACACGGTCAAGGCGATCGAGCCGAAGAGCGGTGCCGGCGGGCGGTCAAAGGCCGCTGGAGCGACCGTGACCATCGTCAACGCATCGGACGAATCCAAGTCGAGCACGATCGACTGCGAGACAGTCCTGGTGGCCGTTGGCGTCACGGCGCGGTTCGACGGCCTGTTCGATGACAGCCTGGGCCTTGCCGTCGAGAAGGACCACATCAAGGTCGACTACCGCGGTGTTGCCGAGCCCACGTACCAGACAAACGTGCCGGGACTGTACGCGGTGGGCGATGTCATCGGACCGCCGTGGCTGGCGCACCTGGCGATGGAGGAGGCCGTCACCTGCGTGGAGCGGATGGCCGGCCATCACACGCTCGGCGTCGACTACGGCTCGATTCCCGGCTGTACATACTGCAACCCCCAGATCGCTTCCATCGGAATGACCGAACGCGACGTCAAGCAGCAGGGCATCGATTACGTCGTCGGGAAGTACCAGCTCAAGCCGCACGGAAAGGCCGTCGCCGTGGGGGCCAACGAAGGGCTCGTGAAGATGATCACCTCCAAGCCCTACGGCGAGATCCTCGGCGCCCACATCATCGGCGAGGACGCGTCGGAGCTCATCGCCGAGATGGGGCTGGCCAAGCGGCTGGAGGCGACGGCCGAGGACATCATCTCCACGATTCACGCCCATCCGACCATGTCGGAGGCGATCCACGAAGCGGCCCTGGCCACCGAGGGCCGAACGTTGCATGCTTGAGAGGGGTTCGGGGGAACCGGGTGCTGCGCGGCGGGGGCTTGTTCGTACTGCCGTCGGCTCGTGGCGGTCCAACCGCGGCATCGCGTGTCGGGAGCCTGTGAGTCTGCGGCGGGCATCCTGCCTCGGATTTGAGCCCTCGTTTCGCTGGGGATGACCCGGCGTCCCTGGAACCGGGGGCTGCGAGGCGGGCGCTATGGCTAACCCCTATAACCCCTTTTCAGAAACAAACCCCGACCACCGCCGGTTCCACGGGCAAAGTGGCGAGGTTGTGCGCTCCCCGCTTGCGCCGATAAGTTGTTTATTGATACTAACTTACACGTTCAACTGGCCGAGACGACGGCGATGGGTTATCCTGGGACGACTTCAGCAACCGCAATACAGGGCCGATGGGAGCGGTCGATGCCAACGACCACCGAACCGCTCGCGACCACGGTTGATTACTACGAATCGGTGTATGCCGATGCGGCGGGTGACCCGACCCGCATTCCGTGGGCGAGCAGACATCCAAGCAAGGCGCTGGTCAACTGGCTCAACGCCGTGGCTCCGTCCCTGGTCCGCTGCGGGGCCCGTGTGGCGGTCGCCGGCTGCGGGCTGGGCGACAACGCCCGCGAGGTCGTTCGACGCGGCTACGACGTGACCGCCTTCGATTGCTCGTCCACCGCCGTGGAGTGGGCCAGGAGGCTGGACCCTCAGCACGCCGGTGCGTACGTGCAGGCCGATCTGTTCGCGGCGCCGGGTCGCTGGGTGCACCGATTCGACCTCGTCATCGACATCAACAACCTGCACTACATTCTGCCGGGGAGACACGGCGATGCCCTGGCCGCCCTCTCGCGGCTGATGGCGCCCCACGGGCACATGCTGCTGGTGTGCCGCGGCGCGGACGAGCCGGTCGACGCGGGGGCCGCATCGCCCTGGCCCGTCACCGAGGGCGAACTCGTCGAGGCGGCCGGTTCGGCCGGGCTCGTGCCCGCCGACCCGATCTGCTGCTTCACCGACGACGAGGACATCAGGCGGATCCGCGCGGTCTTCAAGCGGGCCTAGCCGGTCCTCGTCGCTGCTGGCGGCGTTACCGCTGCTCGGAGTATCAAGGAAGTACGCCGTTGTCGCGGTGCCTTACCGGCATCGACGATCTGACTCAGGCCACGAGGTCTCCCGACACATCCGGCATGGGCCGCGCCCTACACTGCCCACATGCCTGTCGATTTCAAGCAGACCACACTGCCCAACGGCCTCCAGATCATCGCTGAGGTCGACCACGCCGCCCATACGGCGGGGATCGGCTTCTTCGTCCGGACCGGCGCCCGAGACGAGGATTCGGCGCTCATGGGCGTGAGCCACTTTCTTGAGCACATGATGTTCAAGGGGACCGAGAAACGCTCCGCGGCGGACGTTGACCGCGACTTCGACGACATCGGCGCAGACCACAACGCGTTTACCACCGGCGAGATGACCGCGTTCTGGGCGCACGCATTGCCCGAGAGCCTGCCGAGAGCGACCGAGGTGCTCGCCGACATCCTGCGGCCGGCGCTGCGTCAGAGGGATTTCGACGACGAGAAGAGCGTGATCATCGAAGAGATCGCGATGTACGACGACCAGCCGTTCTGGGTCCTTTACGAGCGGACTCTGGAGCGGTACTACCGCACCCATCCGCTCAGTCATCGCGTGCTCGGCACCCGCGACACCATCGAGGCCATGCAACGCGACCAGATGGTGGAATACTTCCGGCAACGCTATTCCGCTGACAACACGACGGTCGCCCTCGCCGGCCGGCTGGACTTCGAGGCCGTGGTCGAGCAGCTCCGGGACGCGTGCGGCGGATGGAACACGACCGATGCGAGCCGGCAGTACCCGGACGTCGCCGTCACGGCGGACGAGCTGGTGATCGATTCGGAGGCGGTGAACCGACACTACGCGATCACGCTCGCCCCGGCTCCGCCCATCCAGGACGACCGCCGCTACGCGGCCGGCATGCTGGCCCAGATCCTGGGCGACGCCGAGGGGTCGCGACTCTACTGGGCCCTGGTCGAGACGGGGCTGGCCGAAGAGGCCCGCGCCCAGTACGACGGCCGGGACCGGATCGGCACCTACCTGGTCTACTTCGTCTGCTCGCCCCAGGACGCCGGGGCGGTGCAGACCGAAATCGGCCGCCAGATCGACGGCCTGATGCAGACGCTCGGCGAGGACGACCTCGAGCGGGTTCGCAGCAAGATCGCCACGAACGCCACCGTGCAGGGTGAGCTACCCGCGGGCCGCATGCACCGCCTGGGGCGTCTGTGGACCTACCTCGGCGAGTATCGATCGCTGGCCGATGAGCTCGAGCGCATCAACGCGGTCACGCTCGACGACGTTCGGGCCGTGTATGAGGCGTTTCCGTTCCAGCCGCGAGTGACCGGCAACCTGAAGCCGAAGTGACCTCGTCTGGCCGTGCTCGCGTGTCACACAGGACACCGCCGGACAGGCCGCCCGTGACGCTCAGGTTTGCTTGTGCCTCGCGCGGAAGACGCGCACGCAGTTACGCCCCGCCCTCCTGGCGGCGAGCGTCGCGTTGCGGCTCAGCTGCACGAGCAGCTCCGATCGTACGAGGTGCTCGGCGACGGCCGAGTCAAGCACAGCGACGCCAAGGCTCACAGTCACCGCCGCGTCGTGCGGGTCGAACGGCTCACGCTCGATGTCGACCCGTACATGCTCGGCGAGCTGCGCGGCATCGATTCGGGACGCGCCGGGCGCGATCACCGCGAACCGGCCGTCTCTCAGGCGGCACAGCTGACCCGTGGCACCGGTACGACGCCGGATCCGATCGGCGACGGCATTCATCAGGTTTTCGACCTCCCCTGATCCGAGCTTCTTCTTGAGGGCGTCGTAGTCGTCAACCTCGCCGAAAATCAGACCCAGGCACGTCTTGCCGGCCTGCGCCCGCTCGAAGTACATCGCCAGATCTCGCTCGAATCGCTGCCGCAGGGCGCACGAGACGTCGTCGTCGTCGAGCTCATCGCGAAGATCGCCCGACGCGAGCGACGCGGCCTGCTGCTGCACCTCCGACTGCTGGCTGATCAGCGCTTCGTCGGCCTCGGCCACGACGGTCGTGGCCTCGTCGGTCTTCATCTCCAGAAGACCGGAGAGCCCGCGCTTGTCCCGGGCGGCAGTCTCAACCAGCGATCGGGTGTCGTCCACGGACAGGCCGAAGAGCTCCCTCGACATCGTGCTGACGGTCGCGAACGAGGCCTTGGGGTCCGGCGTCGCGGCCATGGTCGCGATCTGGGAGGCCAGCACCACCGTGTTGACGGTCGGCCCATACGTGTTGGGGTTCGTCACCTTCCGGTGGTGGTGGCGGATCGGCTCCACGAGCTGGCCCGGAAGACCCCAGTGGTCGCCGAGGCTTCCGCCCGCCTCGGCGTGGGTGAAGCCGAGGGACGCCCGTTCCCAGTGCGGGAGCAGGCGGTGGTTTCCGCCGGTGCGGGCGATGATGTCGGTGTAGCGGTCCCCCAGCGCCGTCTGTATCGCCATCATGCCGATGTCCTGCATCAGCGCTGCCAGGAATGCCTCCTCGGGATCACAGCAACGTGTCAGCACCGCGATCCGGCGCGCCGCCGCCGCGGAGTAGAAGCAGCGGCTCCAGAAACCCAGCAGGTCGAAGCCGTGCCCCAGCTTTCTCGTGAGGTCCACGAGGCTGAAGCCCAGCACGAGCGTCCGAACCGTGGACAGACCCAGGTGCATCATGGCCCGGTCAACGGTCGTGCAGGGCTCGTTGAGCTTGAAGTGCCCGGAGTTGGCCGCCTGCAGGAGCTTGCGGCTCAGCGTGTCCTCCCGGGTCAGCAGGGTGGCGATGCCCGACGGGTCAACTGCCGGATCATCCAAGGCATCCAGCAGCCGGACCGCCGCCGGGGGAAGGAGGGGCAGCGTCGTCGGGGAGATGATCTCTTCGAGGGTCGGGGTGCTCATGGCTCTCGCGCAGAAAGGGGATTCTGACTTGCCCGTCTGCGCCGAGAGGCACGAGGGGTTGCCACACCAAGTCGTGGATGTCATCGGTTGAGCACCGTGCTCAACTGCAACCCTGGATTGTTAAGGACAAAAGCTAGACTTCGAGTCTATGTTAAGCTGGGAATTCTTAGGTCGGCCTGTCGCCAAGTATCACGTTGAAACCTCATGAGCGATCGAAAGTTGCACTCGTTCACGCCGCGCTCGAGTGCGGCGGCCGGGGTGTGAAGACACGTACGCAGTTGCGCCCGTCGCACTTGGCGGCGTGCAACGCGCGATCGGCCAGCTGGACGAGGACCATCGGGTTCCTGATCCGTCCCAGCGTGGCCGGCTCCAGCGTCACCACCCCGAAGCTCGCCGTCACCTGGACGGCCTCGAGGTTGCTGCCGGAGTCTCGCAGGTCGACGTGCTCCCGCTCGAGGTGCCGCCGCATGCGCTCCGCCGTCCGGGCTGTCTCGATCCGCGAGGCGCCCGGGATGATGACCGCGAACTCCTCGCCCCCGTAACGGCACACGATGCCGCTCTGGCCGAGGCTCTCCAGCAGGCGGTGGGCGATCGCCTGCAGCACGCGGTCGCCGCCGACGCGGCCGATCGTCTCGTTGATCGCTGTGAGCCGGTCGGCGTCGACGAGAATGAGCCCCAGGGGCTCGCATCGCTGGACGGCCACCTGGAAGCGGCGGCTCAGCTCCTCGTCGAAGTGCTTGCGGTTGCCCACACCGGTCATGGCGTCCGTGAACGCCTCCCCCGGAGGCGGCGATGCCTGGGGCGGCGGAGCCACGACCTGCGGCTGGACGTCGGGCTGCTGGCGGATGAGCGCGTCGTCGGCAGTGGCCAGAATGCTCTCGATGTCCGGGAGCCGGCCAACGTGCACGTCCAGGAGGCCGGACAGCTCCTTGGCATCCTCCGTGGTCATGAGCAGGACCGATCGCTCGTCCTCGGGCGTCATGTGGAACATCGTCTGGGACATGGCGCTCACCATGTCGAGCACCGGCTTGCGATGCTCCTCGAGCGACACGAGGTTTGAGATCCGATAGGCGAGGATGACCGCGTTGATCAGCGCGCTGTTGGGTCCGGAGGGCATCCCTCGCTGGTGGTGCTGGCGGATGGGGTCCACGACCTGAACCGGCAGGCACCACTGCTCACCGAGCCGCGCGCCCGCCTCGGCGTGCGTGAACCCCAGGGCGGCGGTTTCGCAGTACGGCAGCGCGTGGTGGTTGCCGTCAGCCTCCGTGACGACCTTGTCGTACTTGCCGCCCAGCACCGTGTGCATGGCGAGCATTCCGACGTCCTGCATGAGGGCGGCGATGAACGCTTCGTCCGGATCGCAGCAGTGCGTGACCAGGGCGATCCGGCGGGCGGCTGCGGCCGAATACACACAGCGCCGCCAGTAGTCCATCAGGTCGAAGCCGTTGCCGCACTTCTTGGTCAGGTCGACCAGGCTGAAGCCCAGGACGAGCGACTTCACCGTGCTCAGCCCCAGGTACGCCAGCGCCCGCTTGATGGTCGGGCACGGCTGGGCGAGGCTGTAGTAGCTCGAGTTGACGGTCTTGAGGATCTTGCCCGCCAGAGCCTGGTCATACTGCACGAGCTTGGCGATGTCGCCCAGGTCGCACTCGGGGTCGCTCGTCAGCTCAAGCAGTTTGACGGCCACCGTGGGCAGCGTCGGCAACTTCGTTGACGAAAGGACCGTTTGAAGGGTCGGCGCACTCATCTCTTTAGATCTTTCAAGAGGATCCGCGACGAGTCCGCGTGCGCCGACGAGCGCAGGGCTGCCTCCATGTCGCTCTTCGAACCGTGAACTATCGGAAAAGTCGAGCGTCGACTGTAGAGGGGCATTCCGCGGCACGCGCTGGCGCGGCGGCACGTTGGGGGCCAGCCGGACGCCGGCCTCGCGTTGCCGGCCTGCCGGCGGCGATCCTATCGGCCCATCGCAGCCTCGACGCGAAGCTGGGCGGGCGGCGTCGGGATCCCGGCCGCCGTGCTGCCCAGACAGTTCAGTCCCTTCGTCCGGCGCCGTCTCGTCACCTTGACGCCGTCACAGGCCCGGAAACGCCCAGCGCATCGCCTTCGGCTCGTGGCCAAGCAACTCGCGGATGTACGCGGCAAGGAGCCGGTTGGCCCGCTCGAGCCGCGGCCCGTCGCTGCCGGCGGGGCGATCCTCGGCCATGGCCCGGAGAACGTCGATCGTCTCCCGCCGGACCCGCCAGCGATCCGGCGCTCCGCTGTCGGCGACGACGCCCCCGGCCGAAGGGCTGAAGGCGAGTGTCGGCCCGCCCGGGGGAAGCGCCTCGCCCGTCTCCGCGTCGCGGTCAAGCTGCGGGCGGTACCCCGTCTCGCACAGCAGCGCCCATTCGTAACGCAGCAGCGTCCGCGGAATCTCGGCCACGTCGTCGAGGCGTCGCAGAGCCTCGCACAGCGCGTCGAAAAGGGACGGGTGCGGGTCGTGCTCGCTGAGCATGTGGTGGACGAGATCGGCCATGTAGAGGCCCGCCCGGTTGGCTTCGAGCCGTTCGCGGAGAGACCTGAAGATCTCCACCAGGTGCCAGGCAGTGACGGTGGCCAGATCACGCGACGGCTTGACGATGGCCACCACCTGCCCGTGCGTGAGCAGGTCGATGCCCCCGTCGAACCCTCCGCCGGCCCGCTTGGCTCCCTTGACGAGCCCCCGGACGACGCCGTGGTTCCGCAGGAACAGGCTCACGGTCTGTGACGTCTCGGAATAGTCCCAGCGGCGGATGCAGATCGCGTTGTCGGAGACGGTGGGCATGGGGCCAATGTTGACGTTAGAGCGTTTTGGCTGTCGATATACTCACCAGGATGTCCGGCACTGCAAGCGCCGACGGGCGATCGGTCCGCACGATCGCCTTCATGAACCAGAAAGGCGGGGTCGGGAAGACGACCACCGCCGTCAATCTCGCGGCAGCGCTGGCATCGGCGGAGCGGCGGGTGTGCCTGGTCGATCTCGACCCCCAGGCCCACGTGACGCTCCATCTGGGCCTCGAAACCGGCGACCGGCCCACCGTCTACGACCTGATGACCGACCCCGACTGCGGGGCGACCGACTGCCTGGTCACGGCCCGGCCCGGCCTGGACGTGATCCCGGCCGAGGTCGATCTCGCCGCGGCCGAGACGGAGCTGGCGAACCGGCCGCAGCGGCAGCGGATTCTGCGTCAGAAGCTGGCCGCCATCACCGGGCGGTATGAGTTCGTACTCGTGGACTGCCCGCCCAGCCTGGGGCTGCTGACCCTCAACGCACTGTCGATGGCCAGCGAGGTCATCGTGCCCATGCAGGCGCACTTCCTGGCCCTGCAAGGCGTCGGCAAGCTCCTGGAGACCGTCGGGATGGTCTGTCGGTCGGTCAACCCCGATCTTCAGGTCTCCGGGATCATTCTGTGCATGCACGAGGGCCACACCACGCTGGCGAGGGAAGTCGCCGCGGATCTCGACGCCTTTTTCGAGGAGGCGCGGGCCCACGACGTCCCCTGGCGGGGCTGCCGGGTACTGTGGCCGGCCGTGAGACGTAACGTCAAGCTGGCCGAGGCGCCCAGCTTCGGCAACACGATCTTCGACTATGCGCCCTGGTGTGCCGGGGCCAACGACTACCGCAAGCTGGCCGAGGTGCTCGTGCAGCAGCTCGACGGCGTGCCCGCGGCCACCGCAGAGGTCAAGCCTTCTCCTGCGGCCGCGTCCGACTCGCCCGAAATCGTCACGATGCCCGATCCGGCGCTGCGTGGAGACGCGGTTGAGCCAACGGCCCGTGGCGGCTGACGCGGACCATCGAGCTCGACGGCTCGCGCGACCGTGGCGAGTGGCTTTCGTCCTCTACGCCCTGACGCTCACCGTGGCCACCCACTGGCCGGCGCTGGACCTCGGCACGGAGTCCTACTCCGCCCCCGACAAGGTCCTGCACATGATCGCCCTGGGTGGTCTCGTCGTGCTGCTGCACCGCACACGGTGGCTGACGGCGACGTGGCAGGCGGTGCTCGTCGGTCTCGTCTGGGCCGCCGTGGATGAGCTGACGCAGGCCATCCCGATCCTCGGCCGGCACGCCAGCGCCGGCGACATGCTGGCCGGTCAGCTGGGGATCCTGCTGGTGGGGAGCTGGTGGTGGGCGCTCGGCCCGGCCGGGAGTCCGGCGGATCGTGACCGCCACCGACGCCGGGTCGCGGCTATGGACGAGGTCTTCGCCAGCCTGCACTCGTGGATCATCGTGGGGCTCGTCGCGCTGCTGGGGGCGGCGATCGCGGTCGCCGTGGCGTGGCCCGTCCTCGCCGGCCTCGGGGTCGGAACCGAACGACTGACGTGGGTGGTGGTTGCGGGCATCGCGGGTGCGGGCTCGACCGGGCTGTTCGCCGCGGCACGGCGGGCGGGGCTTCCCCCCGTCGAGGCCCGACGGCTGCGGTGGCGAGGCGTGCGGAGGGCGGCGCCGGCGGCGATCGCGGTGCTGGCGGCGGCCGCCCTGCTGACCCCCCTTCCACCCGTGCGACGCGGGCTGGGCACGGACATGCGGCTGGCGTTCGGGGTCACGGCCCTGGGCCTGGCGGCCGCGGTCGCCGTGGGCGTGTACCGTCGCACCCCCACCCAGACTTGACATCCCTGCCTCCGAGATTCTTCCGTGACCGAGCGCTTCGAGAGCCACACCCGCACCTTTTCGCTGCTCACCCTGGTCAGCCGCCTCACGGGTCTGGGACGCGACGCGGTGCTGAGCCGGTTCTTCGGCGCCACCTACGTGATGGACGCCTTCTTCTTCGCGTTCATCGTCCCCAACCTGTTCCGCCGGCTCTTCGGCGAGGGGGTGGTCGCGGCGGCGTTCCTGCGCCCCTACGCACAGCTGGAGCGCAGCGATCCCGCCACGGCCCGCAAGCTGGCGACCCTCACGATCGCCGTTCTGCTCGCGGTGCTGGGCGGCGTGACCCTGGCGGGCGAGGCCGTGCTGATCGTCATCTCCGCCCGCAGTGACCACGAGCACCTGGTCGTGCGTCTGACGATGATCATGCTGCCCTTCATGCCCTTGGTATGCGTGGTGGCGATTCTCGGCGCGATGCTGCAGGTGCATGGGCGCTTCGGTCCCAGCGCGTCGGTGCCCATCGTGCTCAACCTCTGCCTGATCGGGACCGCCGCCGGCCTGGCCCCGGTCTTCGGGCCTGATGCCGTCGGTCACGTGACGGCGGTGGCGGTGGCGGTCCTCGTCGCCGGTGTGCTGCAGGTGGCGTGGATGCTCTGGGCGCTGCGCGACCGGCCGTGGATCGATCGCGACGTGGCCGCGGCCCGCAAGCCGATGCGGGAGGTCGTCCGCCACGCCGGGCCCATGATTCTCGGCCTGGGCGTTCTGCAGCTCAACGCGTTTCTCGACGGGCTCATCGCCAGCTACCCGACCACGATCGGGCCCACGATCCTGGGCGCCGAGTACCCGCTGCGGGAGGGCGCGATGGCCGCCGTGACCTTCGCGCAGCGGCTCTACCAGTTTCCCCTGGGTGTCTTCGGGATCGCGGTCGCCACCGCGATCTTCCCGGCGCTGGCACGGCAGGCCGGCGACGACGAGCACTTCACCGACATCGTGCGGCGCGGCCTGCGACTGGTCGTGTTCGTCGGCGTGCCGGCCAGCGCGGGCCTGATGATGGTCGGCCCCACCCTCGTCGGGGTCATCTACGAGGGCGGGCAGTTCGGGGCGGCCGATGCCCGGCGCGTGACGTCGGTCCTGTACGGGTACGCGTCGGGGGTGTGGGCGTACTCCATGATCCATGTGCTCACGCGGGCGTACTACGCGAAGCGCGATGCCAAAACCCCGGTCGTCATCGCGTTGTACATGGTGGCGCTCAACCTCGGGCTCAACTGCACCCTGATCTGGACGCCCCTGCGCGAAGCCGGTCTGGCGTGGTCGACGGCCGCCTGCGCGACGATCCAGGTCGGCGTCCTGCTGGCGCTGGTGCGGCGGCACACGCAACGCATCGCCGATGCCGGCATCGTGCGCGGCGCGATCAAGACGGCGGGCGTCACCGTGCTCATGGCTTTGGCCGTCGGCGCGGTCCTGGCGGCGCTGCCTCAGGCGGAGTCGTGGGGACAGTCGCTGCTGACGCTGCTGGCGGCGGTGGGAACGGGTCTGGTCGTGGTCGCCGGGGCCGCGACGCTGCTTCGCATGCCCGAGCTTCGCTGGCTTCTCAGCCGGCCCCCCGCTCCGTGAGCCGCATCCACAGGGAACCGCCGTGGGCGGGGCAGTCGGCGAGGCCCAGCTCGCGCCACAAGCCGGTCAGCGTCGTCGACAGCCCCGGGCGAATGCTGATGTACATGTTCGGCAGCAGGATCTCGAACCGGCTCGGGGCCGTGAGCAGCACCGCGGCCAGCAGGTACTGCTCGTTGAAGTACCAGTGCTTCCAGCGGTCCGGGTAGTCGTAGGGTAGCCACACGTCGTGAAAGTGCACGATCACGCCGGGTTGCAGACGCGGCAGGATGTCCAGAAACACCACGGTGACGTCGGAGTTCATGAGCGCGCGGTGCGAGCTGTCGACGAACAAGACGTCGCCGGGCCCCAGTTGGTCGAAGACGTCCAACGGAGCATCCTCCAGTCGCTTGCGGATCACGTGATCGCACGCGGCGTCCACGTCGGCCCGCGGGCACGGATCGATCGAGGTGATCTCGGTGGGGAGGTCGTGGTCGGTGACGGCCTGCCGCGCGAACCGGGTGGACAGGCCGGAGCCGATCTCCACGTAACGCGTCGGGCGCTCGGTCGCCATGAATGAATACAGCGCTGCGGCGTCGAGCGGAGGCAGCCAGTGGTTCCGCCAGAACGGGGTGTGGCTCCCGGCGGCGGGTGCATCGCCCGGGATGCGCTTGAACCAACCCCGAAAGCCCGCGATTGAGTCCAGCCGCTGCGTGTACCGGTCGCGGCCAGCCTCGAAAAGCTGCGCGAGCCGCGGATGCGGGGGGTGGCCGTGGCCGTAACGGGGAACGGGATCATGGACCGGCGTCATCGGGACGACGCGGCCCCCGGACAGCCGAACCAGCAGCGAAGACAGACCGCGGGGGGCCGGCCCGGACGGGGCGTCCAGCAGCAATGGGGCGTTTTCGGCGCTCACGCAGGACTTCATCGGCCGCAACCGCGGTCAGCTTTTGGCCGCGGTGTCCGCCACCCGCCACGCCCGGCCGTCGCGCTGAAGGGGGCGGTACAGCGTATCGCGCTCGACGGGCCGGAAACCGGCTTCGCGGATCGCCCGCTGCAGCTCCCAGACGCCGGATTCCTGGTGCGTGCTCGCGCCGCCGACCTTCGTGATGTCGTACCAGACGACCGTGCCGTCGATGTCGTCGGCGCCGTTGAGCAGCATGAACTGCGCCATCTCCAGTGTCTGCATGATCCAGAACGCCTTGACGTGCGGGAAGTTGTCGAGCATGAGTCGGCTCACGGCCACTGTCCGGAGGTTCTCCAGACCGCTGGGGCCCGGCAGGTGGGCCAGCCTGCTCTCGTCGGGGATGAAGGGCAGCGGGATGATCGTCTGAAAAAACCCCTGCTCGCAGGCGAGCGGGTCGGGCAGCCGCGGGCCGGCGCCGTAGGCGGCGTCCGGCCCCGACAGCACCACGGCGTCGTCGTCCTGGAGGCCGATGCCGTGGTCGTCGGCCCACACCCGCAGTGCGCGGTCCTGCTCGCGTCGGAGGATGTCCATGTGCCGGACGCGCTCCAGCCGCTGCTCGACGTGGCCGTAGAGCATCGTGGCGTTGGAGTGCAGCCCCAGCTCGTGTGCCGCGCGGTGAACGTCGAGCCAGGTGCCGGCCCTGATCTTGCCCTTGAACGCCTCGTCGTGCACGCGGTCGTCGAACACCTCCGCCCCGCCGCCGGGAAGGGAGCCCAGCCCCGCCTCGACGAGGTCGCCGAGCACGCCCTTGAGACCCTCGTACTTCTGCCGGCCCCGGCCGGAGATGCGGGCGAGGTGGACGATCTCCACCGCCGTGAACGCCTTGATGTGAAGCTGCGGCGCGACGTCGCCAATGGCCTGCAACATGTCCGTGTAATACGTGAAGGGCAGCCACGGGTGAAGCCCGCCGACGATGTGAATCTCGGTGGCGCCCGACTCGGCCGCCTTGGCCGCCTCCCGGCGGATGGAGTCGATCGAGTGCTCGTAGGCACCGGGTTGCCCGGCCTTACGGTAGAACGAGCAGAACGTGCACGACAGTGCGCAGACGTTTGAGTAGTTCAGGTGGCGGTTGATGTTGTAATAAGCGACGTCACCGTGCAGCCGCCTGCGCACGATGTCCGCCAACGAGCACACCGACCAGATGTCGGGCGTCTCGTAGAGCAGCAGGCCGTCGCTGACCGAAAGCCGACGCCCGTTGGCGACCTTGCGTGCGACGGGGCGCAGCCGTTCATCGGATCCGGGCAGAACACCGGCGTGGTGGCGGGCGGCGCGATCGACCGGAGCAGCAGCAGGCATGGGCGCGGCATCCTAGCAGCAGCTCCGCGATGAAGCGCTCCGAAGCGCTCGGCCGTCGAGAGCGAGTGTGCGGCCGGAGGCTGCGACGGAGCGCTCAAACTAGCCAAGGGGCCTTGAGCGTGCCGGGTGGCGTGTCGATAACGACGAGACAGTCATACCGTGCCGTCCCCGATAACCGAAACAGGACCCACGGCTGGAGAGCACCGGCATGCCGCTTCCCGAATGGCTCAAGCAGGGCGAGCAGGACGAGGCCCAACCCAAGCCCCGTCCCAAGGCCGGCAAGGACACTGCGGCGAAGGAGAGCAAGCCCCTGCAACCTCCGCCGCCCGCGGAGCCGCCACCGCAGGAGGTGCAGGCCGAGGCCGAGCCGCAGCCGTCGGAGCCCGAGACGCCCGTCCCGGCGCCGGAGGCGGCGTCTGCCGGCGAAACCGGCCAGGCGTCGGCAGGCGACGACGTGATCGCCATGCTGTCCGCGATCGAGAAGCAGCTCGCCCAGCTCGGTGACACACAGCAGAGGCACGCCGAGCAGCTTGCCTCGAGCAGCGGACCGCCTAGCGGCAACGCCGAAGACGATGATCGGCCCACGATGGCGGATCTCGAGCAGCGCGAGCAGGAGCTGCACGCCATGCGGAAGCGCATGGAGGAGCTGGAGGCTCAGTTGCAGGCGTCGAGCCGGGAGTCGGATGACACCGAAGTGCTGCACAAGCAGCTCAACGAAGCTCAGGCCGAGGTGGAGGAGCTCGTTCGCCAGGCCGAGGCCACGCACGGTGAGCTGCAGCAGAAGACACAGCAGATCGAGCAGGCCGGCCGGCAGCTCAAGACCCTGCAATCGCAGCTGGACGCGGCGCACCAGGAGCTGGAGCAAGCCCGCAGCGCTGAACCGGACACGGATCGGACGGTCATGTCGACGGAGACGGAGGTTGACGAAGAGCAGGTCGTCGCGCTCAACGAGCAGATCGCCCGGCTCGAGCAGGAGCTCCGCCAGCGCGATGAGGAGATCCAGAGGCTCCAGTCGTCGGCGGGAGCAGTGTCCGCGGAGGGCGGGGCCAACCCCGCGCTGCTGGAGCGGCAGCGGCAGCAGATCGAGCGTCTGACCGAGCAGCTGGCGGGACTCCAGGTCGACGCGTCCCCGGCGGAGATCCGGGATCGCGACGCCCGGATCGCCGAGCTGGAGGACGAGATCGAGGCGTTGCGCCAACAGGGTGGCTCCAAGCAGGGCGTCTCGAAGCTGGTGGCCGGCCTGGGCGGGGCCCTGAGCCGCGGCAAGAAGGACAAGGGCCCCGACGCCAGCGCGATCAGCGCCCTGGAGTTCCGCATCGAGGAGCTCACGGCCGAGCGCGAAACTCTCACAGACGAGGTCAATCAATTGAGAAGCCGATTGGAATCAGGCGGCGTGGTGCCCGGCGAAGACGGGGCCGAGGTCGCCACCCTCCGCGCGCGGGTGGCCGAGCTCGAGAGCGAGCTGGAGGCGGCGGCCGACGGGTCAGACGGTGTGAGCGACGCCGCGGCCCGGAAGCTCCGCAAGGAGCTGGCGGACGCGAAGGCCGACGCCCGGCAGGCCGAGATCGATGCCCGGCAGGCCAACGAGCTCCGTGAGCAGGTGCAGCAACTCAAGCAGGCGCTGAACACGCGCCGCCGGGCGCCGAAGGACTCGATCGGCGCCTCCGCGCGACACCGCACGGTCGTAATCTTCAGCTGCCTCGTCGGCATGGCGATCGTGGCCATCGTCCTCAGCGGCGTGCTCGCCAACAAGATCGCGCCGGCGATGATGTCCGTATCGGTGAATGTCGAGGCGAAGAGCCGCATGGGCGGAACCCTCACCGAGGAGGACCACGCGAGGTGGGAAGCGTGGCATCGAGCCAAGCTGCAGGATGACGCCTTTCACGAACAGGTGGCCCGTCGTCTCAGGGACCAGCGTCTGGACGACTTCGAAACCGCCGAGGCGGTCACCGACCGCCTGGAGTCCGACCTGACCATCGACTCATCCCGCCCCGGCATGCTCAAGCTCACCCTGGCCGGCACTGACCGAGGCGACCTCGGCACGATCATGGACACGGTGGTTACGACGCTGGCCGCGGAATCCTCTCATCAGGCGGGCAAGCGAAGCGACAACGCAATCGCCGTCGTCCGGGGCGAGCGGCAGGAGGGCGGGCGCATCCGATACGCCTCGCTCAACCCCACGCCGATCAAGGACCGCCGTCTCATCGTCGGGTCCGTCTTCTTCGTGCTGTGCTTTGTGGGCGGCATCTTCGCCATGAACAAGATCTACCAGGGTCTGCGAAGCACCCGGCAGGCGATGGATGAGGATCCGTACGAGGAGATTGCGGGGGAGGTCTAGTTAGAGCGCTCCGTACGGCCCTCCGGGCCGACACTCGCTCTTGTACGACCCGGCGGATTCATCCGCCGGGTCTGACCGTGCGCACA